>NZ_JBITCU010000026.1:0-104452 GCF_044453545.1 Streptomyces sp. NPDC051664 | reverse complement strand
GCCGGCGCGGCCGCGCCGCCGGGCCCCCCCGCGCGCCCCCCCCCCCCCCCGCCGCCCCCCCCCCCCCCCCCCCCCCCCCCCCCGCCCCCCCCCCCCCCGCCCGCCGCCGCCCCCCCGCCCCCCCCCCGCCCCCCGCCCCCCCCCCCCCCCCCCCCCCCCCCCCCCCCCCCCCCCACTCCCGTGCGTTCACTGATCGAGCGGGTTGTTGTTTCCCGGCCGCCCGGAGTTCGCTCCCCCGCCCGGCACGACGGGGGACTCGCTCGGCAGGACGGGGGACTCGCTCGGCGGCTCGATGGGCGACTGACTGGCCGGATCACTGGGCGTCTCGATCGGGCTCTGCGAAGGCGGATCCGACGACTCGGACGGCGACGGGTCGGGGCTCTCCGACGCCGAGGGACTCGTCGACGGGCTGGCCGGCACGGTGACCTGACCGCGCTCCACGTCCTGAAGATCGAACTGGGCACTGGAGCCGCCACCCAGCGCACCGAGGGTGTAGTCCGCCCAGATCTGCGCCGGGAAGCCGCCACCGTTGGCCCGGCCGGAGTTCGCGGTACCGGTCAGACTGACCTGGCCGCCGCCTTCCTTGGGGGATTCACCGAAGAGCGCCACGACCGTGGTGAGCTCCGGGGTGTAGCCCGCGAACAAGGCGGACTTGTTGTTCTCCGAGGTGCCCGTCTTGCCCGCCGCCTCGTAGGCCGAGGTGTTGGCCGCCTGGCCGGAGCCGCTGTCCACGACGCCCCTCAGGACGGAGGTCACGGTGTCGGCGGACTTGCGGCTGATCACCTGGTTCCCGATGCCCTTGACCGGGGCGACCGTGCGGTCCCGGTGCTTGGCGGACTTCACGATGAACGGGGTGACCTTCCGGCCGTGGTTGTCGAGCGTGGCGTACGCGCCCGCCATGTCCCAGGTCGAGGCGTTCATCGTGCCCAGTGTGATGGCGGGGCGCTCGGGGAAGTTCTGGTCCGGTACACCGAGCGCCAGCGCGGTCTCCTTCACCGCGGGCGGGCCGACGTCGACCACCATCTGCGCGAAGACCGAGTTGATCGACTTGTTCATCGCGGTCTGCACGGTGACGTCACCGTAGCTCCGGTTGTCCTCGTTCTCCGGGGCGAACGGGGTGTCGCTGCCCACGACCGGCCGCTTGCTGGTGCCGTCGTAGCGGGTGTTGACGCCGATCAGATCGCCGTCCTGGGTTTTCGCCTCGTTCTCCAGCGCGGAGGCGAGCACCAGCGGCTTGAAGGTGGAGGCGGGCTGGTAGTCCCGGCGCGTGGCGTTGGAAATGTAGTGCTTGACGTAGTCCACCCCGCCGTAGAGCGCGACGACTGCGCCGGTCTCGGGGTCGACGGAGGTGGCACCCGCCTGGACGGTCGCGTCGACCTTGTTGCCCTTGCGGTCCAGCTTGGACTCCAGCTGGCGGTCGACCGACGTCTCCAGCTGCTTCTGCCGCTTCTTGTCGATGTTCAGGGTGAAGGTCCAGCCGCCGGCCTCCCGCATCTCCCCCGTGATGCCCTGCTTGTCCAGCTCCTTGTTGGCGGCCTCGACGAGGTATCCGGTCTGGCCCTCCATGCCGGGGGCGGGCTTGGGCTTGTCCGGGACGGGGAACTTCAGGGTGTCGCGCTGGGCCTTGTCGAGCCAGTGCATCTCGACCATGTTGTCGAGCGTGTAGGCCCAGCGCTCCTTGACGAGCCTCCGGCCGGTGGGCGTCGCGACCGCCCAGTCGTACTGGCTGGGGGCCTGGAGCAGCGCGGCCAGATAGGCGCCCTGGGAAACGTTGAGGTCCTTGGCGTCGACCCCGTAGTAGGCCTGCGCCGCGGCCTGGATCCCGCTCGCGCCGCGGCCGTAGTACGCGGTGTTGATGTACCCGGCGAGGATGTAGTTCTTGTCCTTCTTCTGGTCGACCTTGAGCGAGATCACCAGCTCTTTGAGCTTGCGGCTGACCGTGGGGTCCTGCGTCAGGTAGTAGTTCTTCACGTACTGCTGGGTGATGGTCGAGCCACCCTGCTTGCCCTTGCCGGAGAGCGTGTTGAAGATGCCACGCGCGGTGCCCTTCAGGTCGACGCCCTTGTCCTTGTAGAACGTCTTGTTCTCGGCGGCGACGAAGGTGTGCTGCACCTCCTTGGGGACCTGGGCGAGATCCACGATCTGGCGGTTGACCCCGTCACTCCCGGTCCGGGTCAGCACTGTGCCGTCGCTGTACTGGTAGACGTTGCTCTGCCGCTCGGCCAGGATGTTGGCCTTCGGTATGTCCACGTACAGGTAGAGCGCCACGAAGGCGCCCATGATCAGCAGGCAGAACCCGAAGAACGTGCCCAGCATCTTCCGCCAGGTGAAGAGTCTGCGTATGCCGCCGCTCTTCGCGGCCCGCCGCGCTCCGCGCTGCTGGGCTCGTCGCGCATCCGCTCGACCCATCGCTGTATCGCTCCCGTTTCTCTGCTCGCCTGATCCGCTCAGCCCAGACAGCTAACACTGCCGGCAAGGACAAAATGCAGGCGATCCGGTCTTTTCCGGACGTGACAATCAGCACCCGCTCCCTAAGGAACCGACTCCCGAGAGGTGCACATGGTTGCGAATTCGGTTAATGTGTAATCACATTGCTAGCAACGCGCTAGACACGCAAACAGGGGGAATCATGACCGACCAGCCGATAGCGGCGCAGACCGACGGTGCTCCGAAGATGCCCGAGCCGCAGGTCCGGGAGACCACGGCCCACTCCATCCCCGGCGGCTTCGGACTGCTCCTGACCGTCCTCGGCGTGTTCCTCGGCATCGGCCTGGCGATCATCGGCGGCGCCCTGGGCGCCAACGGCCACAACGGAGCGGGGATCCCTCTCCTCGTCGTCGGGGTGCTCCTCGCCCTCGCCTCGCTCTTCTGCATGAGCGGCGTCAAGATGGTGGCGCCCGGCGAGGCCCGCGTCATCCAGCTCTTCGGCCGGTACGTCGGAACGATCCGCGCCGACGGACTGCGCTGGATCAACCCGCTGACCAGCAGCCGCAAGATCTCCACCCGGGTCCGCAACCACGAGACCGCGGTCCTCAAGGTCAACGACGCCTACGGCAACCCGATCGAGCTCGCCTCAATCGTCGTCTGGAAGGTCGAGGACACCGCGCAGGCGCTCTTCGAGGTCGACGACTTCCGGAAGTTCGTCGCCACGCAGACCGAGGCGGCCGTCCGCCACATCGCGATCGAGTACCCGTACGACGCACATGACGAGGGTGGCCTGTCACTGCGCGGCAACGCGGACGAGATCACCGAGAAGCTGGGCGCCGAACTCACCGCCCGGGTGCAGGCCGCCGGCGTACGCATCATCGAGTCCCGCTTCAGCCACCTCGCGTACGCCCCTGAGATCGCCTCCGCGATGCTCCAGCGCCAGCAGGCGGGTGCGGTGGTCGCGGCCCGCCAGCAGATCGTCGAGGGCGCGGTCGGGATGGTCGAGATGGCGCTGACCCGGATCGCGGAACAGGACATCGTCGAGCTCGACTCCGAACGCAAGGCGGCGATGGTCAGCAACCTGATGGTGGTGCTGTGCGGTGACCGCGCGGCGCAACCCGTCCTGAACACGGGCACGCTCTACCAGTGACGGAAGAAACCCCGAAGCGCAAGCAGATGCTGCTGCGGCTGGACCCCGCGGTGCACGACGCGCTGGCCCGCTGGGCCTCGGACGAACTGCGCAGCGCGAACGCCCAGATCGAGTTCCTGCTGCGCAGGGCGCTGGCAGAGGCGGGCCGCCTGCCGGCGACAGCATCCCCCATCCCCCGCCGGGGCCGTCCCCCCAAGCCCCCGGCGGAGTAGGGGGCGGGAGAACGGGAGCGGGCGCCGGGCGCCTGCCCCCGCAGCGCCGGACGGGCTGGAGGACCAGCCCGTCCGGCGATCGCGGTCACGCAGCCGCCGTCTCCGGCAGACGCCGCTGGGGGAAGCCGGATCCGGCCGTGCCGGACGCGCTCCGGCAGGTGTTCCTGCAGACGGAGGGCGCCGAGGGGAACCGCGCCACCGGAGCCCCGGCGGCCGGTTGTTCCGTATCCCGATGCCTCTCGTTCATGACGGGTACCGCCTCCACGCATACGTTCGCTTGTGAAAGCTATGCAATTCACGAGGAGCTGTTGTGAACAGACGCGTGCGTAGTGCGCGATGGGGAGCCCCCGTCGCTGCGGCCGTCGTGGCCGCAGTTGCCACGATGGTGCTCAACCCGACGCTGGGTGCGTCGGCCGTTGCACCGCAGTCGGCGGCGAAGGCGAAGGCCCCGACGGCGAAGAACGTCATCTTCATCAACGGTGACGGCATGGGTGCCTCGATGCGCGAGGCAGCAAGGCTCAACCTTTCCGGCCTGGAAGGCCAGTTGGCGATGGACCGCCTCACGGCGTCCGGCCAGCTCACCACCACCCCGCGGGACCCGAAGGCCGTCGTGACGGACTCCGCCGCGGCGGCGACCGCATGGGCCACGGGCGAGAAGACCTACAACGGCGCGATCAGCGTCGATGTCGACGGCAACCCGCTGGCGACCCTCGGCCAGCAGGCCAAGGCGGCCGGCAAGGCCACCGGCCTGGTGACCACCGCGCAGGTCACCGACGCGTCCCCGGCGGCGTTCTTCGCCAACACCGCGGACCGCGGACAGCAGGACGAGATCGCCCGTCAGTACCTGGACGTCAGCAAGCCCGACGTCATCCTGGGCGGCGGCGAGGACTGGTGGCTGCCGGCCGGTACGGCGGGCGCGTTCCAGGACAAGCCGGCGGAGGACACGACCGAGGGCAGCCGCGGCACCAAGGGCAACCTGATCAAGAAGGCCCAGAAGGCCGGTTACTCGTACGTCAACAGTGCGAGCGGGCTGAGCAAGGCCAAGAACGGCAAGATCCTCGGGCTGTTCAGCAACGAGGAGATGTTCCAGCAGCGCCCCGAGGGCCAGGGCGACGTCTACAGCCCGGTCGTGGACCTCGGCACGATGACCAGCAAGGCCCTGACCAGCCTGGACAAGAACAAGAAGGGCTTCTTCCTCATGGTCGAGGAGGAAGGCACCGACGAGTTCGCGCACTCCAACAACGGCACGCGCGTCCTGCAGTCGATGCAGCAGCTGGAGAAGGCCGTCGCGGTGGCCCGCGCGTACATCGCGACGCACCCCGACACGCTGCTGGTCGTCACCGGTGACCACGAGACCGGCGGTCTCTCGGTCGAGGAGGTCGACGCCACCGACGAGTCCGGGGACGCCATCTCCGCCGAGGACGGTCCGTTCTCGATCCGCGGCAGCGACCGCAAGTTCATCATCGACTGGACCACGTCGGGACACACCAGCGTGGACGTGCCCGTGACGGCGAGCGGTCCGCTCTCCGACAGCTTCTCGGGCAAGCACCCGAACACGTACGTGCACGACGTGCTCAAGCAGGTGCTGGCACCGCGCCGCTGAACGCGGTGACGCAGGAACGGGCCCCGGGAGCACACTCCCGGGGCCCGTTCCCGTGCGCAGGCACGATGCTGTCGGGCCGGGGTGGCCCGGTTCCCCCGTAAGGCCCGCTCAGGGCCGCACCGAGCAGTACGGCTGACGCCCCCACCTCATCTCGAGGAGGACCTGCCCCACCCGCGTATACACGCGAGGTATACACACCGCTTATAGTGTCCGCATGTCTATCGGTCACACCCTCCTAGGGCTCCTCGAGTCCGGCCCCCGCCACGGCTACGACCTCAAGCGCACATTCGACGAGAAGTTCGGCCACGACCGCCCCCTGCACTACGGCCAGGTCTACTCGACCATGTCCCGCCTCCTCAAGAACGGCCTCGTAGAGGTCGACGGCATAGAGAGCGGCGGCGGCCCCGAGCGCAAGCGGTACGCCATCACCGAGGCCGGCATCACCGACGTCACCGACTGGCTCGCCCAGCCCGAGAAGCCGGAGCCGTACCTCCAGTCGACGCTGTACACCAAGGTCGTCCTCGCCCTGCTCACCGGCCGCAGCGCCGAAACCCTCCTGGACACGCAGCGCGCCGAGCACCTGCGCCTCATGCGCATCCTCACCGACCGCAAGCGCGGCGGCGACCTCGCAGATCAGCTGATCTGCGACCACGCCCTCTTCCACCTGGAGGCCGACCTCCGCTGGCTGGAACTGACCGCCGCCCGGCTCGACCGCCTCGCCCGCGAGGTCGCCGCATGACCCCGGCCGGCTCCCTCCTCGTCGCCCGCGACCTGCACAAGTCGTACGGTTCGACACCCGCCCTGGACGGCGCCTCGTTCTCCGTCCACCCCGGCGAGGTCGTCGCCGTGCTGGGCCCGTCCGGCTCCGGCAAGTCGACCCTGCTGCACTGCCTCGCCGGCATCATCACCCCCGACAGCGGCACGGTCACCTACGCGGGCCGCGAGCTCTCCGCGATGTCCGACGCCGAACGCAGCGCCCTGCGCCGCAGCGAATTCGGCTTCGTCTTCCAGTTCGGACAGCTCGTCCCGGAGCTGACCTGCGTGGAGAACGTCGCCCTGCCGCTCCGCCTCAGCGGCACCAGGCGCAAGGACGCCGAGCGCACCGCCCTCCGCTGGATGGAGCGCCTGGAGGTCGACGACCTCGG
The DNA here is from genome assembly GCF_044453545.1 of Streptomyces sp. NPDC051664. Taxonomy (NCBI): domain Bacteria; kingdom Bacillati; phylum Actinomycetota; class Actinomycetes; order Kitasatosporales; family Streptomycetaceae; genus Streptomyces; species Streptomyces sp. NPDC051664. Next base: position 97,915 of record NZ_JBITCU010000026.1, on the reverse strand, counting down.
CGCCAAGCGTCCCGGCGAGGTCTCCGGCGGCCAGGGCCAGCGCGTCGCCATCGCCCGCGCCCTGGTCTCCTCCCCGAAGGTGATCTTCGCGGACGAGCCGACCGGTGCCCTGGACTCCCTCAACGGCGAGCGGGTGATGCAACTGCTCGGCGAGGCCGCCCGGTCCGCCAACGTCGCCGTGGTCCTGGTGACGCACGAGGCCCGCGTCGCCGCCTACTCCGACCGCGACGTCACCGTGCGCGACGGCCGGGCCCGCGACCTGGAGCACACCGCATGACGCTGCTCGAACCGAAGAAGGCCCTGGCAGCCGAGCAGCGCCGGCCCGCCGAACCCTCCCGCGCGACCGCCCTGCTGCGCGATCTCGTCCTCGGCATCCGGTTCGCCTCCTCCGGCGGACGTGAGGGCTGGACGCGCACCGTACTCACCGCGGTCGGTGTGGGCCTCGGCGTGGCGCTGCTGCTGGTCGCCTCCTCCGTACCGCATCTGCTCGATCACCGTTCCGCCCGCGAGCAGGCCCGCACCGAGTCCCGCGTCTCACGCGACGACACCGTCCCGAAGTCGGACTCCACTGTGCTGCGGATCAACGCGGAGTCCGAGTTCCGCGGCCGCTCCGTCGAGGGCTTCCTGATGCGGCCGGAGGGGGCGCACCCGGTCACCCCGCCCGGCGTGGCGAACTTCCCCGGCCCCGACGAGATGGTCGCCTCGCCTGCCCTGAAGGAGCTGCTCGGCTCCCCGGAGGGCCGTCTCCTCAAGGAGCGGTTGCCGTACCGGATCACCGGCACCATCGCCGACCCGGGCCTGATCTCCCCGGGCGAACTGCGCTTCTACGCGGGCAGCGCCACCCTGACCGCCGCCGCGGGCGGCCACCGGCTGGCCGGTTACGGTGACAGGGCACCGTCCGAGCCCCTGTCCCCCGTCCTCATCGTGCTGGTCATCATGATCTGCGTCGTCCTGCTGGTGCCGGTCGCGATCTTCATCGCGACGGCCGTGCGCTTCGGCGGGGACCGCCGCGACCGCAGACTCGCGGCGCTGCGCCTGGTCGGCGCGGACATCCGGATGACCCGCCGGATCGCGGCCGGCGAGGCGCTCTTCGGCGCGGTGCTCGGCCTGGTGGCGGGCCTGGCGTTCTTCCTGGTGGGACGTCAGTTCATGGGCGCCGTCGAGGTGTGGGACGTCAGCGCCTTCCCTGCCGATCTGGTCCCGGCCCCCTGGCTGGCGGCGCTGGTCGCGGTGGCGGTTCCGGTGGCGGCGGTGCTGGTCACCCTGACCGCCCTGCGCTCGGTGGTGATCGAACCGCTCGGAGTCGTACGCAACAGCCGCAGCCGCAGGCGCCGGCTCTGGTGGCGGCTGCTGATGCCGGTCGCGGGCGTGGCGGTGCTCGCACTGACCGGAGACGTCGACAAGCACACCCCTGTCGACCCGTATCCGATCGCGGCCGGCGCCGTCCTGGCCCTGGTGGGGCTCGCGCTGCTGCTGCCGTGGCTGGTCGAGACGTGTGTGAACCGGCTGCGCGGCGGCCCGGTGCCCTGGCAGCTCGCGACCCGCAGGCTCCAGCTGAGCAGCGGGGCGGCGTCCCGTGCGGTCAGCGGCATCACGGTCGCGGTGGCGGGCGCGGTGGCGCTGCAGATGCTGTTCGCTGCGGTGGGCGACGACTTCAACCGGATGACGGGGCAGGATCCCTCGCGGGCCCAGTTCACGACGTACTCCGAGAACGTGACCGGTGACGCGGCCGCGCGCACCATCAAGGAGTTCCGGGCCACCAAGGGCGTGCAGGCCGTCATCGGCACGGTCGAGGTGTACGTCACCCGGCCGGGGAAGTACGAAGGCGACATCCAGCCCACCACCTCACTGTCCATCGGCGACTGCGCGACCCTGCGCGAACTCGCCCGGATCGGCTCCTGCAAGGAGGGCGACGCCTTCGTCGTCCACCCCAGGAACGACAAGGAGATGGCCGCCTGGATGGACCAGACGGCTCGCAAGGGCAAGGAGGTCGAGATCAGCTCGTCCACCGAGCCGGACGGCGTGAAGTCGAAGCGGTGGACCCTGCCCGCCGACGCCCCGACCGTCGTCTCCCGCCGCGATCCGATGGGCGAGGACCACTGGGGCATCATGGCCACGGTCGGCGCGGTCGACCCGAGTACGCTGCCCGGCGCGACGGTCAACGCGCAGATCAAGGTCGACGAGAGCGTCGCGGACGTCTCCGAGTACGTACGGAACACGGCGGCCAGGATCGACCCCGGCATGCGCGTCGACTCCCTGCATTCGGTGACGCGCGACCGGCAGTACGCGAGCGTGCAGACCGGCCTCCAGGTCGGCGCGACCGTCACCCTGCTGCTGATCGCCGCCTCGATGCTGGTCTCCCAGCTGGAGCAGTTGCGGGAGCGCAGACGCCTGCTGTCGGTCCTGGTCGCCTTCGGCACCCGGCGGACCACCCTCGGCTGGTCGGTGCTCTGGCAGACCGCCGTACCGGTGGTCATCGGCCTGGCGGTGGCGGTCGCGGGCGGGCTCGGGCTCGGCGCGGTGATGATCAGGATGATCGCCAAGAAGGTGACCGACTGGTGGCTGTTCCTGCCGATGGTGGGAGCGGGCGCGGCGCTGATCCTGCTGGTCACCCTCGTCTCGCTGCCACTGCTGTGGCGGCTCATGCGACCGGACGGCCTGCGGACGGAATGACGAGCACAAGGGGTGCGGTCCCTCCGCAAGGAGAAAGACCGCACCCCTTTCACACGTGCGACGTACTCGCCGTCAGCCGTACCGGCAGCTCCCGCATCGCCTCACGCAGTGCGGCCGCGAACTCCTCGAACTCGCCGTGCCGCGCCGCCCCGGTCCGCATCCCCAGCGCCACCCGCCGCGACGGCGCGGGATCCGCGAAGTACCCGGTGGTCAGCGCGTCGTTGCGGGCGGTCTCCACGGTGACGGCGGTACGCGGCAGCAGCGTCACCCCGAGCCCGCCCGCGACCAGCTGCACCAGCGTGGAGAGCCCGGCCGCGGTCGTGGTCACCGGTGCCCCCTCCGTGCGTCCCGCCTCCCGGCAGATGTCCAGCGCCTGGTCACGCAGACAGTGCCCCTCGTCGAGCAGCAGCAGCGGCAGCTCGCGCAGCGCCTCGCGCGGAATGTCGGCGCGACCGCCCAGCCAGTGGCTGCGCTCCATGACCAGCACGAAGTCCTCGTCGAAGAGCGGGAGTTCGGTCACCTGGGGCACCCCGAGCGGCACGGCGAGCAGCAGCAGGTCCAGCCGGCCGGCGGCCAGCCCCTCCAGCAGCGACGACGTCTGCTCCTCGTGCACCTGCAGGTCGAGCTCCGGGTAGCGGTCGTGGACCAGCCTCAGCACGGTCGGCAGCAGGTACGGGGCGACGGTCGGGATCACGCCTAGCCTGAGCACTCCGGTGAACGGCGCCCGGACCGCCTCGGCCTCCTCCATCAGCTCACCGACGGCCTCCAGCACCGCCCCGGCCCGCACCGCCAGCCGCTCCCCGGCGGGCGAGAGCAGCACCTTGCGCGTCGTACGCTCGATGAGCTGGACACCGAGTGTCTCCTCCAGCGCGGACACGGCCCCGGAGAGCGCGGGCTGACTCATCCCGATTGCTGCCGCCGCGTCCCTGAAGTGCAGGTGCTCGGCCACGGCCGCGAAGGCACGCAGCTGCGACAGACTGGGTTGTTTGGGTCGATTGCCCTGGTTGCTCTGCGCCACTGATAGGCACCTCCGATCATCACGACCGAGTATAGCTATTTCCGCGATCAATGCACTCTGTGCCAAGGTGGACATCGTCCAACCCCCAGGAACTCCCGTAAAAAGGGAATTCCTACGCTGCAAGGAGAGCGCGTGCTCACTGTCGGTGACAAGTTCCCCGAGTTCGACCTGACTGCTTGTGTCTCGCTGGAGAGCGGCAAGGAGTTCGAGCAGATCAACCACAAGACCTACGAGGGTCAGTGGAAGATCGTCTTCGCGTGGCCGAAGGACTTCACTTTCGTGTGCCCCACCGAGATCGCCGCCTTCGGCAAGCTGAACGACGAGTTCGCCGACCGTGACGCCCAGATCCTCGGCTTCTCCGGCGACTCCGAGTTCGTGCACCACGCCTGGCGCAAGGACCACCCGGACCTGACCGACCTGCCCTTCCCGATGATGGCCGACTCGAAGCACGAGCTCATGCGTGACCTCGGCATCGAGGGCGAGGACGGCTTCGCGCAGCGCGCCGTCTTCATCGTCGACCCGAACAACGAGATCCAGTTCACGATGGTGACCGCCGGTTCCGTGGGCCGTAACCCCAAGGAGGTCCTCCGGGTCCTCGACGCCCTGCAGACCGACGAGCTGTGCCCGTGCAACTGGACCAAGGGCGAGAACACCCTGGACCCGGTCGCGCTCCTCTCGGGCGAGTGAGCTGACACCGACATGGCACTCGACGAACTGAAGGCCGCCGTCCCGGACTTCGCCAAGGACCTGAAGCTGAACCTCGGTTCGGTCATCGGGAACAGCGAACTCCCGCAGCAGCAGCTCTGGGGCACCGTCCTCGCCTGCGCGATCGCCTCGCGCTCGCCGAAGGTGCTTCGCGAGCTGGAGCCGGAGGCCAAGGCCAACCTCTCCGCCGAGGCGTACACCGCGGCGAAGTCGGCCGCCGCCATCATGGCGATGAACAACGTCTTCTACCGGACCCGGCACCTGCTGTCGGACCCCGAGTACGGGACGCTCCGTGCGGGCCTGCGGATGAACGTCATCGGCAAGCCGGGCGTGGAGAAGGTCGACTTCGAACTGTGGTCGCTCGCCGTCTCCGCGATCAACGGCTGCGGCCAGTGCCTGGACTCCCACGAGCAGGTGCTGCGCAAGGCCGGCGTGGACCGTGAGACCATTCAGGAAGCCGTCAGGATCGCCTCGGTGATCCAGGCGGTCGGCGTGACCCTCGATGCCGAGGCCGTGCTCGCCGAGCAGTAACAGCAGTACCCCTGATACGAGAAGGGCCCCGAGGACGACCGACCGTCCACGGGGCCCTTCTTATCGTTCCGTCTCGCTGCGCTCTCCGCCTCACTGCACCGGCGGCTTCCCTTCCCCTTCGTCCTCACCCGCGGGCGGTGGCTCCGGCGCCGGGGGCGGACTCGGGGTCGGGGTCGGGGCCGCACCGATCGCCGTGGCCCCGCGGGGCTGCGGTGCGTGGCGAAGGGCGGCCTCCTGCCCGAATGTCCGCAGATAGCCGACCACCGTATTGGTGACCGCGACCAGCGGCACCGCGACGACCGCACCGCCGATGCCCGCGACCATGCCGCCCGCGGCGACCGAGAGGACGACGGCGAGCGGGTGGACGCGTACCGCGCGGCCGAGGATGAACGGCTGCAGCACATGCCCCTCGATCTGCTGCACGGCCAGCACCACGACCAGCACCATCAGCGCGGTGAACACGCCCTCGGTGACCAGCGCGACGACGACCGCGAGCGCTCCGGAGACCACTGCGCCGACCAGCGGGATGAAGGCGAAGAGGAAGATGAAGACGGCGAGCGGCACCGCCATGGGCACATCGAGGAACCAGATCCCGAGCCCGATGAAGATCGCGTCGATCATGGCGACCAGCACTGTGCCACGCACATAGGCGGTCAGCGTCCGCCAGGCGCGCGGCCCGGCGCCCGCGACACCCGGCCGGGCCTGGGCGGGTACGAGCTTGAGCACCCACTGCCAGATGCGCTTCCCGTCGTACAGCAGGAAGAGCGTCGAGAACATCGCCAGCAGTATCCCGGTGAGGACCTCCACCATCACGGTGACGCCCTGGAGCCCGGCGGAGGTGATCTCTTCGGTGTTGGTGCCGATGGTGTCGCTGAGGTTCTTCGCGACATCGTTGATCTGCTGCTCGGTGACGTGGAAGGGGCTGTCGAGCAGCCAGCGCTTCAACTCGTCGATACCGTCCCGCACCTTGTCGGAGAGGGTGTCGAGGTTGTCCATGACCTGCCAGACAACGAACCAGCCGACCAGGCCCATGATGACGAAGCCCAGGATCGCCGTGACGGCGGTGGCCAGGCCGCGCGGCAGCCCGTAGCGCCTCAGCCGGGCGACGGTCGGCTGCAGCATCGCGGTGACGAGCAGCGCGGCGACGAACGCCAGCACCACCAGCTGTACGGCACTGATGACCCGCATCAGCACCCAGAGCGTGCCCGCCAGGACGAGCAGCCGCCAGCCGGCCTCGGCCGCGACGCGCATCCCCCAGGGGATCGCCGCGACCGGATCGGGCCGGGCGGTGACGGACGGGGCGTATGCGGGCGGTGGCGGCACATGGTCGGCCGTGGCGGCAGGGTGGTCGGCGGCGGCCGGGATCGGCGGCTCGGCGTCCGCGTCCCGGTCCGCCTCGGCCTCCGCCGCGGCTCGGCGTTCCTCCAGGCGCTCGCCGAGTTCGGTCAGTTCGGCGCCCAGCCGGCCGAGCCATCCTGGCAGTTTCGACATATATGTTCCTTTTCCCCCGAGTTCTCTCCCCACCACTCCCCCCGGAGTCGTTCGGACGACGGTACACGCGCGAAGCCCCTCACCGTAGGACGGTGAGGGGCTTCGCAAGGTTGAGACCAGAACCCCGGAAGGTTCCGATTTCTAGTACCAGTTGTTCGCCTGCCAGAAGGACCAGGCACCGCACGGGCTGCCGTAGCGGCTGTCCATGTAGTTGAGGCCCCACTTGATCTGGGTGGCCGGGTTGGTCTGCCAGTCGGCGCCCGCGGATGCCATCTTGGAGCCGGGCAGCGCCTGGACGAGACCGTAGGCACCGGAAGAGGCGTTGCTCGCCCGGTAGTTCCAGCTCGACTCGTGGTTCACGATGTTGCTGAAGCACTGGAACTGGTCACTGGGGATCATCTGGCGAGCCATCGCCTGGACTTCGGCCACGGTGTACGAGCTCTGCGTGGAGAATGTGGAGGCGCTGCGGACCTCGGAACGGCTGGCGCGCTCGGCGTCCTTCTTGGCCTGCCGCTCCTGCTCCAGCTTGTCCTCGGCCGCCTGCTTCTTCGACTTGGCGTCCTTGGCTGCCTGGATGCGGGCCGCTTCCTCGGCGGACTTCTTCGCCGCCGCGTCGGCCGCGGACGCCTGGGCGTCTGCCTGCTGCGTCAGCGAGGCGGTCTGCACCTGGGCCTGCTGGCCTGCAGGGATGTCGGCGAGCAGCGTCGTGTCGGCTGCGGTCGCCTCGAAGTTGTTGTCGTCGACAGCGGGAGTGCTGCCCGAAGCAACGCCTACGACGGCGCCGACGGTGGTGACCGCAGTGGCAGATGCCACGGCGAACCCCCGGACCGAGATCCGGCTCACACGGTGTCCTTCCAGCATCGCCCGCTTAGGTGACCTCGCGGGCGCAATCGTGCCCCTGACACTGGCCTCCCTACTGCTTGGGTCACGGGGAGGCACGGGCCCGGTGGGCAGCTCCCCTGAGGGAGTGCCGCGTGGTGCTCGCGGGCGGCATACGGACGGCGATTGTTGAGTTGTGTGGTGCGTGGCACCTCTGGAGGTGCGGGTGTGCCGTATGCGGGGCCTGACGGAAGCAAGACTCTGCCGGAACTGGCCGCCGCTAGGCAATTCTCCGTTGCGTGTGAAAGCTCACACCCCGTTTGGCTCAGGTGTTTTGCGGAAATGGCGCCGCAACATGATGCCGCCCGGCTAAGCTCCTTGGCTCGCCGGGCGGCATCAACTGTCGCATCCTGTATCAGATCTGGCCTTCCTCCAGCATTTCGGTCACCAGTGCGGCGATCTGCGAACGCTCGGAGCGGGTGAGCGTGACGTGCGCGAAGAGCGGGTGGCCCTTCAGCTTCTCGACCACGGCGACGACTCCGTCGTACCGGCCGACCCGGAGGTTGTCCCGCTGGGCCACGTCGTGCGTGAGCACAACCCGGGAATTCGACCCGATCCTGGACAAGACGGTCAGCAGGACGTTGCGTTCGAGTGACTGCGCCTCGTCGACGATCACGAAGGCGTCGTGGAGCGACCGGCCCCGGATGTGGGTGAGCGGCAGGACCTCCAGCATCCCGCGCCCCAGTACCTCCTCGATCACCTCACGCCCGGCGACAGCCGACAGCGTGTCGAAGACGGCCTGCGCCCAGGGACTCATCTTCTCGGCCTCGGTGCCGGGGAGATAGCCGAGCTCCTGCCCGCCGACCGCGTACAGCGGCCGGAAGACCATCACCTTCTGGTGCTGCCTGCGCTCCAGCACGGCTTCGAGACCGGCGCAGAGTGCCAGCGCCGACTTTCCGGTACCGGCCCGGCCGCCCAGCGACACGATGCCGACGTCCTGGTCGAGCAGCAGATCCAGGGCGATGCGCTGCTCGGCGCTGCGGCCGTGGATCCCGAAGGCCTCCCGGTCGCCGCGGACCAGGCGCACATTGCCCTCGGCCGTGACCCGGCCGAGTGCCTTGCCGCGCTCGGACTGGAGGACCAGTCCGGTGTGCACGGGCAGTTCGGCGGCCTCGGGGACGTACAGCGTCTCCTCTCCGAAGAGCAGATCCACCTGTTCGGCCGACAGGGGCAGCTCGGCCATCCCCGTCCAGCCGGAGTCGGTGATGGCGAGCTCCGCGCGGTACTCCTCCGCGAGGAGGCCGACCGACGATGCCTTGATGCGCAGTGGCAGGTCCTTGGAGACGACCGTGACGTCGTACCCCTCGGCCTGGAGATTGCGCGCAACCGCGAGAATCCGAGAGTCGTTGTCCCCCAACCGGTAGCCGGCGGGCAGTACGCCGGGATCGGAATGGTTGAGTTCGACGCGCAGCGTTCCGCCGAGATCCCCGAGCGGGATCGGGGCATCGAGCCTGCCGTACCGGACGCGGAAGTCGTCCAGCAGGCGCAGGGCCTGCCGGGCGAAGTAGCCGAGCTCCGGATGGTGGCGTTTGGCCTCCAGTTCCGTGACCACGACGATCGGGAGCACGACTTCGTGCTCGTCGAAGCGGGCCATGGCGTTCGGATCGGCCAGCAGGACGCTGGTGTCGAGAACATAGGTGCGCCTGTCGGGCATGCGGCGCTTTGTGCTGGTCACCACGGAAGGACGTACCCCCTCGGACGAGGTTGGGCTGCGACGGCGTCGCGGAGCATCCCAAAGGGAGAGAACGGACCGGGCTGCGGCCACCTTGCGCGGGCCGAGCGCCGGCCCTCCGCGTCGGCCGCACTGTATGTACGGTCCTTCGTGTGCAAAGGGCCTCCCGGGCGAGCGGACTCGATGCCACTCACTTGGACACGACGTCCGCCTGGTTTTTGACCGGACGTCGACCTGACAGGGGTATTCCCTCGAACACGCGAAGCCATGCCGCCATGCGGCGGGCGGGTGAGTCGGAAGTGATGCCCCCGACCACACAGGTCCGGGCCCACGATGTGAGTCCGTCCGGCACTTGAGGCCGGAACCGTTGCGCAGGGGCGCGGGCGAGCCGGAAGCAGTGCCCCGGGGCACGGGTCCGGGCCCACCCGCCCCGGGGTCCCGTCCTCGAACGCCGGACAGGCTGGGTCGGGAGGCGCGGCGGCGTCAGCCGCCGAAGCGGCGGCCTCGGGCCGCGTAGTCGCGCAGCGCGCGAAGGAAGTCGACCTTGCGGAACGCCGGCCAGAAGACTTCGCAGAAGTAGTACTCGGAGTGCGCGCTCTGCCAGAGCATGAAGCCGGACAGCCGCTGCTCACCGCTCGTGCGGATCACCAGGTCCGGATCCGGCTGCCCCCGCGTGTACAGGTGCTCGGAGATCAGGTCCGTGGAGACGATCTCCGCGAGGTCCTCGAAGGACGTCCCCTTGGACGAGTGGTCGAGCAGCAGCGAGCGCACCGCGTCCGCGATCTCCTGCCGCCCGCCGTAGCCGACGGCGACGTTGACCAGTATTCCGTCGACGCCGACCGTGGCCTGCTCGGCCTCCTTGAGGACGGTCTGGGTGTGCGCGGGCAGCAGGTCCAGCGTGCCGACGTGGTGGACGCGCCACCGGCCGTCGGCCGCCAGGTCGCGCACGGTGTTCTCGATGATGCCGAGGAGCGGGGTCAGCTCGGACGCGGGCCGGTCGAAGTTGTCCGTGGAGAGCAGCCACAGGGTGACGACCTCGACATCGGTCTCACTGCACCAGCCGAGCAGCTCCTGGATCTTGTCCGCACCGGCCTGGTGCCCCTGCGCCGCCGTGCCGCCGGACGCCTTCGCCCAGCGCCGGTTGCCGTCGAGGATGACACCGATGTGCTTGGGCACCTGGGTGTGATCGAGGCGGGCCTCCACCCGGCGCGCGTAGAGCCTGTACACCAGGTCGCGCAAGTTCACTGAGTTCACCTCTCGGTTCTGTGCGGGCCCGCCCGCCCCATTGCCCGGGGTCCGGGGTCGTCCCCCTGGGGATCGCCGCACAAGTCCGCAGAGCCATCGCTCCGCCGTGCCGTGGCAGTCCCCGACGTCGCCACATTACTGCGCAGGCGCCGCACCGGCCCAACCTGGTCTGTCACAAGTACGTGATAAGGAGGGAAACGTGACTGATTCTTCTTCCTCCTACCGGGCTGCCGGTTCGCGCTACGACTCCATGGAGTACCGCCGGACGGGCCGCAGCGGTCTCAAGCTCCCTGCCGTCTCGCTCGGCCTGTGGCACAACTTCGGCGACGACCGCACACTGGACTCCCAGCGGGCGATTCTGCGCCGCGCCTTCGACCTCGGCGTGACCCACTTCGACCTGGCCAACAACTACGGCCCGCCGCCCGGCTCCGCCGAGCTCAATTTCGGAAAGCTCTTCCACCAGGACTTCGCCCCGTACCGCGACGAACTGGTCATTTCGACCAAGGCCGGATATGACATGCACCCCGGCCCGTACGGCGAGTGGGGCTCCCGCAAGTACCTGCTGTCGTCGCTGGACGCCTCGCTGAAGCGGATGGGGCTGGATTACGTCGACATCTTCTACTCGCACCGCTTCGACCCGGACACCCCGCTCGAGGAGACGATGGGTGCGCTGGCCTCCGCCGTGCAGCAGGGCAAGGCGCTGTACGTGGGTGTGTCCTCGTACAACTCGGAGCAGACCGCCGAGGCCGCCCGGCTGCTCAAGGAGATGGGTGTGCCCGCCCTGATCCACCAGCCGTCCTACTCGATGATCAACCGCTGGACGGAGGACGACGGGTTGCTGGACACGCTGGAGGCGGCCGGCATGGGCTGCATCTCCTTCGTTCCGCTCGCCCAGGGCCTGCTCACCGGCAAGTACCTGCACGGCATCCCGGAGGGTTCGCGCGCCACCCAGGGCAAGTCCCTCAGCCCGGATCTGCTCTCGGACGAGGTGGTCCGCCGGCTGAACGGGCTGAACGACATCGCTCAGCGGCGCGGCCAGTCCCTCGCCCAGCTGGCACTCAACTGGGTGCTGCGGGACAGCCGAATGACGTCTGCCCTGATCGGCGCGTCGAGTGTGCGGCAGCTCGAGGAGAACGTCGCGGCGCTCGCCGGACCGGCGCTGTCCGCCGAGGAGTTGAAGGAGATCGACACCTTCGCCGTGGACACCGCGGGCACCAACATCTGGGCCGGACGGGGCTGATCGGTCCGAATTTCACGGGTCCCGCCCGGGACCCGCACCACCTGCCCACAAAAAACGGGCCGGTCCGTGGGGGGGGATACGGACCGGCCCGAGGGGGGGTTTCCACCATAACCCTTCGTAAGTGATGCTGCGTGCCACGCCGCTCCATAATTACTCTCCGAGTTTGCGAGACTCCGGTCCGGGCACGGATTCCGGGGCCTGGGAGAGGGTGCGAAGAGGGCGGACGGCCGGGGGCGCCGCCTTGACGCCGGACCGGCGCATCCCGTCCCGGGCCCGTTCCCGTTCGCGGCCCGCAGTGGGCCCGATGGCCGCCCGGCGGCCACCTTGCGGAGCTCGGCCTGGGTGGTGTGCGGTTCCTGGGCCATCGGAGTGAGCCGCCTCGATCCCCTCGATCCGGGCATCGGTCTTCACCCGGTCGGCGGTGGGTTCACTTCGGCGGAGGGTGTGGGCGTTGTCGTGAGCGCCGGTACGGTCGCTGCCGGGGCCGGGGCCGCGGCGGCCCGCACTCTCCTGGGCCCGCTCCATCCCGCGGCGCGCGAAGGGCCGTGGGAAGGACGGACACCGTCGCGCCGGCGAGAACCGCAGCTGTACGTCTCGCGGAGGTCATGGACCGCATGTGGGACACGCCCTGACCTGATGGGCCGCTAGTTTCCGAATCATGACGACACGAACCGCGACCGTGACCTGGGCCGAGGCGAACGCGCGCCGGATCGAACGCCAGGGCCTCGCCGCCCCGATGACCTCCTCCCCCGGCCGTGCCGTCGCGGCGATGCTCGCCGCCCATGCACAGGTGCCGTCCGCCGCCGAGCTGTCCGTGGGGCTGCGGCTGGCGGGGGCGACGCGTACCGACGTGCGCAAGGCGCTGTGGAACGACCGCACCCTGGTCAGGGCGCATGGGCCCCGCGGCACCGTACATCTGCTTGCGGCGGCCGAACTGCCTTTGTGGACAGGTGCATTGTCCGCGATCCCGGCCGGGACCAGCCCGTTCCGCAAGGACGCCCGGATGAGCGCGGATCAGATCGAGGAGGTTCTCTCGGCGGTCGGTGACGCGCTGACGGGGGCCGAGCTGACGATCGACGAGCTCTCCGACGCGGTGGTCGCCCGCACCGGGCCATGGGCCGGGGACCGCGTGATGCCCGCGTTCCAGGACATGTGGCCGCGCTGGCGGCAGGTGATGCATCTCGCGGGCCACCGCGGTGTGCTGTGCTTCGCCCCCGACCGTGGCCGCAAGGTCACGTACACGAACCCGGGCACCACCCCGCTCGACGGCCCGGAGGCGCTGGCCGGGCTCGTACACCGCTACCTGTACGCGTACGGTCCCGCCACACCGCAGAACTTCGCCAAATGGCTTGCTGCGCCGAACAGTTGGGCGGCGTCCGTCTTCACCGAGCGTGCCGGGGCCGGGGCGCTCGAAGAGGTGGCGTACGAGGGTGTCGGGCCGGCCTGGCTGGTGGCCGGCGACACCGGCTTCCCCGCCGGGCCGGCGCGCGGGGTGCGGCTGCTCCCCTACTTCGATGCGTTCGCCATCGCGTCGCAGCCCCGCGAGAGACTCTTCCCGGGTGCCGCGTACGCCCGCGCGCTGGCGGGTGGCCAGGCGGGGAACCACCCGGTGCTGCTGATCGACGGCACGGTCGCCGGGGTCTGGCACCAGCGCCGTTCGGGCCGCCGGATCGCGGTGACCGTGGAGCCGCTGTCCCCGCTCACGTCCGGGCAGTTGCGGGGTCTGGAGGAGCAGGTGGAGCGGGTGGGGGCGGTGCTGGAGGGGAAGCCGGAACTGACGGTCGGAAAGGTGACTGTGGGACCCCACGCATAGCGTCCACCCGGCAGTGGTCGCCTGTGTGCTCAGGTGGTCGCTTCCGCGCCGCGATGGCCGCGGGTGTAGCGGATCGCGACCGTGTCCCCGCCGATGACCACGAAGCGTCCGCCCTCGCACCGGATGACGGCCTGGTGCACCTCGCCGCGCTCGTCCCGGAGCTCCTCCGTGCGGGTGACCGTCCAGCCGCCGTCGGGCGGTTCCGGCAGGTGCGGCAGGGCGGCGAACTCCCACTGGCCGGCGGGTACGCACCACTCGGGCAGGCGCGGCCAGGTCCCGGGGCCGATGTGCAGGGTCCAGTCGGAGGCGCAGGTCAGAAGCAACGACTGGCTGTCGGAGAGCAGGAACTCGACGGCCTCCGGTTCCCCCATCCGCCCCTCCGGCCGGTAGAAGAGGCCGAGGACGCCGACGACCCGTGCCCCTCTGAGCCATTCGGCGTTGCCCTGCCGCGTGCTGCGGAAGGCCTCCTCGCCGTCCTCCACCCTCATGACCTGCTCCCTCCCCGTGCGCTCACCGCCCAGGGTCGCATCCTTTTGGGCGTACGCCGGTAAAGGGAGAGTGGTGACACAGCGAGCGTCACCAGGTTTACGGCTGCTGGGGCTTGCGGGCCTCGATCAGGAAGCGGGTGGTGTGCGCGACGAACGGCCCCTCGGTCTCGATGAGGTGGTGCAGGGCGGCCAGTTGCGGCCGGTACTGCTCGACCGTGAAGCCGGGCACCATCCAGATCACCTTCCGCAGGAAGTAGACGACGGCGCCGATGTCGAAGAACTCGGTACGCAGCGTCTCCGGCCGCAGATCGACGACTTCGAGCCCGGCCGCCTCCGCGTCGGCGCGGGCCCGCTGCGGGTCGCGGGCGCCGCGGGCCTCGGGGGGCTGCGGACCGAGGAAGTACTCGACGAGTTCGAAGACGCTGGCCGGGCCGACCTGCTGCGAGAAGTACGTACCACCGGGCGTCAGCACGCGCGCGATCTCCGCCCACCAGGTGGTCACCGGATGCCAGCTGACCACCAGGTCGAACGCCGCGTCCCCGAACGGCAGCGGCGGCTCGTCGGCATCGGCGACCACGACCGCGCCGCGCGGGTGCAGGAGGGTGGTGGCGCGGGCGATGTTCGGCGGCCAGGACTCGGTGGCGACGGTCACCGGCGGCAGCGTCGGGGCGGAGGCGAGGACCTCGCCGCCGCCGGTCTGGATGTCGAGGGCCGCCTGCGCCCGGCCCAGCCGGTCGGCCATGGCGTGCGCATACCCCCAGGAGGGGCGTTGTTCGGTGGCCCGGCCGTCGAGCCAGGAGAAGTTCCAGCCGTCGACGGAGACGGCGGCGGCCTCGGCGACGAGCGCTTCGAAGCGTGTGCGTTCCTCTTCTTCGGATGTTCCCGGCATGCGGGGATGGTGTCATCCGCGCATTCGCGGGCGCGACCGAATTCCGGGGCCCCGGCGGGTCAGGCAGCGAGGCCGCCGAACAGTATCCCGAGCAGCGCGCCCGCGATCATGAACGGTCCGAACGGGATGCCCGTCCTACGCCCGGCCCGCCGCAGGATCACCAGCCCGAATCCGTACACGGCACCGAGTACGAACCCGGCGAAGCCGCCCGCGAAGACGATCGCCCACCCGTACCAGCCGAGAGCCGCCCCCAGCGACAGGGCGAGCTTGACGTCGCCGAAGCCCATCCCGTTCGGGTTGATCAGGAAGAGCAGGAAGTAGAAGCCGCCGAGGGCGAGGCCGCCGAGCAGGGCGGACAGCCACGAACCGGCGTGCTCCGGAAGCAGCGCCGCGCCACCCAGCAGTACGACGGCCGCACCGGCGAGCGGCAGCGTCAACCGGTCGGGCAGCCGGTGGACGCGGCGGTCGATGGTGGCGAGGAGTACGGCGACGGGGGCAAGCAGCAGCCAGACGGCAAGCTCGGGCCGGAGCCCGGTGGCCGCGGCGAGGGCGGCGCAGCCGAGGGTCGTGGCGACGGGGGCAAGGACGGCGGGGGCGTAACGCGCGTCCGGTTCGGCGCAGGGGTCCCCCTCCCGGCCGTCGCCTTCCCTCGTGCTCGTGTCCGCCGACCCGGCGGGCTCGGCGGGTTGGGCCGGTACCGCGGCCGTATTCGTCTGCGCAGTCGTGCGCGCCGCAGCACCCGCGGCACACGCCGCGCACCGTGTGGAGCCGAGCCAGCCGCGGGCCACCCCACTGAAGGGGTGGCCGGCGGGGCAGGTGTCCCGCCATGCGTCCTCCGGTTCGACGGAGAACCGGTAGGCGGCGCGCGGGACCAGCAGTCCGGTCGCGGCGCCCCAGAGCGCGGCGGCGCCTGTCAGCATGACGTACACGGGACCGACCCTAGGCGGGCAACGCACACGGGGTCATGGGCCCTGGGGCCCACTGCGCGGCATTTCGGGCCCAATGGCTGTCACCGGGCGCTACCGTCGTCGCCATGGGTCAATGGCGCAATGGCAACGGGACGTTGACGGTCGGGGACCGGGAGGGGGGACCGGGACTGGAGATACCGCTTCGGATCGCCGCCTCGTACCGCGCCCGGTCGAAGGGGCTTCTCGGGCAGGACGGGATCGACGGGGCGCTGATGATCACCCCGTGCGGGAGTGTGCACACGTTCGGGATGCGGTTCACGATCGATGTGGCGTACCTGGACCGGAAGTTCAACGTCGTGGCGGTACACACGATGAAGCCGGGGCGGCTCGGGATGGTGCGGCTGCGGTCCCGCCATGTGCTCGAGTCGGCGGCCGGGACGATGGAGAAGTGGGGGCTGCGGCCGGGCGTGCAGGTACGGATCGACCAGGCTGACTGAGGGGGCGGGTCACGGGAGCTTGGCCAGCTGTGCGGTGACCACTTCCGCCGGGAGTTCCGGAGGCGTCGCGTCGACGAAGTCGGCGACGTAGAACGTGACGACCGTCGACCCTCTCCGTACGAGCTGGAAGACCAGTGGCACCTTGTCGCCCTCGATGTTCCCCGTCACCTGGTAGGCGATGCTCTCCTCGCCCACCCGCGGCGCATCCAGCAGATCTACCTTGCTGTACGTGGACGGCCCCTCGTCACTCGATGTCCTGAACCCGCCCGCACAGGCCTGCACCGCGTCCCGGACGTCGCGCAGCACCTGCTGGGCCGCGCCCTTCGGGTGGGAGGTGAGAATCTCGGTGACGACGGTCTGGTCGTCCTTTCCCTCCTCCGATCTGTCCATGACGGTACGGAGGACGGTGGCGGTCGCGGCGGGTTCGGGAGCGCCGTCGATCACGGCGGCCAGGGGCCGACAGGCCTGGTTCTCGGCTTTTTCCGTGCCGGTGTCCTCACTGCCCTGCAGGGGGGTGACCTCGTAGTCGGCCAGGTCGCCGGTAGCCAGGGCCGCCTCGGTCAGCTCCGCCTCGGTGAGCACCTTGCCGGTGCCGGCCGGCAGCGTGCTCGGGGACGGTGGCGGGGACGAGGCGTCGTCGCCGGACGGCTTCGCGCTCGACGGACTGCTCGCCCTGCCGCGGTCCTTGCCATGGGACGAGTCGCCGCCGGACGGGCCGCAGGACACGGCCGCGAGGCAGAGCGCCGCTGTCGTCGCCGCCATGACTGCTGTACGAGCCTTCATCGTTCCCCGTTCCTGGCCATGGGCCCCGTTCCCCTGTCCGGCACGCTAACAACCGGGCGGCGGCGGGTGCGTGGGCCCACGGACCCAACTCGCCGTCTCGCTCAGGAGGTTCGGGGCGTTTCCTTCGGATCAGGGCGCGCGCCCCGCGAGCCCGGCGTGAGCGAGGTCTCTAGGGCCGGGTTCCCAGGCCGCGGCCGACGAGCGGGGACACCGTGCGGATCAGCTTCAGTTGCGTGGAGCGCAGGACCTTCACGGTCGTGTCGTCGGACC
Source organism: Streptomyces sp. NPDC051664 (assembly GCF_044453545.1). Taxonomy (NCBI): domain Bacteria; kingdom Bacillati; phylum Actinomycetota; class Actinomycetes; order Kitasatosporales; family Streptomycetaceae; genus Streptomyces; species Streptomyces sp. NPDC051664. Next base: position 80,813 of record NZ_JBITCU010000026.1, on the reverse strand, counting down.
AGCCGGTCGTCGTGGACCACTCATAGCCCGAGCCGACCACCTCGCTGGCGAACGCCAGCTCCGTGGCGAGCAGCGCCCGCGCCCAGTCCATCGGCTCCAGGGGTTCCTTCGCGGCCAGCGCCGTACGGATCCTGGCCCCTCTGCGGTTCAGGTCGGCGGTGTCGTCGAAGCCCATGGCCACCGCGAACTCCTCCGTGCAGCGCGCCGGGCCGCTCCACTCGACCAGGCCTTGCTGCAGGAGCCGGGACTCCTCCTCGGTCAGCGCCAGCTGCTCCGCCGTCTGTAAGCGAGTCCTCACCCGTCCACCCTTCCTTCCGTGCCGCTGTGATTGCGTTTGCAGGACCTTAACTTCCGTCCGGGGAAGGCGTCTTGGGTCCCCGGACACGGGTCGCGCACCGCTTGCGGCATTGGGTCCACAGGCCCAAGACACCGGCGTGTCGGGACTTTTAGTGTCGAGTCCATGTCTCAGCTGGGGGAATTGCGTCGTCGGATCCGGCGGTGGTCACGGCACACCGTGCCGCGTACGGATGTGCGGTTGATGGGTCTGCGCCGTCGGCGTGACCGGGGACAGGGTGCGCTGGAGTACCTGGGCCTCGTTCTGGTGGTCGGGGCGATCGTCGGTGCGCTCGTCGCGACCGGGATCGGTGCGGAGCTCACCGAGAAGATCGGTGTGCAGGTCTGCCGGATCGGGGGCGGCGGGAACTGCGGCGGGGACGGCGGCGCCGAGGCACGGGACGGCGACGCGGGCAAGCCGGGCACCGGGGACCCGGCCTCGGACCGTAACGACGACGGTACGCCGAAGGCGCCCGAGCAGGTCGATTACGACAAGGCGCTGAAGGAACTGCAGGACGCCCAGGCGGAGCAGAAGTCCAACACCGACAAGGCGAAGGAAGCCGCGAAGGAACTGGCGAAGATCCTTGCCGACGAGCTCGGGATCACCGATGCCCTGGACTGCATCACCAAGGGCGACATGGGCGCCTGCACCGAAACACTCATCAATGTGCTGCTGACCCTGATCGGCGGTGCGGTCGGGAAGCTCGGGGCGAAGTACGGCGCCCCGTGGAAGTGGAAGAAGGCCTACAAGCTCATCAAGAGCTTGAAGAAGCACGGTGGCGACCTCTACGACGCCCTCAAGGGCCTGGTCAAGAACCGCAAGAAAGTCAAGGAAGCCGAGAAGAAACTCGAGGACGCCGGAAAGAAGCTCGACGACGCGAAGAATGACCCGCCCAAGAAGGAGGACAAGCCGGACGAGAAGAAGCCGACGACCTGCCCCGCGCGGCACAGCTTCCTCGCCGGCACCCCGGTCCTGCTCGCCGACGGCCGCCGCGTCCCGATCCAGAACGTCTCCGTCGGCGACCGCGTGATCGCCACCGACCCGGTGAGCGGTGTGACCGGCATCCGCCGTGTCGAGCGGACCATCACCACGTACGACGACAAGCACTTCACGCGGCTCGCGGTGGTGGCGGGCGGCGCGCAGGCCCGGCTGACGGCGACGGACACGCACCCGTTCTGGCTGAGCGACGGCCGTCGCTGGGCGGACGCCGGCGAGATCGGCCGCGGTGACGAGTTGCGCACGGAGGCCGGCTCCACGCTGACGGTCACCGGTGTCTCCCGGTACAGCCGGCGGCAGACCACCTACGACCTCACGGTCGAGGGCATCCACACGTACTACGTGGGCATCGGTGCGTCGAACGCGCTTGTCCACAACAACGACTGCGAGATGTCGCCCGAAGAGGTCGAGGCGGCCAGGAAGCCCCAGGTGGGCGAAGGCGACGCCAAGAAGTTCAAGGACCACTTCCTGCGTCACAAGAAGCTGGTCGAGGACGCGCTGGGCACCAAGTACAAGAAGCTCAAGGAGGACGGGCCGCGGTTCCGCGAGGACATCGCGAAGGCCATCAAGGACGGCACCTTCGAGCTGGTCGGCAAGGGCACGTTGAAGAAGGGCGAGCCCGAGGGGCTGATCTATCGTGGCAAGGGCGTGACGATCGTGCTGAAGGAGAACGGCGACTTCTGGACCGCGCTCAAGAGCGGTGAAGGCATGGACACCGGCATCGAGTTCACCAAGCTGTTGCCGAAGAAGAAGTAGCCGCAGAGACAGGGGTGCAGGACATGAGCGGGTGGCGGACCGTCGAAGCGGCACTGCGTGAACACCGCGTACGCGATGTCCTGGTCCCGGGCTGGATCGACCGGGACGACGACCTCCCCGAGTTCCGGCCGCAGCCGATGGTCGTATGGCTGCGACTGGACGAAGGGCTGCTGCGGTTCGAGTCGCAGGGCCAGTACGACCGGCTCGGCGCCTCGCACGTCCCGGGCGTCGACTGGGCCGACATCGAACTGCTGGCGGAGGCCGAGGACGAGGTGATCGTCGCCTCGTTCGGTGAGCAGCTCTTCGGCGACGGCCGCGACGAACTGCGGTGCACGCGGCTGCGCGCCTACCGGACCTCCGCCGGCACCGACTGCACCTGCCTCGCCCTCGACTTCGAAGGGGGCCGCACGTTGTTCCTCGATCCGACGTGGACGTTCGGCATCAAGGTGGGCAACGAGGCGGACGAGCAGCGCCGGCTGAAGTTGCACGGCGGCGTGGCCGGTGGCGATGCCGGTGTCGATACGAGCGTGCTGTACGACGGGTAGCCCGACGCCACCGACCGCCCGGGACCCAACGGTCCGTTCCCCCTTACTTGGGCCCGAACTTGGGGCCAAGGGCCCAGGTCATCCGGTCCGCCCGCCCGTACGCTCACGCCACACCCGAGGTTCAGCAGCGGGGCGGGCAGGCAGTGCGAGTCAGTGGCGGAGGGGAAGACCGTGAGAAGTGGCGGCGGCTGGGGAAACGGAAGCGGGGGCCACATACCGCGGGAGCGCGGCGGGGGTGTGTTCTTTCCCCTGACGCGCAGTTGGGCCGTCGGTGCCCTCGTCTACGTCTTCGCCGGGATCCTGGTGACGCGTGGACTCGTCGAGACGCTCGCCACCGAAGAACGGCTCCAGGTCTTCACCTGGCGGCTGGCACTGCTGCATGTGCCCAGCGTCATCACCACCCTCCTCACCACCCTGGCCGCCGCCCGCGTCCTGCCCGACGAGCAACGCGAGTCCCGTCTCCTGTATCTGCTCGCCACCTCGGGTGTTCCGGTCGTCGGGCTCGCGTACGGCCTCTACGTCTCGTGGCATGTCGTCGGCGTCGAGGGCGTGCTGATGCCGGTGGTGGTGCTGGTCACCGGCTCGGCCGTGGGGCTGGCCGTCGACCGGCTGCTGGAGGGCGACGAGACAGAGCCCGCCGCGCCGAACTCGTACACCTGGCGCGACAGCGGTGCCACCGCCATGGAGTACCTCGGGGTGATCGTCCTCGTCGTCACCTTGATCGGCGCGATGGCGATGGCGGGTGTCGGCGGGCAGATCGGCGACCGGATCCGGTGCGCGATCAGTTCGATGGGCGGCGGCAGTGCCGGATGCACGACGGGCGGCGGGGACCCGACCGCGAAGCCGAAGACCGATGCCGACTACGAGCCCAAGCTGTGCCAGATCTCCAGCGTCTCCGACACCGTCGGCGACAAGGTGAAGATCGGCTGGTTCGAGTGGGGCAACGAGTACGGCTTCCAGCAGAAGGTCAGCCAGGCCAAGACGGATGTGAACGAGGACGGCAAGGTCGACGAGAACGACAAGCTGGTCTACATGACGTTCACGGACGCCGCGTCCGTCGGCGCCAGTGGCAGTACGCCCGGGGTGAAGCTCGGCAAGCTCGGCAAGGCGGATGTCGATGTCGGCGGCGGCGTCAAGATCACCAACGGTGACACCTGGGTCTTCAAGAGCGAGGAGGACGCCAAGAAGATGCGGGACGACATCGAGGAAATGAAGATGTGGGAGACCTCGACCAAGTACAGCGGCGGCTACGGCGGCGGCTGGTACTCGGGCATGAAGTGGGCCGAGAAGAAGGAGGACGTCGAGAAGAAGATCGGCGACAAGAAGATCTCCTACTCGACCATCGGTCTCAACGTGTACGCCGACGGCGGTCTCAACATCAGCGCGGGCGATGAGTCCGAGCTCGGCGCCAAGCTGGGCGGCAAGGCCAAGTTCTCCCCCGACGTGACCATCACCAAGGACGACGTGAACGGCAACGAGTCGTACACGTACACCGCCAAGCTCGAACTCGAGGGCAAGGTCGGCGGCACGGCAGGCCCGCTCACCGGCACGGCCGGCGCGAAGGACACCCGCACCGGGGCGATCACCGTCACCCGTGACCAGAAGACCGGCAAGATCGTCCGTATCGACATGACGAAGACGGTCGAGACGGACTCGACGTCCGACAAGGGTGAGGCCAAGGGCGACAACGGCAAGAAGGACGGCGACAAGCGCGGCGGCAAGGGCAGCGTCACCGACTCGTCCGGCGAAACCGGCATCGAGGTCCAGACGAACTCGATCATCTTCGGCAAGGACGACGACAAGGCCACCGAGGACAAGCGGGCCATCGCCGAGAAGTGGCTGGACGGCAGCGGCAACAACACCGCACCGTTCGAGTACATGTTCGGCGACAAGTCGCTGCAGCAGAAGCCCGACGGGACGGACCCCTTCGACCAGATGATGTTCCAGGACGGCCTGTCGAGCACCATGCAGTACCACGGCGAGACGGACGCCCAGGAGTTCGGCTTCGAGGTCTCGCTCGGCATGAGTCTCGGGTTCTCCATCTCGGACGAGCACAAGAAGGAGACACTGACGGACGCGCAGTTCCTAGGAGCTCCGCAGGGCGACAAGCGCAGCTTCCTTCCGTACAGCTACTGCGCGAATTGAGCACCCCGCAGCACCGGCGGCACCACCCGGCACCACGCACGACGAGAGGCGATGAACAGACCATGGCAGCGGCAACGGCAAGGGCGGCAGTGAACAGGTCCCGGACGCTCGGCGCGGCTGTTGCCGCCGCCATCGGTCTCACCCTTCTCACCGGCTGCGGCTCCTCGGACGCGGGCGCCGTCCCGGACGGCTGGGGCAAGCTCGACACGAAAAGCCTGTCCGTGGGCTTCCCGAAGGACAAGGGATACAAGGAGCAGTCCGCGGCCGACCGCAGCAAGAGCAACGCGGCCGTCGCGCTCAGGACGGAGGGCGGGCTGCGCACCGGCATGGTCTCGGTCCAGCTCGACTTCGCCACGGGCGTCGACGACGCGGGCGAGGCGGCCGCCGCGGCGGGCGCGGGCATCGGCCTCGGCGCGACCCGTAAGGCCACCTCCGATGTGCGGCTGGCGGGCGAGGAGAGTGCCCGGGACGCGCGTCGGATCGACTACGAGTTCACCTCGTCCGGCCGGGAGCAGACCCCGGCGAGCGGCACCCGGATGACGGGGGTCGTGGTGGCGGGGGTCGACTCGAAGGACGTACCGTTCGCCATCCGGATCAATGCGGTGAAGGGCTCGCTGAGCGCGAAGGATCTCGACGCGTTCGTCGGCTCGATCACCGTGAAGTAGCCCGTGGAGGACTGGCGTTCATGAATGTTCTGCCCGGCGGTACCGCGACCTTCCTGCTGCTGTTCGGCCTGTTCCTCGGTGCGTTCGCCGTGCGGTCGGCGTTGCGGCTGGGCCGGGTACTGAGCCTGATCCGGCACGGGGTGCAGGTCGAGGGCCGGTGTGCGGAGCGCCGGGTCGTGGACCGGGGGGCGGACCGGGAGCGTGGGTACGCGACGGAGTACGTGTTCGCGTTCCGCACACTCGACGGCCGCGACATGGAGTTCGTCGACCATGCGCCGGGCCCGTTCGGCTTCGAGGTCGGGGCACCGATCCGGGTCACGTACGATCCGGCGGCCCCGGAGAAGCGCGCCACGGTGGCCGGACCGCGGGCCTGGGGTCCGGTGCTGATGCCCGCAGTGTTCGCGGCCGGCCTGACCGTGTTCTCACTGGGTCTGCTGTACGGGTTCGTGGCGATGCGGGGCTGGGTCTGAGGACGGCGCGGTCCCTACGGGCGCGGGGCGGCCGGGTCCGAGGCCCGCGCGAGGGCTCTCCGGGCGCCGGCCGGGCGGCCGCTACCGGCTGGGGACCTCGCTGCCGAACAGCATCCACGGCGACTGCTCGAACGACGCCACACCCGAAAGCTGCGGCTGCAGTGCCGCCACCTCATGCCGTACGGCCAGCGTGTCCGGCCAACTGTCGAAGAGCGTCGTGCCGTTGACGATGACCCCGTCCCAGTCGGTCGCCTCCGATGCCCCCTCCCGGTCGACCACGAAGCCGATGCAGAGCACGGAGGCCCTGCCGATCGCCTCCCTGATCGCGCGGACGGCCAGCTCCTGATCGTCCTGGGACAGCCCGTGGAGTCCGAATTCGAGAGCGACGACACCACCTCTCGTGCGACGGACACGCGCGTACACCTCGGCGCCGCTCCTCACCCACAGCAGGAAGCTGATCTCGTCGAGCCGTTGCAGGCCCGCCACGGTCACCAGCTGCTCCCAGGTCACCCGCGCCTGGGTGGCCGGTGGTTCGGAGCCGGGGCTGACCAGCGTGATGCGGCCGGTGGCGGGGTGGTCGAGCCGCAGCCCCGCCGCGCCCAGATCCCCGAGCAACGACTCGGCATCCAGTCGGCTCCAGCCGAGATGGTACGAGTGGAAGAAACCGTCTTTCATCGACGCTTCACCTCATAAGAGTGTGGGGGCACCTCTTCGGATGTGCGTATGAGCACGTCGAATCACCGCTCGGCGGCGGCAAGACTTCAGCTCACGTTCGGTCGGTTACGAGCGTAATGAGCGCAGCCGACGGGGGCGTGGGCCCACGGGCCCAGGGGCGGGCCCCAAAACGGGTCCGCGCTCACCGCCGGGCTGACGGCCGATGAGGACCTGAACCGCTCAGGCGACCGGCACGGCGGGTGTGGCGAAGAGCGAGGCGTCCCCGCCCTGGACCCTGTCCCGGACACCTGCGCTCGCCTCGTGCGGCACACCCAGCGGAACGGCACTGACCTCGGAGAGGCGGGTGTACTGCTCGGGCGTGAGGACGACGTCGAGGGCGCCCAGGTAGTCGTCGAGCTGGCTCAGTGTGCGCGGGCCGACGATCGGGATCTGGGAGGTCGCCGCGCGTGCGGCCCGCTCGTTGATCCAGGCGACCGCGACCTGCGCCGGGGGCGCCCCGGTCTCCTCGGCGACGGCAAGGACGGCGTCGACGACAGCGGTCTTCTGATCGGTGCTCTCGGTGTGCACCAGGGTCTTCAGGCCGCTGAGCCGGCCTTCCGCGCTGCCGCGGTACTTGCCGGTCAGCAGCCCTCCGCCGAGCGGGGACCACAGGGCGGTGCCGAGCCCGAGGCTCTCCGCCATCGGCAGCAGTTCACGGTCGGCGGTCCGCTCGACCAGGCTGTACTCGACCTGGATTCCGGCGACGGGCGTCCAGCTCTTCAGGTCCGCCAGCGTCGCGGCACGGGAGACACGCCAGGCCGGGAAGTTGGACAGTGCCGCGTGCAGGATCTTGCCCTGGCCGACGAGGTCGTCGAGGCCGCGCAGGATCTCCTCGACCGGCGTCAGGCCGTCGGGGAAGTGGACCCAGAGCAGGTCGATGTAGTCGGTGTCGAGACGTTGCAGGCTCGCCTCGACCGAGTGGCGCATGTTCTTCCGGCTGTTGCCGGTCCGCGACAGACCCGGCTGCGGGGCGGCGCCGTTGGTGAACTTCGTGGCCAGGACGAAGTCCTCCCGGTCCGCGCCGAGGAACTGTCCCAGCAGCGTCTCCGACTCACCGAACTGGTAGTGGTCCGCCGTGTCGAGGAAGTTCCCGCCGGCCTCGGCGAACCGGTCGAACATGCGGCGCGCCTCGTCGGGCTCGGCCCCGGTGCCCCAGCCGGTGCCGAAATTGCCGGTACCGAGCGCGTACTGCGAGACGCGCAGTCCGGTACGGCGGCCGAAGGTCGTGTAACGCATGGAGCTCTCCCTGGAATTCGAGTGCTTCCGCTACGGAGAAACCCGCAACCGCTGTGAACGGCTCCCGGGCGGCCCAAGGGCTGTCCCGCCCTCAGCCGATCGTGTCGAGCCTGGGCACGATGCGGGCGGCGAGCTGTTCGGTGAAACTGACCGGGTGCCGGTCCGGCAGCACCTGCACGGCGGTGATGCCGAGCTCCGCGTACTCCTCGACGTCGGCGAGGAACGCATCGGTCTCGTCCAGGACCGGCCTGTTGAACATGAGGGTCTTCTCGATGGAGTCGTAGTCGCGGCCCGCCGCCGCGCAGTGCACCCGCAGCACTTCGAGCTTGTGGGCCACCTCGTCCACATCGGTGGCGAACAGGTTGCACGCGTCCCCGTACCGGGCGACCAGCCACAGCGTCTTCTTCTCGCCGCCGCCGCCGATCATGATCGGCGGCCGCTCGCCGATCGGCTCCGGCATGCACAGCGTCTCGGCCAGCCGGTAGTGCCGCCCCTCGTACGGGCCGTTCTCCTCGCTCCACATCTGCAGACAGATCTGCAGCGTCTCCTCCAGCCGTTCGAACCGCTCCGCGACCGGGACGACCGGCACACCGAGTCCGCGCTGCTCCCGCTCGTACCAGGATGCGCCGAGACCCAGCACGGCCCGGCCGCCGGACAGCACGTCGAGGCTGGTGACGATCTTCGCCAGCAGACCCGGATGGCGGTACATCACACCCGTGACCATCAGGCCGAGCGTCATCCGCTGGGTCAGCGCCGCGACGTATCCGAGGGCCGTGTACCCCTCCAGCATGGGCTCGTCGGCCGTGCTCTGCGGGGTCTCCATCTGGAAGTAGTGGTCCATCACGGTGAACGACGCGACCCCGCCCTGGTCGGCGATCCGCGCCGCCTCGGCGAGCGTGGGCGCGATGAGCGCGGGGTCGGCGGGTTGCGAGTAGTTCCAGTAGTGCAGGCCGAGCTTCACGTCCACTCCTCCATGCCGGAACATCTGCGACGCCCCTGTGCAGTCCCTCGTCACGGTACGTGCGTCCGGGCGGGCAGGCACGGACGGTACGCCCGGCCGGGTGCCGGAGCCTCGGAGCGGCCCTGCTTCGGAACCCTTGCGTACGTCGGCATGCTCCCCTGCATGCGGTAACCCGGCGCGCGCAGCGAACCTCCTCCCGGAAAGCTGTTGGGCGTACGCACCCCTACCGTCCCCACGGCGAAAGACAAAGAGGGTCTCCCTGTGCGCTTGTACCGAATGGCACTGTGGGTCACGGTCCCTACGGCCGTTGCTCTCATGGCGGCAGCGGCCGGGGTGACGAGGGCCGGAAGCGGGACGACGCCGGAGAGCCCTCCCTCGGTGCAGCGGACCGGAATCGTTGCGGAGCCGGCCGGCGATTCCGCATGGCCGTTCCCCACCCTCGGAGCGACGTCGGTGGCATTCCCCCGCGTGGCGCGTCGGCCCGCCATCGTGTCGCGTGCACAGTGGCGGGCCGACGAGACCCAGCGCGACGCCCATGCCCACTACGCGGGAGGGGTGACAGCGATCTTCATCCACCACACCGACACCCCCAACGACTACAACTGCGCGGACGTCCCGCTCACCCTGCGCAACCTGTATGCGGGCCAGACCCACGACCGGGACTGGGGGGACCTCGGCTACAACTTTCTCGTCGACCGATGCGGCAACGTCTACGAAGGCCGTGCCGGAGGTGTCGACCGCCCCGTCGTCGGCTCCCACACACTCGGGTTCAACCGGGGCACTGCGGGGATCGCGGCGATCGGCACGTTCGGGCGAGGGACGCAGGTGCCGGCGCCGATGGAGCACGCGATCGCGGCCCTCGCCGCCTGGAAACTCGGCCTGCGCGGTGTCGACCCCCGCAGCAAGGTGCGACTCACGTCCACCAACGACAAGAGCCGCTACCCCAAAGGCACTTCGGCCGCATTCAACGTCATCTCCGGCCATCGCGACGGCAATGAGACCGATTGTCCCGGGGATGCGCTGTTCGCTCGGCTCCCCGCGATCCGGGACATGGCCGCCGAACTCCAGGGGAGGTCCGGAGGAGCATCGTCCGGTATCGGCGTCCCGGTGACCTTGCAGAGCCTCCACCAGGGGAAGTAGCTGACGCCGAGCACCGGCCGGCGCGCCTGCGGACTCCGGCGGCGCGGCCCTCACCCGTTCGGGGCCACCCGGCAGTGCGAATGGGCCCCTCCGTTCTTGGCCTTCGCCCTCCGCCGGAGGTCAGGCCGCAGTCGTGATGTTCCGCTGTTCCTCGAAGGAGCTCATCGTGCGCGTGAAGTCACGGGTGGACAACAGCAGCTTGTAGACGATTGCCAGTTCGAAGACCAGCAGCAGTGCCGCGCTGACCACGGTGGCAGCGATGATCTGGTCCAGGAGCGGGCCGATGATGAACACGCTCATCTGGAACTCGATGCCGCTGATCAGATGGGTGCGGATGCGGTGACGCAGCATGAACGAGCGGAACCGCAGGTAGCCGGGGAAGCGGTGACGGAACTCCTGCTGCAGATCGATCACTTGCCCTCGGGAGGCAGCGGGTGTCACTGGAGCGGAGGGCGCCTCTTCCTGCGCAGAGACGCTGGTTGCATCGTGGTCGATGTCGGCCTCGGGGTTGTCCCGAAGCAGGTCCTCCATGAAGGCGAGCTCTGCCTGGTTCTCGTCTCGACGGGCCGACTTGATGCGCGACTTGATCTGCTTGCGCATCGTGTGCCGGGTCTTGAAGATCTCCAGCGAGTTGATGTATCGCAGGCCGTCAAGGAAGACGACCACGGCAGCGAGCCAGACATAGATCATCTCACCGGTACGGTAGTACTGGCCGGCCATCAGGGCGACGGCGCACGCCATGACCCGTATCCGGTCGAAGATGTAGTCCAGCCAAGCGCCGAACACAGACCCCTGGCCGGTGAGACGGGCGACCTTGCCGTCCATGCAGTCAAGGATGAAGCTCAGGTGGTAGAGCAGCGCGCCGGCGATCAACCAGTACCAGTCACCCTTGACGAAGCACGCGGCGGCAACCAGCCCCAGGATCAGCGCGCCCCAGGTGATCTGGTTGGGAGTGATACGGGTGCGCCTGGCAACGAACCGCACCAGGGGTGTGGCTACCGGGTCCACGAGGAGCACGGTCCACCATGCATCGCGCTTCTTCTGCGTGATGCGACGCACCTCGACGAGGGGCGGTATGTCTCGGCGCATGGAATGTCTTCCTGGAGTTCTACTGATATTCACCTGAACCTAAGGAGGAGGTGATCCAGATACAAGGCTCCACCTGTGCAACCTTTACCTGCCGGTAGGAGTCGTGGAGCCCCGGCATGTCCCCAACACGTGCACAAACACGACGTTCGACGCCGCGTACTGCGATGCGGATGCTCACGTCCGACCGCAGCCCGGCGAAGCCTCCGTCACCTGGGCAGCCGGGCCCAGGACCTGATGCCCGCGTGCGGCGGCAGCGCGTCGCAGACGCCCCACTCCCCGCCCCAGTCTTCCACGACGGAGTCCAGCAGCCACAGCGCCCTCCTGCGTCGCTCCCCACAGAGGGTGACCGTATCGGGATCGGCGTGGTGCGGGTGCTGGTCCCAGACGACCAGTCGAAGTGCGTCGTCGCGGTGCCGGGCGGAGACGTACAGATCGAGGCCCGGGGTCATCATGCCGGCGACACCCACGAGCTCACCCACCACGAGCGCGGCCGGCCAGGTGTACGGAGTGAGCCCGTACGCGCACAGCGAGGCCGTGACTGCATTGCGCCCGATCGCCGCGCTGCGCGGGTCGCCGGGAAGAGTGAGACTGAGCGCCGGCCCACGATCGGCGGTACGGCGCCCGGGCTGCGGACACGCGTACGAGTCGGGCGCGGGCTCCTCGACGACTACCGGACAGAGCGCGGCGCGCGGAGATTTCGTCATGACTGACTCCCTTGTACGGGTGGCGAGTTGGCGGTCTCTCTTTCGCGTCGATGCGCACAAGTGGCTCTTGCACTGCGGAATGAGCAGTGGCTCGTCTCGCCGACACGGAACCGCCCCTCCCGGGGCAGGAGGATGCGGGCAGGACCGTGCGATGCGCTCCCGGCTCGTCACAGCGTGAGCAGTGCGTCACCGACTGTAGTTGGTCAGGGGTCATAATGGCCACCCACTCCTGCAAATTTGAATCCTTACGTGGTCCAAGGTGCGGTCTGCACGGCAGACTTCGCACGGAAGGTCACGGAAGGACTGACATGGCATCGCGAACGTCCCCGACCGAACGTCAGCGGCGCTTGGGTAGCGAACTCCGGAAGATGCGCACCACGGCCGACATCTCTGCCGAGAACGCGGCCAGGCTGCTCGGGGTCGACCGCTCCAGGCTCTCGAACATCGAGCAGGGTCTCCGCGCCATCAGCGAGGACCGTCTGCGCACGCTCGCCAACGCCTGCGGCTGCACGGACGAGGCGTATGTGAACGCCTTGGCCGACATGGCTCGTCCCTCCCATCGCGGTTGGTGGGAACGCTACCGGCCCACCCTCCCCAGCGGCCTCCTGGACATCGCGGAGCTGGAAGCCCACGCCCTGCGTATGCGGACGGCCCATTCCGTACACATCCCGGGGATCTTTCAGACCAGCGATCACGCCCTCGCCGTCTTTCGCGTCGTCGTGCCGGCTCTCCCCGAGCACGAGGTCGCCCTCCGCCTGGCCCACCGCGTGGAACGCCAGCAGGTTCTGGACGGCGTGACACCGCCGGAGTACGTCGGCGTCATTCACGAAGCGGCGCTGCGTATGCAGTTCGGCGGCAGAAAGGTGGCCCGCGCCCAGCTGGAACACCTCCTGGCCGTGTCGGAGCGCCGCCACATCACCTTGCGCGTGACCCCGTTCGACGCGGGCGCCTTCCCCGGTGCGGGACAGACCGTGAACTACTCCGAGGGTCCCGTACCGCAGCTGGACACGGTCCAGGTGGACAGCACGCATGGGCCCGAATTCCTGTACGGGGAAGCGCAACTGGCCAAGTACCGTTCACACCTCAACTGGATGGAACGGATTGCGCTGTCACCCGAGAAGTCCCGGGATTTCATCCACGACATCGCACGTCACCTCTGAGGGGAGTCTCCGTGCACGGCATCACATGGGAAGAACCGTTCTGTGGTGAGGGAGCCAGCTGCTACCGACTCGGAACGGATGATCAGGGCAACAGCTACATCGCACTCGTCGGCCAGGAAGCCCACTACCTCACCGACAGCCACGAGGCGCTCCGGCAGATGATCCGCGACATCAAGGCCGGCAAGGCCGACCACCTGCTCTGACGCCGGAGGCCCGGGCCGGTGCCGGTAAGAGGCAACTGCGCACCGGCTATGCCACCGGCAAACTCACCACCCGATGGATATGCGAAGGCGCCCACGTCACGCAACGCCGGTGTCCGAGTACCGGTCGCGGCGCAGCGGCCGGCGTGGCCCCGTACGGCTCGGTGTCGCCGCGTCGAGCGCATCGCGGCACACTGAAAACGGGCGTCGAACGGCGCCGAGTGCTCCTCAGGACGGAGGTCACCACCTCACCTGCGGGATCATCGAAGACTCGGGACGGTCACCCGCTGTCAGGATGAGTGATCGCCCCGACGGCCGACGGAGGTGCCTGGGCCGTGAGGGGCGACGCGCTCATGATCATCGATGGTTCCGGTGTGATCACGGAGTGGAGTCACCAGGCCGCCTCCTTGCTGGGCCTCCCCGAGTCCGAGGTGCTGGGGCTTCCGGCCACAGGTCTCTTCACGGTCGGCAAGGGCGACCATGGTGGGGAAGAGCTGCAGCTGAGCAGTCGAGAGGGCCGCACGACAACGTGCGAGCTGTGGGTGCGACCGGTGCTGCGAGACGGCGCCGTGGCCTGGGAAATCGGCCGGCAGCCGACGGAACCCACGGGCGGAGCCCATGCGGACGGCATCAGCGAGAGTCTGATCGAGGCCCTGTTCACCCAGTCACCCATCGGCTTGCACATCCTCGACCCCGAACTCCGGATCGTGCGCGTCAATACGGCCACACGTGCCTTGCACGGAGTGCCGTCCGAAAGCCTGCTGGGTCGGACACTCCTGGAGGCGTACCCCTACTCGGACCCTGCAACCGAGGAATCCGTGGCCCGCCGCGTCCTGGACCGAGGCCTTCCGGTGCTCGACCGCTTGGTGCGCGTCCGCCTCCCTGCCGATCACGGCGGGGAACGAGTGTTCTCCGCATCCACCTACCGGCTTCAGGACGCCCGAGGTACAGTCCTCGGGCTCGCGATCTCCACAGTCGAGGTCACCGACCGGGAGCGGGCGCACGCGCACAGCGCCGTCCTCGCCCGTGTGCGCGAATCCGTCGGCCGGACCCTCGACGTGGTCACCACCTGCCAGGAGGCGGCGGATGCCCTGGTGCCCGGGTACGCCGACATCTTCGTGGTCGAGGTGGTGGATGAAGTCGTACGGGGTGAGGACCCCCCGATCGGTCCGCTCAGCCGGGATGTGCCCCTACGGCGTGCCGCCTTCCGCAGCCGTGTCGTGGAGCCCGTGCATCCGGTCGGCGATGTACGCACCGCGCCCTACGGGACCCCGTTCGGGCAAGCTCTGTCCGACCTGCGTCCCCGGCTCGTGGAACTGAGTGCCGACAGTGCCTGGCTGGCGGCGGATCCGCCACGTGCCGAGGCCATCCGCGCATCAGGAGCACATTCGCTCATCACGGCGCCGCTGACGCTCCGCGGCACGGTGCTGGGGCTGTTGAGCCTGTACCGCTGCGGACAGACCGAGCCCTACCGCGAGGACGACATCGACCTCGCCCTCGAACTGGCCGCCCACACCGCGCTCTGCATCGACAATGCCCGCCGCTTCACCCGCGAGCGGACCATCGCCGCCACGACCCAGCGCCGGCTCCTGCCCCAGAGCCCCGGTCCGCGGACAGCCGTCGACACTGCGTGGCTCCACCTCCCCGCGGACCTGGGTGCGAGCTGGTTCGACACCATCGCCCTGCCCGGCGCCCGCACAGCGCTGGTCACCGGCAACGCAACCGGACAAGGAATCTCTGCCGCCACCACCATGGGGCAGCTGCGCACCGCGATCCACGCGCTCGCCGCACTCGACCTGGAGCCCGACGAACTCCTCGCCAGGCTGCACGACACCACCGGCCGCCTGGCCGAGGAACGTGCGGCGCTCCCACCCGCCGATCCGCTGCACAACGAGGCACTGACCGCAAGTTGCATCTACGGGGTGTACGACCCCATCACCCGTGTCTGCGCCATCGCCCGTGCGGGGCACCCCGCACCGATCGTCGTCCACCCGGACGGCACGACCGACATCTGTGACATCCCGGCGAGCCCCCTGCTGGGCTGCGCCGAGGACCCTCCCAGGGCTTCCGCGAGCTTCGAACTCGCCGAGGGCAGCATCCTCGCCTTCTACACCGCAACCCTGCTCCCGGATGCGGGGACGGATCCCGGCATGCTCCGGAACGTCCTGAACCGGTCCGACCGCTCCCTGCAGTCCCTGTGCGACGACGTCGTCTACGCACTGGGAAGCGATCCCCCGCGAGGCGACGCCGCGCTTCTGCTGTCCCGTACCTCCGGCATCGCCCCCGACCACGTGGCCACCTGGCGACTCACCCCCGACGCGACAGCCGCCGGCGAAGCCCGAGCCCTGGCCCGGCGCCGGCTCACCGCCTGGGAACTGGATGAGGAAACCATCTTCACCGCAGAGCTGATCGTCAGCGAACTGGCCACGAACGCCGTGCACTACGGAGCCCCGCCCGTGCAACTGCGTCTCATCCTGGAGCACACGCTCACCTGCGAAGTGACGGACACCGGCAGCTCCGCACCCCATCTGCGGCACGCGCCGGTCGCGGACGAGGGAGGCCGAGGACTGTTCATCGTCTCCCAACTCGCCCACCAGTGGGGCACCCGCTACAGCCAGAACGGCAAGACCATCTGGGCCGAACAGTCCCTCCCGCCACATTGAAGACTCGACGAACCGGGGAAGCAGGGCCGCTCAACGGGCGAGCAGGCGGCTCGGATTCCCGCCAACAGGTCTCGCCGTCCGAACCGACCGAGGTGCAGAAGCCGGTCGATGACGCAGAGAGCGCGGTCGGCGCAGCCGAGCCGGGCGGCGAGCGGTCGCCAAAGTCTTTGCGCTGCAACCGCTGACTCAAGCCCACGTGCGGAAAGTGTGACCTTGCCCGGATTCACGCGGTTCATGGCTGGCAAGTCCGCGCCATGGCAAGGACTTGCCTTCATCAGGCCTTCTCGTCGGCGTCACCGGCCGATAGACCCATGGCATGTTCTCCCTCTCACTCTCTTCCGCCTTCCGGCGCAGACGCTGGCAGCTGCTCTCGGCCGCCACCGCGGTGCCGCTGCTGGCGTCGGGTCTCGCAGTTCTGCAATCGCCCGCACAAGCCGCTCCGAGCAAACCCACCGTTCCCGCCAAGCCCTCGGCGACCCACAAGGTCACTCTGGTCACCGGCGACGTCGTCACGGTCACCACGATGGCCGACGGCAAGCAGACCGCCGACGTCGACCGGCCGGACAGCGCCGTCGGCGGCGTAAAGATCCAGGAGATCAAGGGTGACCTGTTCGTCATCCCGGACGAGGCTGCGCCGCTGCTGGGCACGGACAAGCTGGACCGGCGGCTGTTCAACGTCACCGACCTGATCGAGATGGGCTACGACGACGCGAAGTCGGCCGCGGTGCCGCTGATCGCGGCGTACGCCCAGCCGAAGTCCCGCTCGGCCGTCGAGCCGACGGCCCCCCGGGGCAGCAAGCTGACCCGCAAGCTCAAGGGCATCCACGGCGCCGCACTCACCACCGAGAAGCGGCAGGCCCGCACCTTCTGGACCACCGTCGCGCCGCAGGGCAGCGCGAAGTTGGGCGCGGGTGTGTCGAAGCTGTGGCTCGACGGTCGCGTGAAGGCCAACCTGAAGGAGAGCGTGCCGCTGATCGGCGCGCCCGAGGCCTGGGCAGCCGGCTACACCGGCAAGGGCGTCAAGGTCGCGTTGCTCGACACCGGAATCGACGTCAACCACCCCGACTTCGCCGGCGTGATCGACGACACGGTCAGCTTCGTGCCGGGTGAGGGCGTCACCGACGTCAACGGGCACGGCACGCATGTGGCCAGCACGATCGTCGGCTCCGGCGCCGCCTCCGGCGGCGACTACAAGGGCGTCGCCCCCGGCGCCGACCTGTTCGTCGGCAAGGTGCTCGGCGGCGCGGAGGGCTACGGCCAGGACTCCTGGGTCATGGCCGGCATGCAGTGGGCCGCCGAGTCCGGTGCGGACGTCGTCAACATGAGCCTCGGTGACACCTACCCGACGGACGGCAGCGACCCGATGTCGCAGGAGGTCGACGCGCTGTCCGCGCAGTACGGCACGCTCTTCGTCATCGCCGCCGGGAACGCGGGCCCGGAGAGCATCTCCTCCCCGGGTGCGGCCGCCTCGGCGCTGACCGTGGCCGCCACGGACAAGCAGGACCAGCTCGCGTCCTTCTCGAGCACCGGCCCGCTGGCCTACTCCGGTGGCATGAAGCCGGACATCGCGGCGCCCGGCGTGGACATCACCGCGGCCCGCTCGCAGGAGATGACCGACGGTGGTGAGGGCCTTTACCGCACCCTCAGCGGCACCTCGATGGCCACCCCGCACGTGGTCGGCGCGGCGGCGATCCTGGCCCAGCAGCACCCGGACTGGACCGGCGCGCAGCTCAAGGAACACCTGATGAGCACCGCGAAGGGCCTGGACGACGGGTACTCGCCGTACGAGGTCGGCACCGGCCGTGTCGACGTGGCCGCCGCCGTGCGCACCACGGTCCGCGGTACCGGATCGCTCTTCTTCGGCAACTACACGTGGCCGCACGAGCCGAGCGACGTCGCCGTCACGAAGGACCTGACCTTCACCAACTCCGGTTCCGCCGACGTCACGCTGAAACTGGCGCTGACCGACGAAGACGGCCCGTTCGCGCTGGGAGCCACCAAGGTGACCGTCCCGGCGGGCGGCACCGCCGCCGTCCCGGTGACCGGTGACCCGCAAGCCGCCTCGGCCGGCCGGCACGTCGGCTACGTCATAGGCACCGACGCGGCCACCGGGAAGCCGGTGACCCGCACCTCCGTCGCGCTGCTCAAGGAGGAGGAGCGCTACGACCTGAACATCAAGCTGGTCGGCCGGGACGGCAAGCCCGCCGCGGGCTGGGTCGGGATCAACCTGGCCGGCGACGTCTGGCCGTGGAATGTCTACGTCGACGGTTCGACCACCATGCGCATGGCGCCCGGCCTGTACACCGTCGCGGGGTACATCGACGTGGCCGGCGAGAAGGCGGACCGCTCGGGTCTGGCCGTGCTGGTCGACCCGGAGACGGTGCTCAAGAACGGCTCCATGGACGTGGTGCTGGACGCGAGCAAGGCACGCCTGTTGCAGACCGAGGCGCCGCAGCGCACCGAGGACCGCCAGCGCAAGGTCGACTTCAACGTCCACTACAAGGGCCAAGACCCGTACACGGACTACCGCAGCGCGTACGTGCTGCCTCCGACGTACGACGACGTCTACGTCGCGCCGACGGAGCCGATGAAGCAGGGCGAGTTCATTCTGACCACCCGCTGGCGCAAGGGCGAGCCGCTGCTCAGCCTGAGCACGTCGGGCGGCCGGCTCGACTTCGAGGCACTGGTGCAGGCGGGCAGCGCCCTGGGCACCGGCACGGACAAACTGGACGCCGTCTACGCGGGCAACGGCGCGGCGGCCGCATACGCGAAGGTCAGGGCCAAGGGCAAGGTCGTCGTCATCAAGCGCAGCGACGAGATCTCGCCGGAGGAACGTACCGAGGCCGCGGTCGCAGCCGGCGCGAAGGCGCTGATCGTGGTCAACGACGGCGTGGGTTCCCTGATGGAGTACGTCGGCGAGTCGACCATCCCGGTCGCCACCGTGCACCGCGACGCGGGCAGGACCCTTGTCGCGATGGCCAAGGCCGGCATCTTGAAGCTGACTGCGAAGCAGACCGAGTACACGCCGTTCGTCTACGACCTGACCCGGGACTACCCCGGCCAGGTGCCGAACCGGGCCCTGGTCTACAAGCCGACCAAGGGTGACCTCGCCCGGATCGATGCCCGCTACTACTCGGCCACCGACGGCAAGTTGGCGGAAGGCTACCGGTCCGACTTCACCCTCAGCCCGTCGTTCAACCTCCCCGAGGTCGAGTGGCACCCGGGCACCCGCACCGAATGGGTGACCCCGGGCCAGGACTGGAGGGAGTTCCACACGCAGGGCATCGACGGACCTCTCCCGTGGACGATGGTGTCGGGCGACAACACGTACGCCAAGGGCAGCACCACCCGTCTGGACTGGTTCGCTCCGGCGACCCGGCCCGCCCAGAGCGAGTCCTTCGGTGTGTACAACTCCCGTTGGGGGAACTACATGACCTGGAACGTGCAGGCGTGGGCCTCCGCCAGCGACAACATGCGGCTGGGCGGCTACCTGCCATGGGGTGAAACGCCGTCCCACCTGCAGATCTTCCAGGGCGACACGCTGATCCACGACAACCCGGTCAGCGGAGACATGCAGTGGGAGGAGGTGCCGGCGGGCAACCTGCCCTACCGCGCCGTCCTCGACGTGGAGCGGCCCGGTGATGTCTTCCGGTTGTCGACGCGCACCCACACCGAGTGGACGTTCATGTCCGACACCGTCGACTCGGACTTCTTCGAGCCGTTCTCGGTGCTGAACCTGGACTACAAGCTGGAGTCGGACCTGCACGGCGACGTCAAGGCCGATGCGACCCAGAAGATCGCGCTCAAGCCAGTGTCGATGAACCTCGGCACCGTGCCGGGCAAGGTCACCACGGTGAAGCTGGACGTCTCGTACGACGACGGCGCCACCTGGCAGAAGGTGACCCTGACCAAGGGCGCCCACGGCTACTGGACGGGTTCGTTCAAGACGGCGAAGAAGCGCGGCGGCTTCGTCTCCGTCCGCACGAGCGCCGCGACGGACAGCGGCTTCGGCGTCAAGAACGAGATCATCCGGGCGTACGGCCTGCGATGAACCGCACTGTCGGGCCCCGGGGAGGCGACTTCCCGGGGCCCTTCCCGTCGCACCTGCTCCCAGCAGGAACTATTCAGGGCCTGCCCCCATGGCGCATACTCTCCCCGCTGCGGCAAGCGGAAGAGAGTCGGTCGCCGATGCTGGATGTTCTGGGTCTCGAACCCGATGACGAGCGCGTCTACCGGGTGCTGCTCGGACGGCCGAACTCCACCGCGACGCTGCTGTCGGATCTGCTCGTCGCATCGCAGGCCGACGTCGACAAGGCCTTGTCCCGCCTGGTCGGGTGGGGACTGGTGATCAGGTCGGCGGATGAGCAGTTCACCGCCGCGCCGCCTGCCATGGCGCTCGGCGCTCTCATCGGCCAGCGCCGGGACGGCCTGCGTAAGGCTGAGCAGGCACTGGTGACCTTCGCCGAGGAACACCGGGCGGCGATGACCGGGAACAGCATCAACGATCTGATCGAGGTCGTCACGGGAGTCGACGCCATCCGTCATCGCTTCCTACAGGTGCAGCAGGCAGCCCGCACGCAGGTCCGCAGCTTCATCACCGCACCGTTCCTCGCCGTGCCGCCCGGCGAGAACACGGCCGAACCCGTCGCCATCGGCCGCGGCGTGCACTTCCGGGTGGTACTCGACCGGGCCGTGCTGGCAGAGCCGGGCATCATCACCGATGCGATCGATTCGCTGCGCAACGGCGTGCAACTGCGTGTCGCCGACCAGCTGCCGATGAAACTCGTGCTGGCCGACGCCGACCTCGGCCTTGTCCCGCTCGCGGTCACACCGGCCGGAGAGCCCGGCGCCGTGCTGCTGCACCGCAGCGGCCTGTTGGATGCGCTGGACGCGCTGTTCGAGACGGTTTGGCGCACCGCCCATCCGCTCGAGCTGTCGGGCACCGGCGGCGAAGCCGAAACCACCGTCGAGCTCGGTGCGGAAGGCCCGACCGACCTCGACCGAAAGATCCTTGCGCTGCTGCTGGCCGGCCTGACCGACCCGACGGCCGCGACACAGCTCGGCCTGTCACCGCGCACGCTGCACCGACGCCTGCGCCACCTCATGGACATAGCCGGAGTCCGGACCCGGATGCAGCTCGGCGGTCACGCCGTCCGACACGGCTGGGTGGATCCGCGCTGACGGTCCTGTGCCGTTCGGAAACTGCTTCAGGCTCGGCACGCACGCTGACGGCAACCTCTTCATCGCCGTCCTCGGCACCGAGAACCACGCCCTCACCGACAGCCGCGATGCACTCGCGCAGATGATCGGCGACATCAAGGCCGGCAAGGCCGACCACCTGCTGCAACGGCGAAGGCCCGGTACCGCGACCATGTGTCGGGGCGCCGGGCCTCACGCGTGCGGGCCAGATCAGGAAGTGCTGCCGCGCGGGAAGGAGACCTCCACGCGCCGGTTCTTCTTCCGGCCCTCTTCGTCGGCGTTGCTGGCGATCGGGTACTGCTCGCCGTAGCCACGGATCTCGAAAGTGACGTTCGAGTCGAGCGACTGGGCCAGCACCGAATGCACCGCGTCAGCACGCTGCTTGGACAGCACGTCACCGTGTGCGGAGGAACCGAGATTGTCGGTGAAGCCGAAGACGCGCACCTTGGTGGCGTTCTGCTTCTTGATCTCGGCAGCGACGGCCGCGATACGGGACTTGGCCGCCGAGCTCAGCTTCGCACTGTCCTTGCCGAAGAGGACCTCGGCCTGAAGCGCGAACTTGATGCTCGCGTTGCTGTCCTCGCGACGCTCCTCGCCGCCCATGTCCTCGACGACCTGGACGATGTCGAGGACCTTGGCAGGGGCTAGCGTGCCACCCTCGGGCATCTTGAGGTCGGGGTCGTTGGGGTCAACCTTGACGGGAGGCACTGACGTCGCCTCGGTGCCGGGCGGCACACTCGGGCCGTCGTCGGCGGACGCCGACGACGCTCCGAACAACGTGGTAGTGGCCACCATCATCGCTGCCGCGACAGAGAGTCCGGCCACGCCGACTGGCCTCAACCGAGTTTGTTTGTAAGTCATGTCAGCCGTCACCCTGAGATCTTCAGGGAAGCCGTCGCGAACGTCGGCAATGTGAAGTCAACCTCAGTCGTCGTGCTCGGAGGCGCTGGGAACTGCATGAAGATAGGGGTCGATTCACCTGCCGACAGCGGGAGGATGCCCGTGGTGCAAAGGCAACGGCTTTCCGTGTCCCGCAGAACGTAGTAGCGCTTCTTGCCTGCCTTATCCACCAGTGTCGCACCAGCAACCGAGTTCGAGTTGTTCCCTGCAACCGAAGGCTCCGTGCCCGCCCACGCACTGGAGTTCTGCGTCCTGTTGCTTACGTTTTTGATCTCACCCTGGACAGTGACGAACCCTCCGGAGTCGCGCTTCACCTGATTGATCACGAGAGTCAGCCCACTCCCCCTGACTTCGGCCAACTTCACATTCGGGTCCACGTCGTCGCCGGCGGAAGTGTCTTCCTGCGCACCCTTGTCCCCGTCGGAGGGCTTGTTGGGGGTGGAGGACGACGACGAAGAAACAGGGTCCTTCGTCTTTCCGCCGTCATCACTGCCGCAAGCAGTGACGGCGAGGGCCAGTGCCGCCGTCATCGAGACAGCGGCCACCACCCTTCGGGTCCTCGCAGTACGCCGAATGCTCATCGGTTCTGATTCCTTTACTCGTCGTTCGCTGTCAGTCGTCGACCAGGTGGACGGCGAAGATGGCCTTGCTCAGAGCGGCCCATGCATTCTGATTGAAGTCAGCGGGGTCGATCGAGAAGCCATCCCGGCCATCGCACTTGAAGGCCACCGGTTCACCCGGGTCGCCCTTGAACTTGTAGGTGCACCGGAACTCGATAACTGCAGTCGCATGCGCAGTGGCCTGCTTGGTCTCCGTGCCGGGGATCACCGTGTCGCCGACCGTGTAGCGGGTCCGGATGCTGACATGCATCTTGTCCTGCAGGTAGCCGTACGTCGGGTAACACGCCGTGGTGTCAGCCCGGTTGGAGGAGGCGAATCGCTCGGCCTGCATGCACGGGGCCACCGGATTGAACATGTAGTCCTGCAGGAACTCGTGGAGCCCGCCCGGCGTCATGAGTGCGGCGACGAACGGAGGCCCCAGGGTGTCACGAGCGTCCTGAGCCGCAGCGAGCACGGCAGCGTCCGCCGCGCCCTGAGCTCCGTTTCGAGTTGCCGATGCCTTACCGACAGCAAAGAACGCACACGCGAGGAAGAGCAGGCCCGCCACCATCACTACATAGATGGGGAAGGCCTGCCCTGCATCGGTGCGAACTTGACGCCTCATTACTTGGTCGTAATGGTGTTCACCAGGTTCGTGATCTTCGTGCTGATCGCACCACCGATACCCGTCGCCACGATCGCGCCGATGATCGCCACAACCACCAGGATGATGCCCAAGTACTCGAAGGCCGTCTGGCCGCGGTCCTTGGCCTCGTAGCGCTTCTGGATGGAACGGACGGCGGTGCTGGCCCAGCCGTTGACGCGGACGGCGGTCTTCAGGGTGATGTTCGACATGGTGTTCCCCTCCAGGTTCGGCCGACCGGTAGCCGGCCGACTCACACGTTTCCTTGTTGTCGCTTCCGTTACCGGCTTCCTCCTGGCCGGTGCCGTTTGCGACATGAGAAACATACGGCGGAACACCCTGTCCGCCAGAGGGTCCCAGGGCCCAATCCCGGGCCCAAAGGGCGAGTTGGGTCCTGACGCCCAAGTCCTGGGCCCGCGTCCCCCGCTCAGCCATGTCCACCACTCCCCCGCGCCGGCGCCGTGCCGAGCCAGCGGGCGATGGCCTCGCTGCGGCTGCCGCTGTGCAGCTTCGTGAAGATGCGGTTGATGTGGTTCTTGACGGTCTTCTCGCTGATGAAGCAGGTGGCGGCGATCTGCTGATTGCTCATGCCGGACGCGATCAGCTCCATGACCTCCACCTCCCGCGAACTAAGGCCGTACTGCTGCCTGTTGGGAGCCATGGCCGACCCCCCTGTTGTTGAAGACTGTGCCACAACTGGTTGCAGTTGCGAAAGACCCTGGGATGGTTGCGCGGGTCGCGTCGCAGGTGACGGCATTTCAGGGATCAGCGGATGTGCAGGCGCACCGTGTTGCTGCACATGCCCGACGCCCTGCCCGTCATAGCCGGGGCCCTGGCGGGCAACTCCCGTGGTCAACGCGGTCCCCAGGCCCTCGGGCAGCTGTCCGCCCTGTGGTCCTGGGCCCTGCCGCATATGGGCCAGGAGCGCGTTCGCCGCGGTCGCGGTGAAGTGGGCCCGCCCGCTCTTGGTGTCCCGTACGGCCTGCACGAGCTGGTCCGCCGTGAACTCCCCGTGCACCAGATAGCCGCCCGCGCCCAGCCGCAGCGCCTCGTGGACGATCTCGCTCTCGCGGCTGTACGTCAGCATCATGACCGGGGCGACCTGCACGAGGTGCGGCAGCGCGGAGATGCCGTCGACCCCCGGCATGCGGACGTCGAGCAGGACGACGTCCGGGCGGTGCTGAACGGCCATGTCGTAGGCCTGGCGGCCGTCCGCGGCCTCCGCCACGACTTCGATGTCCTCACGGCCGGAGAGCAGCACGCCCAGACCGGCCCGGACCACCGGGTTGTCGTCGGCGACGACGACCCTCAGCGGGCCGGCTACCGGCGCCGGAGGGGCAGCGGGGAAGGGCGGAGGCATGGCCTCGGATGCCGCGGGCTGCTGGGGGACGGGGAACCCGGAGGAGCTGAGCTCCGAGTTGAGCGGGGTGACGTGCGAGGACGTGTGCTGGGAGGCGTGGTTCTGTGCGGCCCAGTTCTGGCCCGACGCACGGGAGACGTCGTCCGGCATCTGCGACCTCCTCTCGGTTTTTTTTTGGGGGGGGGTGGAGCGGGTCAGTTCAGTTGTTGTGCGTGGGGGCCGGCTGCGAGAGCGGCCACCGGAAGTTCCAGGCGTACTTCGGTGCCCTTGGCCGCCTTGCCCTTGCCGATGCGGATACGGGCTCCGATGGACGCGGCACGTTCGACCATGCCGACGAGACCGAAGTGGCCCGCGCGCTTGAGGTCGTCGAGCGTCGTGCCCGGGGGCAGGCCCCGCCCGTCGTCGTACACGCTGACGCGCAGGACATCGCCCTTCACGCCGGCCAGCACGATGAGATAGGTCGGGTGGGCATGGCGATGGGCGTTCTCCATCGCTTCGGAGGCGACGGTGAGCAGCTGGCGGGCGACCACCTGCGGCACGAGCGGGACCGGGGCCTCGTTGAGCATCCGGAAGGTGGCCGTGAGCCCATGGCGTCGGGTGAAGTCGTCAGCCCTGGCCCGCAGTTCGGAGACGACATCCACACCGCCGTCGAGTCCGGAGTCGCGGCGCAGGTCGGAGAGCAGTTCCCGCGACTCCGCCGCTGCCCGGCGGGCGGAGCGGGCCACCAGTTCGGCCTGGTGCTTGACGGTGAGCGGGTCCATCCGGTCGGAGGAGCTGGCCAGGCCGTCGGCGGCCAGCGCCAGGCCGTGCAGGGTCTTGGCCACCGAATCGTGCATCTCGCGGGCCAGCCGGGTGCGCTCGCCCTCCACGGCCTCGTTCACGGCCAGCCGCGCCCTGGTCTCGGTGAGGGCCTGGCTCGCCGTGCCGAACCGTAGGAGGAGATTGCGCAGGGTGACCCCGACGGCGCCCGCGATCACGCAGAAGCCGGGAAGGAGCAGCGCGGTGGCGTCGCTCGCCTGCAGCCTCGAGTCGGTCCCGTACACGCCGAAGACGATCAGCGTCTGGAGCGCCGCGAAGACCGCCGCGCCCCGCCAGCCGTAGACGAGTCCCGCCAACAGCGGGGTGCACACGGTGACGTAGGCGAGAGTGGACTCGGGCGTGGCGGTGATCAGCAGCAGGGCTCCGAACAACGCGTCGATGCCCAGCAGCCAGGGGTGGCGCAGGAGGACGGGCCCGAAGCGTTCCCAGTCCCGGAAGAGGACGTACGACCCCATGAAAGTGACGAGGACGGCCGAGCCGATCAGCCAGGTGGCCACGCCCGACGCCGTGTGATTGATCGCGAACGGCGTGGCTATGGCGATCATCGCGAGCCGGAAGCCGAAGACCTGACGGCACATGGCCTGGAGCGCGTTGAGCTGGATCGCGAACGCCGGGCGCGCTCCGGGGTCGGCCATCGCCTGACGCACCTCGGCGGTCAGTCCGAGCTGTGAACTGCCGAGCTGGAACGACATGAGCCTGTCACCTCCCCCTGGTCATCGTGCTCAAGATCCCCGTCATGCATGTCATCCGCCCGTGAGGAAGCTGAAGTCGACGTCGGCTCCGTAGACGAAGCCGACCGTCAGCAGGACCAGGGTTCCCGGGAGCAGGAAGGTCGTGACCGCGAAGGTGGCCTTCGGAACGGCCCTGGCGGCCTTCCGGCGGGCGTTCTGGGCATCCGTACGCCGCATGTCGTTGGCGATCTGGATCAGCGTGTCGACGATCGGGGCGCCCAGCTCCTCACCCTGCTGGAGCGTGGTCACGAACATCGCGACCTGTTCCGAGTCGTTGCGCTTGCGCAGCTCATCGAAGGCCTGGCGACGGCTGACGCCCATGTCCATCTGGCGCAGCGTGATACGGAGTTCGTCCGCCCACGGGCCCTCGTACTTGTCGGCGACGCGCCCCAGGGCCTGGCGGAAACCGAGGCCCGCCGAGACGACGACGGCCAGGACGTCGAGGAAGTCGGGGAGCGTCCGCTCGATGTGGTCCTTGCGGACCCGGACCGCCGACCAGATCCCGACCTCCACCCAGAACAGGCCGAAGCCGATCAGCAGCAGGGAGAGGAAGAACTGGCCGCGCAGGATCATCGTGAACGCACCAAGCAGACCGAGAGCACCGTAGACGAAGCGGCGGGCGGCGTAGCGGTCAATCGTCAGACCGCCGGGGTTGCCCGCCATGTCGATCTGGCGGCGCTTCTTGTTGACGGCCTTGGGGCCCATCATCCGCAGCACCATGGGGGCCCAGCGCATGCCGAGCCGGTCGATGCCGGAACCCATGGCGTTGGTGCGCGTGGCACCGACCTCCAGGGCGATGGCGAGGTCGCCGGGGAGTTTGGCGTCGGCCCGGTACATACGGATGCCGGCGATGGCGCCGAACACCGCGAGACCCACAACGAGCGCAAGCAACAGGTCCATGTCAGCTCCTCCCCTCAGACGTCGATACGGGACATGCGGCGGATCACGATGAATCCGATCGTGTACAGGACGATGGAGACGATCACGGCGACCTGTCCGATGAAGGCGCCGGTCATCCGGTCGAGTGCGCCCGGCATCACCGCGTTCATCAGGAGCATCGCGCCGAGACCGAAGACCGGGACGGCGTACGCCGTGACGGTCACCTGTGACAGCTGCGTCTTGACCTCACGCCGGGTCTCCTTGCGCTCCTCCAGCGTCTCCGTGAGGTTGCGCAGCGAGCTGACGACCGTACCGCCGGCCCGGTTGGACAGGACCAGGGTCGTCACCAGGACGACGAGCTCGCGCGACGGCAGCCGGTCCGTCAGCTCGCTCATCGCGTCGTCCAGCGACTCGCCGACGGCGAGGCGGCGGGCGACGCGGGCCAGTTCCTCTCCCGCCGGGTCCTCCATCTCGTCCGCCGCCATGCTGATGGCGGTGCGCAGCGCGAGGCCCGCCTGGGTGGCGTTGGCGAGGATGCGGGAGAGCTCGGGCAACTGGTTGATGAAGCGTTCGGTGCGCTTGGTCCGCTGCCAGTTCAGGAAGGCGTTGGTACCCCAGAGGCCTACAAGCGCCGCGACCGGGCCGAAGAAGCTGGCGAGGATCGACGAGGCGGTCATCCAGAGCGCGGCCATGGCGACGAGCGCGTAGACGAAGAACTCGCCCGGGGTGATTTCCAGACCCGTGGCGGCGAGCTTCAGCTCCAGCTTGCGGCCCAGGCCCGTCTTCCGCAGCCTGCGGTCGACGCCCTGGAAGCGGCGGTGTCGCCCGGCCGCCGGGATCTGGCCGGTGTGCGACAGCCGGTCGACGAGGGCGTCCCGGTCGGCCTTCCCGCCGGAGTAGGCGTGCAGGCCCATGACGCCTGTCACTCCGAAGAGCAGCGTGACGCCGATCGTGAGCAGAGGGAGATTGTTCATGGCGCGGTACCTACTTGGCCTCTCGGGTGGCGAGCTGTTCGTCGGACGCGGCGACTCCGAAGGCCTGCGGGATGGGCTGGCTGGCCATGTAGAGACGGTCGGCGATCTTGCGCGGGAGCGGGAGGTACTGGAACTGGCCGTGGATCCGCCCGTCGGCGGCCATCGGCTGGGCGTTGAACCGGGCGACGGACACGATGCGGTAGGCGTCGCGGCCGTGCGAGTCGAGGACGGCGATCTCGGTGACCTTGCGGGAACCGTCGGCGTGCCGGGTGAGCTGGACGATCACGTCGACGGCGCTGTTGATCTGGTCGTGCAGCGCCTCGAACGGGATCTTGATCTCCGACATCGAGGCCAGGGTCTGCAGACGCATGAGCGCGTCCTCGGCGTTGTTGGCGTGGACGGTGGCGAGCGAACCGTCGTGACCCGTCGACATCGCCTGGAGCATGTCGAGCGACTCGCCGCCACGGACCTCACCGACGACGATCCGGTCGGGCCGCATACGCAGGGAGTTGCGGACCAGGTCACGGATGGTGATCTGGCCCTTGCCCTCGACGTTCGCCGGGCGGGACTCCAGCCGGATCACATGGCTCTGCTGGAGCTGCAGTTCGGCGGAGTCCTCGATGGTGACGATGCGCTCATGGTTCGGAATCAGTCCGGACAGTGCGTTGAGCAGCGTCGTCTTACCCGTGCCCGTGGCACCGGAGACGATGATGTTGAGCTTGGCCTGGACGAGCCCGGACAGCAGGATCAGCATCTGCTCGTCGAGCGAGCCGACGTTGATCATCTCCTGGAGCGTGAACGCCCGCGGGAACCGTCGGATGGTGAGCGTCGCGCCGGTCAGGGAGAGCGGCGGGATGATCACGTTGACACGCTCACCACTGGGCAGCCGCGCGTCCACCATCGGATTCTGCTCGTCCACCCGGCGGTTGACGGTCGAGACGATACGCTCGATGGTCTGCATCAGCTGCTCGTGCGAACCGAACCGCATCGGGAGCTGCTCGACCTTGCCGCTGCGTTCGACGAAGATCTGGTCCGGTCCGTTCACCATGATTTCGGTGATGGACGCGTCCTCGAGGAGCGGCTCCAGGATGCCGAGGCCGAGGGCCTCGTCGACGACACGGCGGATCAGCTGGGTGCGTTCGACGGTCGAGAGGACCGGGCCCTCACGACTGATGATGTGGCTGAGTACGCGCTCCAGGCGGGCCCGCCGGTCGGCGGCGGCCAGCGAGGACATCTCCGCGAGGTCGATCTCCTCGAGCAGCTTGGCGCGGTAGGTGGCCACCATGTGGCTGTCCTCCCGCCCCCCGCTGTTCTTCTCGGGGGCGGTGATGCGGGCCCGCAGGCTCATTCCGTAACTCCCTTGATCCGACGTGCAGATGGCGCTCCGGCCGCGCGATGCGGGGCTCGGTCACTCCCGGGGAAAGGTGGAGCTTCGCTCGGCGTAGCCCCAGCTGAGTCCAGGGACGACGGTGGGGATCTTGACGCGCGCGGTGTAGGTCACCTCGTCGATGCCGTAGCTCGGGGTGAAGAGTGAGTCGTCGGCGAGCCAGTCGCTCATCGCCTCCCGGCCCGCCTCTTCGGGAAGCGTCAGCGGCATGTCGTGGCTGGCCGTACGGGCCGCCGCGCGGGCACCTGTGCCCGCCTGGTTGGCCGTGTACGCGGCCACGCCCAGCTGGATCGCCAGAAGACCCACCAGGAGCAGCAACGGGATGAAACCCATGTACTCGATGGCCACCTGGCCGCGGTCGCGGCGGGGTGTGCCTGTGCGCTCGCTCATCGGTCAGCCCTCCGTCGGCGACGCGGCTTCGCCGGTGATCGTCATCGGCCAGTTGAGTACGCCGGGCACCAGGACCGGCACCTTCAGGCTGACCTCGGCCTTGTACAGAGTGGGCGTCGCCTGGCAGCGCGTTCTCGACTTGCTTTCCCAGGCGTCCGGCAGGTCCTCCCGGGCCGCGCGCTTGCAGGCCAGCGTCGGGAGGTACTCCGCCCCGGTGCCCGCCCGGGCCGCCTCGTCGGCCGCGTTCGACGCCAGGCTGAACGTGTAGCCGATCAGCGCGCACTGCCAGAGCGCGATCAGTAACAGGATGATCAGCGGCGTGACGCCCACGAACTCGATCGCGGTCTGGCCGCGATCTTGCTCACGGAAGGAATCACCGTCACGCCTCCTCCGTATCCTCAGGCCTCTCATCTCGGTGGCTGCCATCGGTCAACGTGTCCCCTCGGTCGTCCCACGGCCCCCGGAGTCACCGTCGCGCCGTCTGCGCGGGCGTCCGATGGAGCCTCGGTCGTTCTTGAACTTTCCGGCGTTCTTCCCGCCGCTCCTGTCTGCGCCGGCGGGGAGCTTCACGATCCCCAGCTCTCCGGCCAGGCCCCAGAGCGCCTGTTTCACCGTGCTCTTGGCGTCGAGTTCGTGCATCCGGCCCGCGTCGACGGCGCCCTGGAGTTCCTTGAAGTTCGCGGGAACCGCCGTGTTCGCCATCCGGGTCCCGGTGATCTTCTCGATCAGCGGCGGCTGGATCTCGGTGTTGCGGATGAACCGGTTGACGAGCGTGAGCGTCTCCTCCGCCTTACGGATCTGGAGTCGCTCCCACATCCGTACGGTGCGCTTCGCGCCACGCACCGCGATCACGTCCGGGGTAGTGACCAGAACAGCCGTGTCGGCCATTTCGATGGCTGCTGCGCCGGCGCCCTGGAGCTGGCTGCCGCAGTCGATGACCACCACCTCGTACCGCGAACGCAGGGCGCTGACGATCTGACGGGCCGACCGGTCGCTGACCTCCTCGCCGCGCTCGCCCTCGCCGGGCGCCAGCAGCAGGGCGAGCCCGGTGCTGTGGCTGAACACGGCGTCGGAGAGGACGCGGGGCGAGATGTCGGCGATCGCCGCCAGGTCGACGATGGAGCGCCGGAACTGCACGTCGAGGTACGAGGCGATGTCGCCGGACTGGAGGTCCATGTCGACCAGCGCGACGGTCTGCCCCGACGCCTGTGACGCCAGGGCGAGTTGGACCGCCGTGACGGTCGCCCCCACTCCGCCCTTGGCGCCGCTGACGGTGATGACGGTGCCGCCGGGGCCGGTGAAGACGTCACCTCCGCTGCCCAGGTGACGGCGGACCCCGACCGACCACTGGGCGGCGGACTGGACCCGGTTGGCGAGTTCCTCGTAACTCACCGGCAGGGTGACCAGGCCACGGGCGCCCGATTCCATCGCCGCGGAGAACAGCCCGGGGCTGGCATCCGCGGTGATCAGCACGACCCCGATGGCGGGGAAACGCAGGGAGACCTCCCGGATCAGCTCCAGGGCCGGCACCGGACCGATCCGCTCATGGACCAGCACGACCTCGGGCAGCTCGTCGAGCGACTCGCCCGCGAGGCGGGCGAGGGTGTCGATGAGCTGGGTCGAGTCGCCGACCGGTGCGGCCGGCTCTGCGTCGGGAAGCTGGCTGAGCAGGGTGGTGACGGATCTGGCCGCGTCGGGGTCACCGACGGCCGGGAGGATCCTTGTGGTCATTCGATCCTCACTTGTCCTTGTCGAGCGTGTAGGTGCGGTCGCCCGGCCGGATGGTGCTGTCGCTGCCGGAGGCCAGGAGCGCGAGGCGTACGTGCTCCGCGAAGGACTCGGCGTAGGCGATGCGCTGGGTGTCGAGCGTGTTGAGCGCGAACGTGATGGGGACGGCCTCGGTGCCCATGTTCGACTTGGCGTCCCGGCCGGGCTCCAGGGCGGTCAGCTTGCCGACGTCCAGCACCTTGGCGTTGGAGACGATGACCTTCGACTGGGACGGGGCGCCGTCCTGCTCGCCGGCGAACGTGGCGTAGATGTTGACCGTCGAACCGGGTGTGATCTTGCCGGCGACGCCGGTGGCGGCGTCGATCATGATGGCGATCTCCTGCTCACCGGGCTGCAGTTCGGGACTCTTCTGCATCATGTCCGACTGGAGCAGCGAGCCCTTGCGCAGCTGTGTGACGGCGATCTTTCCGTTGACTTCGGAGAGGTCGGTCACGGCGTTGGTCGAAAGCCAGCGCTTCGGCATCTTGATCTTCTCGAACTGTCCGGAGGACAGCGCCGTGTAGGGGGCGATGTCGGACTTCAGCTGGTAGGCCGACACCTCGGGGCCGACCTTCGAGTTGACGTCACTGATCACCGAGAGCACGCCGGCGAAGGCGCCGAAGGCGCACAGGACCGACAGGAGCAGGAGTATCACGCCGCGGCGCTGGCGGGAGTTCATGGGCCGGACAACCTCGTTCGTATCGGATGCGTGGGGCAGCGGACAGAAGGATGCGCGGTGACTGGGCGTACGTCTGGAAGTCGGTCGGGATTCGCGTCTGGGACTGTGCCTGTACGACGTCTGTATCTACGCGTGTTGCGGAAATGCAGGGACGTCACGACCGTGGCTGCACGGGCGCTCCTTGGTTCAGGACACTTCCGGGGTGCATTCGGTTCTCGGGTGGAGGAAGCGGTGAGGAACAGAACCCGCAACGATCTCCGATGAGTTCCATTCCGCACCAGTGGCAGTTCTCGCGCCTTACGGAGGCCACCAGTTGGTACAGAACGGAGATGTCCGGAAGATAGGCGGCAAATTCCACCAGCTTTCCGGTTCCCCACCAGCGGGAGGAGTCAGAAGGCAGAGTGGCCTCCTGAATGGCCTGGACCTTCCAGGCGGGAGCCAGAGTCCTGTGCACCCAGTCCGACTGCGACTGGCCCTTGCCGATCAGCAGATGCGTTGCGAACTCCGGCCCGGACGGCGGCTCCACGGCCGGACCGACCTTCACGAGCTGCGGGTTCGGCCCCGCGACCACGGCGAACTGGGAGCCCGGCACCCACGATTTGGCATGCGTCTTGAGACTGACCGGAACCCGGTCCA
Organism: Streptomyces sp. NPDC051664; assembly: GCF_044453545.1. NCBI lineage: Bacteria > Bacillati > Actinomycetota > Actinomycetes > Kitasatosporales > Streptomycetaceae > Streptomyces > Streptomyces sp. NPDC051664. The sequence goes on along the minus strand of NZ_JBITCU010000026.1, from coordinate 48,072 downwards.
GCTTGGTGACCGAGTTCAGCAGGGCGCCCGGGTAGATGTAGTGCGGCAGCAGCCGGGCGGCGGAGGCGACCACTCCAGGACTGAAGTCGCAGATCGACAACTGGCGCAGCTGTCTTACGAGTACGGCGATGCCGAGCGGTGGGAGATCCACCTTGAGCAGGGCGATGCGGTCGCTCTCCAGGACCGATCTGACGGAATGCAACCTGCGCTCGTGGGCGGCCGGCAGGCCGGCCGAGTAGACGGCGACGACATAGCCGTGCTGCTCCAGCAGCACATGCATGTCACTGATCGCCAGATCCATCGTCTGGTCTTGCGGAGCCTGCAGCAAGGCCGCCGTGGGTGTCTGCTGGTCGGTCGGTGGCAGCACAAGATCAGCACTGGTCACTGCTATTGCGGTCGGCACGCTGGTCCCCGTTCGGCTCCGGCCACCGTCGCGCTGACGGCGGCCGCAATCGCTCCTGTTCCGTGCTTCTGCCACAGCACTTTATCCACGTCTTACCAGCCAGAGAACACCTTTCGTGGACCAGTACAGCTACATCCGGGCAACACCCTCGCGACAGGCGGGCGACAGCCAGGTGCGAAATCGGGCGAAACAGAAAGTGGTTAACTCCTGTACCACTGCGGAGGGTTACCGAAACGCGTTCCGATTTTCGCCGGCCTGAATTCATACGCGCACGTCAGAATGGATCTCGGGTACCGGCGCTCCATTCCGGAGGCGCAAAATCCGTCACCGTCCGGCCATCTCGGGCCACCCCGGTCAGCCGCCCTCCCGACTCGCCCACGAGAGAGGCCGATCGGGTCGCGGAACGGCACCGGCAGCGATCCGGACCCCGGCCGGCGCACTCCTGTCGCACCCCTCGTCGGAACCCGCAGTCACCAGAGGTCTTGACAACTCGATTGGTCTGGACCAGCTTTGTCGGCCAACGGTGGCCACCGTTCTTCAACGCACCTCCATGCGCAGCACGTTCACTCCCGTGTCGCACCCCCGGCACTCGCCTGCACCCCGATGCATCCCCCTGCATCCCCAACTCCCCCACGGAGGCAAGCACGTGGAACGCTCACCCGGCACCCGGCACGGCAGACGCCGCATCCGCCCGGTCCTCGGCTCCGTCATGGCCGTCGTCGCCGCAGCGGCGCTGACCTTCACCGGCCTCGTCGGCACCGCCCAGGCCGCCGACGTCAACAACGCCAAGAACGCGGGCTTCGAGTCCGGACTCGCCAACTGGACCTGTTCCAACAGCAGCGGCACCACCGTCTCCTCCCCCGTGCACGGAGGAGCCGCGGCCCTGAAGGCGACCCCGGCCGGCCAGGACAACGCCCAGTGCACACAGGCCGTGGCCGTGAAGCCGAACTCCACGTATGCCCTCAGCGGCTGGGTGCAGGGCGGATACACGTACATCGGCGCGACCGGCACCGGAACGACCGACGTGTCGACCTGGACCCCCGACGCCGGCAGCTGGACCAAGCTCTCCACGAGCTTCACGACCGGCCCGAACACCACCTCGGTGACCGTGTACCTCCACGGCTGGTACGGGCAGGCCCCCTACCTCGCCGACGACATCTCCGTCACCGGCCCGGACGGCGGCGGCGGCGGTGACCCGGCGCCGACCGTGCCGGCCACCCCGGCCGGTCTCGCGGTGGGCTCCGTGACCTCGTCCTCCGTGGCCCTGTCCTGGAACGCGGTGTCCGGCGCGACGGGCTACAACGTCTACCAGAACGGCACCAAGGTGCAGTCGGTGAGCGGGGCCTCGGCCACCGCGACGGGACTGACCGCCTCGACCTCGTACTCCTTCCAGGTGTCCGCGACCAACGCGGCCGGTGAGTCCGCCAAGTCCACGGCGGTGACCGGTACCACCTCGGCCACCGGTGGCGGCGGGGGCGGCGGGACCGTGCCCAAGCACGCGGTGACCGGCTACTGGCAGAACTTCAACAACGGCGCCACCGTCCAGAAGATCAGCGACGTGCCGGCCAACTACGACATCATCGCGGTCTCCTTCGCCGACGCGACCGGCACTCCGGGCGGCGTCACCTTCAACCTCGACTCGGCGGGGCTCGGTGGCTACACCGTCGACCAGTTCAAGGCCGACATCAAGGCCAAGCAGGCGGCCGGCAAGTCCGTGATCATCTCGATCGGCGGCCAGAACGGCACCGTCTCGATCAACGACGCCACCTCCGCGACGAACTTCGCGAACTCCGTCTACTCGATGATGCAGACGTACGGCTTCGACGGGGTCGACATCGACCTGGAGAACGGCCTGAACTCCACCTACATGACGCAGGCGCTCAGGTCCCTCTCGTCGAAGGCCGGCTCCAAGCTCGTCATCACGATGGCGCCGCAGACCATCGACATGCAGTCGACGTCGAACGAGTACTTCAAGACGGCCCTCAACATCAAGGACATCCTGACCGTCGTCAATATGCAGTACTACAACAGCGGTTCGATGCTCGGCTGCGACGGCAAGGTCTACTCGCAGGGCTCGGTGGACTTCCTCACCGCGCTCGCCTGCATCCAGCTGCAGGGCGGCCTCTCGCCGGCCCAGGTCGGGCTCGGGGTGCCGGCCTCGACCAGTGGCGCGGGCAGCGGTTACGTCTCCCCCACGATCGTGAACAACGCCCTGGACTGCCTGGCCCGCGGCACCAACTGCGGTTCGTTCAAACCGTCCACGACGTACCCGGGTCTGCGCGGCGCGATGACCTGGTCGACCAACTGGGACGCCCAGTCGGGCAATGCCTGGTCGAACGCGGTGGGCCCGCACGTGCACGGCCTGCCGTAACCACCGTCCGGAATCAGTGACCAGCAGCGCCACCGCTCCCCCGGTGGCGCTGCTGCATGTCCGCCTCCAGGTGCCGGCCCGTGACCTCCGGTCTCTCCCTCGCCCGTATTTCCGAGCGGGAAAGGGAAGTTGCCGACCTGGTACAGAGGGAGTCGGGTCACCTGCCCACCCCTCGTGGGACCCTGTTCACCGCGCGATGAAGTGACGGGGGGAGCTACATGGCGGGGGCACGGCTGGAAGGGCTGAGCGAGAGCGATCCGGCAGCACTCGGGACGAACCGGCTGCTCGGCCGGCTGGCGTCCGGCGGCATGGGGCGGATCTACCTCGCACAGGCAGCCGACGGGCAGCTCGTGGCGGTCAAGACACTGCTGGCCGAGGGAGAGGTCAGCGACATCGACCGGCGTCGGTTCGCCCGCGAGGTGAAGCTGGCGCAACGGATCGACAGCGCGTTCACGGCACGGGTACGGGAAGCGGACCCGGACGCCGAGCAGCCCTGGATGGCCATCGACTACATCGCCGCGCCCGCCCTCTCCGAACTGGTGCGCGCCGCAGGGGTGCTGCCCGCGTCGGCCGTACGGTGGCTGGCTGCCGGAACGGCCGAGGCGCTCGTCACGCTGCACCGCGAGGGCATCATCCACCGGGATGTGAAGCCGCAGAACATCCTGCTTCCGCTGACGGGCCCCCGACTGATCGACTTCGGCATCTCGCACGCCAGCGACCTCACCCGGACCAGTCTGACCCTCGGAACCATCGCCTTCACCTCGCCCGAGCAGGCACGCGGCGAGACGTCGACGGCGGCGTCCGACGTGTACTCGCTGGGCGCGACACTCTTCCACCTCACCACGGGACGGCCGCCGTACCGCGCCGACGGGGACACCCTCGCCCTGCTGGCACGGGTGCAGCGCGGTGAACTGGATCTCGACGGGCTGCCGAAGGAACTCGTACCTCTCATCCGTCCGTGTCTGGCGGTACACCCGACGGACCGTCCCGCACCGGCGGACGTGCTGCATCAGTTCCGCCAGGCGATGGCCGGACTGCCGCTCTCACAGAGCGGGAGCCGCTGGCTGCCGCCCCGCTGGACAGCAATGATCGAGGTGTACGAACGCCAGAGTCACGCCCTGCGGCACGGCGCGGCGGCGGGCCCCGACGACCTGACCGCCGATCAGCGCACATCAGCCGTACCGCTTCCGGGCCGGACTCAGATGTACACCCGGGACGCGGAGGCGGAAGCGGAGGCCGCACGGGCGCGGGCGCAACGCGAGCGGGAACAGGAACGGGAGAGGGAACGGGAACGCGAAAGGGCGGAGCGCGAGCGGGAACGCGCGGCGCGTGAGCACGAGCGTGCGGAACGCGAACGGGCCGAGAAGCAGGCCGCCCGCGAGCAGGCCGCGCGGCTCGGGGCCGAGCGCGCCGCGGAGCAGAAACGCGCCGAGGAGCGCCGCCAGGAGCGGGCCCGCAAGCGGGCTTCCTCGTCGTCGGCCCAGCAGCCGCCCTTGTCCGTGGCGTCCGTCACCGCCCCGCCGGCGAAGAAGGGTTCTTCGAGCGGCTGGTGGCTCATCCCGCTGATCTTCGTCGTGATGGTGGTCTGGCGGCCGTGGGAGCCGGATGCCGGAAGCAGCAGCGGGGGCAGCAGCACGTCCAGCAGCAGTGGCTACACGTCGTCGTCCGGCAGCAGCGGCTCATCCTCCTCCGGCACCGTCGCGGACCCCGACCCGACGCCCGATGCCACCGATGCCGCCTTCCGAGCCGTATCGACCGGGGACTGCCTCACGGCGTACGACGACGGCTACGACGACTGGTCCACGACCGCGCCGCGCACGGTGTCGTGCGGTGCCGCCGACGCCTACACCCGAGTGACGTCCGCGCGGAAAGGGATCAGTTTCGCGGACTGCCCGACCGGTAACGGGCGTTCGTACTGGTACCACGTGGGCTCGGTGCCGGACTTCACCGTGTCGCTCTGCTTGGAGCGCCAGTTCCGCACGGGCCAGTGCTTCGTGGCCAAGATCAGCAACGCCTCCGTCACCGAGTCGCTCCTCATGAACGTCTGGAGCTGCGACGCGGCCAAGGTCCCCTCCGGCTACAACGCGACCTTGCAGATCACCGGCTACCACCGGGCGCAGAAGAGCTATCCGCGGGGCTACTGCGCCCGGAGCCAGGGAGACCGGAACAGCTACTGGATCTACGACGTGGACGGCGGGAAGAACGTCCTGTGCACGACACAGACCGACTGAGCCCGCCGCCGGCCGGCCCTGGGGTTCTTCGTTCGGATCAGGCGCGAGCCCGGCATGATCCGAACGAGAGGCCCTAGATCACCAGGCTCAGCAGCGCCGCCACCACGAAGCCCGCCACCGACAGGACCGTTTCCAGGACCGTCCAGGACTTGAGGGTGTCGCGTTCGGTGATGCCGAAGTACTTCGACACCATCCAGAAGCCGCCGTCGTTCACGTGCGAGGCGAAGATCGAACCCGCCGAGATCGCCATGATGATCAGCGCCAGATGCGCCTGCGACATGTCGTGGCCCTCGACCAGCGGCACGACGATGCCCGCCGTGGTGACGATCGCGACCGTCGCCGAACCCTGGGCGACGCGCAGGACGACGGAGATCAGCCAGGCCAGCAGGATGACCGGCAGGCCGACGTCGTTGAATGTGTCGGCGAGCGCGTCCGCGATGCCGCTGCCCTTCAGGACAGCGCCGAAGATACCGCCCGCGCCGACGACCAGCAGGATGTTGCCGACCGGCTTCAGCGACGAGGTGGACACCGACTCCAGGGACTTGCGGGACCAGCCGCGCCGGATGCCCAGCAGGTAGTACGCGAGGAGCAGTGCGATCGAGAGGGCGACGAACGGGTTGCCGAAGAACTCGATGACCGAGCGGACGGTGGAGGGATCCAGGGCGATGGAGGAGAACGTCGCGGCGAGGATCAGCACCAGCGGGGTGCCGATGATCGTCAGTACGGTGGCGAGCCCGACCGGCTCCTCCCGCGGGGAGACACCGGCGGCCCGCTGCTCGGCGACGACCGCGGCCTTCGACTCCTCGGCGGCCTCGACCATGTCCTGCGGGACCTCGACGAAGATCCGCTTTCCGATCCAGGCGGCGTAGACCCAGGCGGCGAGGACGGACGGGATGCCGACGACGGCGCCCATGAGGATGACCCAGCCGAGGGAGACGTGGAAGAGACCTGCGGCGGCGACGGGTCCCGGGTGCGGCGGCAGGAACGCGTGGGTCATCGAGAGACCGGCGAGCAGCGGCATCGCGTACAGCAGGATCGACTTGCCGGACCGCTTCGCGGCGGCGTACACGATCGGCGCGAGGACGAAGATACCGACGTCGAAGAAGACCGGGATACCGAAGATGAGGCCGGTCAGGCCCATGGCGAGCGGGGCCCGCTTCTCACCGAAGAGGTTCAGCAGGCGGGCGCTCAACACCTCTGCCCCGCCGGAGACTTCGAGGATCGCGCCGAGCATCGTACCGAGGCCGATGATGATCGCGACATGGCCGAGGATGCCGCCCATGCCGGACTCGATGACGGAGACGGCGGCGGATTTCTGCACCGTGCCGAAGAGCTCGGTGACGGAGAGACCGGCGCCCAGGCCGACGGCTATGGAGACGGCGAGCAGCGCGACGAACGGCTGCAGCCTGACCTTGATGATCAGGAAGAGGAGGAGCGCGATTCCGAGGGCGGCGACGGTCAGCAGACCGGCGGTGCCGTCGATCAGGAGGAGGAGTCCACCGGTGTGGGGTGGTGTCTCGACGGGAGGTGGCGTGGCGGCGAGCAGCATGGGACGACTCCGTGGTGTGGGGGTCCTTCGGGCAGGGTGGGGCGCGGCACGGCGTCCCGGTCGTGCGGGGCGCCGTGCCGTGGGGCGTGGTGCTGCGGTGCGGCAAGCGGATCAGCCGTGGATCGGTCGGCTCGTTCAGCTCAGGACGGCGAGCGCGTCGATCTCGATCAGCAGGCCCTTGGGGAGGCCGACGTAGACCGTCGTACGGGCGGCGGGGGCCTCCTTGAGGTTCTGCTCGCCGAAGTACGCGTTGTAGATCTCGTTCATCTCCGCGAAGTGGTCCACGTCCGTGAGGTAGACGCGCATCATCATCACGTCGTCCCAGCTCGCGCCGCCCTCCTCCAGGATCGCCTTGACGTTGGCGAACGTCTGGAGGGTCTGCTCACGCAGCGTCGGACCGGCCGGGGTCGGCACCTGGCCCTCGACGGCGGGCAGGAAGCCGACCTGGCCGGCGACCTGGAGGATGTTCCCCTTCTTCACGCCGTGCGAGAACTTGGCGGGCGGGGCGGTGTGGGTGCTGGGGGTGAGGGCGGTCTTCTCGGTCATGACGGTTCAGGCCTTCTTGGGTTGGGGGGTGGGCGTGCCGGAGTACTCCCGGGTGATGGCGTCGGCGGTGCGGCGCACCAGCGGGAGCAGGGTGAGGAGTTCCTCTGCCGTGACGACGACGTTCGGCGCGGACACCGACATGGCGGCGACGACCCGGCCGTCCGCGCCGCGGATGGGGGCGCCGACGCAGTTGATGGACTCCTCGTGGCCGCCGAGATCGGTGGCCCAGCCCTGTTCGCGGACGGCGGCGAGCTCCTTGAGGAAGGCGCCGGCGTTCGGGATCGAACGGGACGTGTACATGGGGTAGTCGAGCTTCTCGGCGATCGCACGCCGTTCCGGCTCGGTCAGATCGGCGAGCAGCAGCTTGGCGACGGCGGCGACGGTGATCGCGACGGGTTTGCCGATCCGGGAGTACATCCTGACCGGGTAGCGGCTCTCGACCTTGTCGATGTAGAGGACCTCGTGCTCCTCGTACACCGCGAGATGGACCGTGTGCCCGCACTGTTCGTTGAGCTCGACGAGGTGGGGGTGGGCGATCTCGCGTACGTCGAGGTTCTCGACGGCCTCCTGCGCCAGGGCGAACAGGCGGGCGCCGAGGCGGTAGCGCTGGTCCTGCTGACGGTAGACGAGTCCGTGCTCGTGGAGCGTACGGAGCAGGCGCAGCGCGGTGGACTTGTGGACGCCGAGGCGGTCGGCGACCTGGCCGAGATCGGCGGGGCCCTGGGCGAGGAGCGGAAGGATGCTCAGCGCGCGGTCGACGGTCTGACTCATGGGGTGGGTACCTCCTCGGATGCCCGCTCGGCCGCTGTCCAGCCGGGGCCGAGACGAAGTGTCTCCCAGGCGGTGTCGTCGAGAGCCACCAGCCGGTCGGCGTGGGCACGGGCCGGAGGGTCGGTGAGGTCGCCGGGAACGGTGAGGACTGCGGCGGCCGTCAGGTGCCCGTGCCGGACCCGGTCCCGTACGGGCAGGTCGCGGAGGGTGGCGGAGAGGAACCCGGCCGCAAAGGCGTCGCCGGCGCCGACGGGGGCGACGACGTCGACCCGGAGGGCAGGGACGGTGGCGACACTCTCGGGCGCGCCGGCGACGGAGGAGCGGGATCCGGGGCGGGGCCCCGAAAAGACCGTCGCCCCCTCGGCCCCCCGCTTCACGACCAGTACCCCCGGCTCCGGCAGCGCCGCACGGATCGCCTCCGCGCCGCGCAGCCCCCACGCCTCCTCCGCCTCGTCCTCACCGACGAAGACGAGGTCGGAGCGGCGCGCCAGGTCGAGGAGCACGGCCGGTGCCGCGTCGCCGTCGCGCCACAGCCCCGTCCGGTGGTTCACGTCGAAGGAGATCAGCGGGCGTCCGGGGCGGGGCGCCGTCAGGGAGCGGAGCAGAGACAGACAGTCCTCGGACAGCGCCGCCGTGATCCCGGACAGGTGCAGGATGCGGCCGCAGAGCGCGTCCTCGGCCAGGACGTTCGCCGGGGACATCGCCGATGCCGCGGACCCTGCCCGGTAGTACGCGACCTCGTGCGTGTCGGTCGCCCGGTCGGTCGCCGTACGGAAGTAGATGCCGGTGGGGCGGGCCGGGTCGCGCTCGACCGCCGACGTGTCGACGCCGTACCGGGAGATCGCCTCGACCAGATGGTCGCCGAACCCGTCCGCACCGACGCGGCTGACCCACTTCGTCCGGTGCCCCGACGCCGCGAGCGCGCAGGCGACATTGGATTCGGCGCCCCCGATCGCACGGCCGAAGGACGGCACGTCGGCGAGGCGTCCGGGCTGGGAGGGCAGGAACGTCACCATGGACTCGCCGAGGCAGACGACATCGCTCGTCGTGGCGGCGTGGGCCGCCCCCGCTGCGGGTCCGGGCACTCTGGGCTCCTCGATGATCAGCATTCAGCGCCGGTTCTCACCATTGACCCGGCATCGGCTCGGATGTTAGACAGCGTCAAGCGATATGCGCAATGACTGTTGCATATGTTGCAACGATTACTTCTTGAGGAGGCTCCCTTGGCCGCCGACCACCCGGTCACCCAGGCTGGACTCGCCGCACTCGCCGGACTTGCCGACGAACGGGTCGACCACCGCTTCAAGGCACTCCCGCCCGACGCGGAGGGCCTGACCGTCGGCGCCCTGACCGCCGAACGCCGCAACCTCTTCACCGGCGGCTTCACCACCCCGGTCCTCGCCCTGTCCGCCGAGTCGGTCGAGCACAACCTCGCCCTCCTGGAGACGTACGCGGAACGCCACGGCCTCGCGTTCGCCCCGCACGGCAAGACCTCCATGTCCCCGCAGCTCTTCGCCGACCAGCTGAAGCGCGGCGCGTGGGGCATCACCGCGGCCGTTCCGCACCAGGCGCGGGTCTACCGGGCGTACGGCATCCAGCGGATCTTCCTCGCCAACGAGCTCGTCGACCCGGTGGCACTGCGCTGGCTGACCGGTGAGCTGGCGGCCGACCCGGAGTTCCACTTCGTCTGTTATGTGGACTCGGTGCGCGGTGTCGAGCTGATGGACGAGGCCCTGCGCGCCGCGGGCGCCTCCCGTCCGGTGGATGTCGTGGTGGAGCTGGGCGCGGGCGAGGGTGCCCGCACCGGTGCGCGTACCGAGGCCGACTGCGCGGCGGTCGCCGACGCGGTGGCTTCGACGGGGACCCTTCGGCTGGTGGGCGTGGCCGGCTACGAGGGCGAGGTGCCGGACGCGTCGCCGGAGCGCGTACGGGAGTGGCTGCGCCGGCTCGTCGCGCTGGCGGCGGACTTCGACAAGGCCGGCCGGTTCGCCGGTGCGGACGCGATTCTGGTCAGCGCGGGCGGCAGCGCGTGGTTCGACACGGTGGCCGAGGTCTTCGCGGAGATTCCCGGACTCTCCGCACCGGTGGTGAAGTTGCTGCGCTCCGGTGCGTACGTCTCGCACGACGACGGTCACTACCGGCGGCTCACGCCGTTCAACCGGGTGTCCGAGGAGGGGACGCTGCAGCCGGCCTTCCGGCTCTGGGCGCAGGTCGTGTCGCGTCCCTCCGCCGAGCAGGCGTTCCTCAACGCGGGGAAGCGGGACGCGGCGTACGACCTCGACCTCCCGGAGGCGCAGGTGATCCGGTCCGGGCGCGACGGCTCGGTGCGGGCGGCGACGGGGGTCACGGTCACGGGGCTGTCGGACCAGCACACGTGGGTGCGGACCGAGGCGGGGGCGGAGCTCGAGGTCGGCGACTGGGTGGGGATGGGGCTTTCGCACCCGTGCACGTCGTTCGACAAGTGGCAGCTGATTCCGCTGGTCGAGGCGGACGGCACGGTCACGGACTACATCCGCACGTTCTTCTGATCCTTGCGGGGCCGACTCCCACCACCCCGCCCCTTCCCGGAACCGGGGCGGAGGGGCGGGGTGGGGTGGTGGAAGCGACACCGTCACCGAAAGGCTGCACAACCATGGACCTCGTCATCCGCAACGCCGACGTCATAGACGGCACCGGCGCCCCCTCCTACCGGGCCGATGTCGGAATCGCCGACGGCCGGATCGCCGAGATCCACCCCGAGGGCATCCCGGGGCCCCGCCCCACCGCCACCCGGGCCCTCGACGCCGCCGGCCTCGCCCTCTCCCCCGGTTTCATCGACATGCACGCCCACAGCGACCTGGCCCTTCTCCGCGATCCGGAGCACAGCGCGAAGGCCGCCCAGGGCGTCACCCTGGAAGTCCTCGGCCAGGACGGCCTGTCGTACGCCCCGGTCGACGACCGCACCCTCAGCGAGGTACGGAAGGCGATCACCGGCTGGAACGGCGACGGTTCGGACGTCGACTTCGACTGGCGCACGGTCGGCGAATACCTGGACCGCCTCGACCGCAACTTCGGCGGCCAGGGCATCGCGGTCAACGCCGCATACCTCATCCCGCAGGGCACGGTCCGGATGTACGCGGTGGGCTGGGACGACCGCCCGGCCACCGAGGCCGAGCTGACCCGGATGAAGGAGCTCGTGGCCCAGGGCATGGCGGAGGGCGCGGTCGGCATGTCGTCCGGCCTCACCTACACCCCGGGCATGTACGCCAAGGACGCCGAACTCACCGAACTGTGCCGCGTCGTGGCGGAGCACGGCGGCTACTACTGCCCGCACCACCGCTCGTACGGCGCGGGCGCACTCGCCGCGTACGAGGAGATGGTGCAGCTCACCCGTGACGCCGGCTGCCCCCTCCATCTCGCCCACGCCACCATGAACTTCGGCGTGAACAAGGGCAGGGCCCCCGAGCTGATCGCCCTCCTGGACCGGGCCATCGCCACGGGCGCCGACATCACCCTCGACACCTACCCGTACACCCCCGGCTCCACGACGCTCGTCGCGATGCTGCCGAGCTGGGCGAGCGAGGGCGGACCCGAGTCGGTCCTCACGCGCCTCGCGGACGACGAGGCGGCGGAGCGGATCCGGCACCACATGGAGGTGCTCGGTTCGGACGGCTGTCACGGGGTGCCGATCGAGTGGGACACGATCGAGATCTCCGGTGTCAGCGTGCCGGAGCTCGCCGGCCATGTCGGCCGTACGGTCGCCGAGTCCGCGCGGCTGCGCGGCGAGGAGCCCTGGGTCACCGCCCGCCGCCTGCTCGTCGACGACCGGCTCGGCACGACGATCCTCCAGCACGTGGGCCACGAGGAGAACGTCCGGCAGATCATGCGGCACCGCGTCCACACGGGCGGCAGCGACGGCATTCTCCAGGGCGCCAAGCCGCACCCCCGGGCGTACGGCACGTTCCCGCAGTATCTCGGCCGGTATGCAAGGGAGTTGGGAGTTCTCTCGCTGGAGGAGTGCGTCGCCCACCTCACCTCCCGCCCGGCAGCCCGGCTGCGGCTGCCCGACCGGGGCCACGTCCGCGAGGGCTACCGCGCCGACCTCGTCCTCTTCGACCCGGAGACGGTGGCGGCGGGCTCGACGTTCGAGGAGCCGCGCAGGTTGCCGGTGGGCATCCCGCACGTCCTGATCGACGGCCGCTTCGTCATCGAGGACGGCAGGCGGACGTCCGTCCTGGCGGGGCGGGCGGTCCGGTCGACGCCGTAGCCCTCTCCGTCGGCGCCGCCGTCGGCATGCGGCTCAGGATCCTTCCGCCCGCTCCTTCGCGAGAGCGCACCCGAGCCGCCGCCTGCCGACGACCCGGTGCCCTGTCTCGAGCGCCAGGCCCAGGAGACGTTCACCGTCGGGCTCGGCGTGCTGCTGGACGGGATCGAGGCCGCGGTACGACGCGCGGCTGCGCCGTGAGGCCCGGGGGTCCGGGTCCCACGGCGCACCTCACCGACTACGGCTTGGGCAGGGTGCACCCGGCCCGGTCGAGGTCGATCCTGCTGGCGGTGCCGATGCACGGCACGATGCCATAGGTCTCCTGGGCGTAGTTGATGCCCTGGCGGACCGTCACGTTGCCGCTCTCATCGACCTCGCACGGGTTGTTGTCCGTGCACTGCTGCCCGTCCTCGTTACCGGTGTTGTTGACGGCGACGACCTTGCCGGTCGCGTTGTCGATCACCGGGGAACCGGACGTGCCGCCGATGGTCTGGCAGGCGGAGGTGTAGCGGACCGAGTCCTTCCAGGTCCACTCGCCCTCCTTGAGGCGGTAGACGAAACCGTCGACATTGCAGCTGTACGTGCGCTTCCAGTAGCCGGAGACGACCGTGATCGCGGTGCCCTGGACCGGGTGCGCGGCGTTGAGCTCCAGCGCCTTGATGCCGTAGGTGCTCTCGATCTGGGCGTAGGTGCGGGTGAGTTGGTACAGCGAGATGTCGGTATCGGTCATCGTCCCGTACGCGATCTTGCTGGCGCGCAGCGTGCCGACGCCGCTGCCCGCGGAGTTCAGCAGAGTGAAGCTGCGGGTGGACGACCGGTTCATGACGACCTCACCCGGGCCCGGGAAGCCGGTCTCCATGCAGTGCCCGTTGGAGAGTACGAGGGCCGGGTCGGACGGCAGCGAAGCAGCAGTCCGGACGACGGAGCCGGAACAGTTGCTGAGCGCGACGGTCCCGGCGAAGTTGACGGCCTTGGCCTTGACCGCCTGCGGCGCGGCGACCTTGACCGTGGGCGCGGCCGCGTCGTGGCTTGTGGCCGCGACAGCGGGGGCCGTTCCCGCTCCGAGGAGCAGAACAGCGAAGAGTGCGCCGACGAGAGGCTTTTTCATGTGGGGGTCCCCTCTGTGACCTCTGTGACCGAAGGGTTCCTTCGGCTTTGTCATGCGCATTGTTAGGGGCGTGCCCGTGCGGGGCAAGAGCCTGTTTTCGGCCTAGGGTCGGTCACATGGTGCAGAGCAAGGCCGAGGACGTCGACGGATACCTGGCCGAGATCCCACAGGAGCGCCGGGAGGCCCTGGGCAGGCTGCGGCAGATGTGCCGTCAGGAACTGAAGGGGTTCGCCGAGGTGATGGCGTACGGGATGCCCGCCTACGAACGGAACGGCGTCGGCGAGGTCGCCTTCGCCAGCCAGAAGAACTACATCTCCTTCTACTTGCTGCGCTCCGACGTCCGCGAGGCCTTCGCGGAGCGGCTGGCCGGATACGACATGGGCAAGGCGTGCCTGCGCTTCCGCAAGCCGGAGAACATCGACTTCGACCTGGTGCGCGACCTGTTGCGAGCCACGGCGGCCGGACCGGGCACGGTCTGCTGAGGAAGCGCCCGGGCCACTGACGGGCGTCCGTGAATCCCCCTCGCACCAGCCGGATCACCTCGTGGCCGGAGGCATCCCGCCGCCCCGATTGCGTACGGTCGATCCATGACGACCGACCACGAGTCCGGCCTCGACCTCGACGCGTACCTCGCCCGTATCGGGTGGACCGGCGAGCCTGCCCCCACCGTGGAGGTGCTGCGCTCCGTGCACCGCGCCCACGCGCTGAGCATCCCGTTCGAGAACCTGGACCCCGTACTCGGCAGCGTGCCCTCGCTCGCGCTCGCGGATCTGCAGGCGAAGCTCGTACGCGGTGAGCGCGGCGGGTACTGCTACGAGCAGAACACCCTCCTCGCCGCCGCACTGACCGCGCTCGGTTTCAGGGTCACGCTGCTCTGCGCCCGCGTACTGCTGGGCGCCGCGCCCGGGGACGTGCGTCCGCGCACCCACATGCTCATGCGGGTCGAGGTGCCGGGTGAGCCGACCCCGTATGTCGCCGACGTCGGATTCGGCTGGGACAGTTCGCTGCTGGAGCCGATCCCTTTGGTGGCGGACGTGGAACTGCACGACGCCCCGCGCCGTCATCGGCTTGCGCACGCGCCGCACGACGGCCCGCTGGAGCTGTGGAAACTCCAGGCCGGGCGCGCGGGCGGGAAGTGGGAGGACCAGTACGCGTTCACGCTGGAGCCGTTCCAGGCGCCGGACTACGAGGTCATCAACTGGCACATCGCGACCAACCCGCGCTCCCCGTTCCAGCACCTGCTGTACGTCCAGCGCACCACCCCGGAAGCCCATCTAGCGCTGCTGGGCCGCAGACTCGTGGAGACCTCGGCCGACGGCACGCGCAAGGAGCGTGAGCTGGCGAACGGCGACGAGGTGCTGCAGGTCCTCGCGACCGACTTCGGCATCCGGCTCCCGGAGGGCACCCGCCTGCCGGAGTGAGGGCGGCGGCCGAGGGCCGCGGCTCATCCGGCCGGCATGGGCCGCCTGCCCGGCGGCCCATGCCGATCGCTTCGAGGCGAGGCCATCCGCACCACGCATCCCTCGGTCAGGCCGCGTGCGCTTGGAACCAGAGCGATCCCAGGTCATGGCCGGGAGTGAGATGTACATCCGCGTCGAGAGCGGCCGCGAGCCGCCTGAGCAGTTCAACGGTCGGCGCCGTCCCGCCCTCTTCGATGCACTCGCTGCCATCCTCGTCCATCCCACAACGCGCGGCCAGGTCCGCCGCGGTCAGCTCTAGCGCGGTGCGCCGGTCGTAAAGGGCCTTACCGAAGGCAAGAGCCTCGCGCATGGCGATCCGTTCCGGGTCTTCCGTCTCGGCGCCTGTACGAATCCAGCGATTGTGCTGCCCTGCCCTCACGCCTTCCTCTCATAGGTCTCGGTCACCGTCGTACGGCTCGTTCATACGATGGTCAACTCGCCGCAGAGGACCTTGGTCACGGCCCCCCGCCTCCCTCGCGTGGCGCATCTCACCGGTCCGGCCCGTCACACCCCTATTCCAAGCCTCGCCCCTGCCCGCGCCCGGGGTTCCCACTGTCCGGGGCGGGGCGTGCATGGCGATGGAAGACGCGGCGGGCGGGCGGCGCTACCCGGGTGGGTCAACCTGCGTGGAATCCCCGCGCAGCCGGTGAAACACCGCCGTAAGCTCGCTGACATGCAGGTCATCCAGTCCACGAAGCTCGCCAATGTCTGTTACGAAATCCGGGGCCCCGTGCTCGAGGAGGCCATGCGGCTGGAAACGGCCGGTCACCGCATCCTCAAGCTGAACACCGGCAACCCTGCCGCGTTCGGGTTCGAGTGCCCGCCCGAGATTCTCGAAGACATCCTGCGCAACCTCGCCGGGGCGCACGGCTACGGCGACGCGAAGGGCCTGCTGTCGGCGCGCCGGGCGGTGATGCAGCACTACCAGACCAAGGGGATCGACCTCGGCGTCGAGGACATCTACCTGGGCAACGGGGTCTCCGAGCTGATCCAGATGTCGATGCAGGCGCTGCTCGACGACGGCGACGAGGTGCTCGTACCCGCTCCGGACTATCCGCTCTGGACCGCCTCGGTCTCGCTGGCCGGCGGCACGGCGGTGCACTACCGGTGCGACGAGCAGGCCGACTGGATGCCGGACCTCGCCGACATCGAGCGGAAGATCACCGACCGCACCAAGGCGATCGTGATCATCAACCCGAACAACCCGACGGGTGCGGTCTACGACGACGAGATGCTGCGCGGGCTGACGGAGATCGCCCGGCGCCACAACCTGGTCGTCTGCTCCGACGAGATCTACGACCGGATCCTGTACGACGGAGCGACCCACACCCCGACCGCGGCCATCGCACCCGATCTGATGGTGCTGACGTTCAACGGGCTCTCCAAGAACTACCGGGTCGCCGGATACCGGTCGGGGTGGCTGGCGGTCTGCGGCCCGAAGGCGCACGCCTCCTCGTACATCGAGGGGCTGACCATCCTCGCCAATATGCGGCTCTGCGCCAATATGCCGTCGCAGCACGCGGTGGCCACAGCGCTCGGCGGGCGGCAGTCGATCAACGACCTGGTGCTGCCGGGCGGCCGGATCCTGGAGCAGCGGGACGTCGCGTACGACCTGCTGACACAGATCCCCGGGGTCACCTGTGTGAAGCCGAAGGGGGCGCTGTATCTCTTCCCACGGCTCGACCCCAAGGTCCACAAGATCAAGGATGACCGGCAGATGGTCCTCGACCTGCTGCGGGCCGAGAAGATCATGGTCGTGCAGGGTACGGGGTTCAACTGGCCGGAGCCCGATCACTTCCGCATCGTGACGCTGCCCTCGACCGAGGATCTGACGGATGCCGTCCAGCGGATCGGGAACTTCCTGGACGGATACAGCCAGCCCTGACCATGGCGGCAGCCCCAGTATCGGATCGCGGATAACTTTAGACTGATTCCAAGCTAGGATGGTTCCAAGCAACACCAGGAGGCCATCCATGTACGAACCGATCCGCACCAAATCGGTCCACACACCGGCCGACCACGCCGAGGACTTCCCGCACCGCTCCCGCGAGGAGGAGCTGGACATCCAGCTGGCCGGACACCTGGCCGCGCTCCTCGCGGTCACCGACGAGCTCGGCCTCGGCGAGGCGGGCGACCGCATCGCCGAGCAGGTCGCCCGGCTGCGCGGCGCACCTCCCGCCCGGCACGCCGGCCTGACCGACGCCGCACCGGACACACTCCACCGCCGCGCGCACGCCCTCGCGGGCCGCGCGCTGGTGGTGGCCGCATCCCGCGCCGACACCGCGGCCGCGATCCTCGCGGCCGAGCGGATGGACGCGCACACGGCGGCGATGGCCGCCGCGACCACCCCGCCGCCCGCCGCCGCGACCGGCACCGCGCCCACCCCCGCCCCCGTACGGCTGGTCGGCGCCCTCTGACGGCCCCGGTCCACGGGCCGCGGAGGCGCGTGGACCGGGTGCCACACATCTGCCATCGGCCGTTCCCGTTGCGTACTGGGATGGGCACTTCACCTTCCGTCCACCCAACTCCGTCCGGAATGTGGGTTTCCGCGAGCACGCTGCCTGTGTGAGACGCATCGTGGGAATCGTCCTGGCGGTGCTGCTGATCGGCGGAGTGGCAGTAGCCGTCGTAGCAGGCCGCGACAGCAAGGACACGAGCACGGCAACGAAGACCGTGCGTGGAGTGATCGGGTCGGAGAAGGCGGAGTTCTTCGCCGATCCCGAAGTGGTGAAGGCCCTCGCTGCCAAGGGGTTCACCGTGAAGGCGGAGACGTCCGGGTCCTGGGCCATGGACCAACTTCCGCTGAAGGACTACGACTTCGCCTTCCCCGGCTCGAAGGCGCCCGCCGACGAGCTGCAGCGCAAGTCCTCCGTCAAGGGCGGACCGATCCGGCCCTTCTACTCGCCGCTCGTCGTCGTCGCCCACCGCGGCGCCGCGCAGGTGCTGGCGGACAACGGGCTGGCGACACTGAGCAGCAAGTCCAGCGGAAAGCTGCTCATGGCCCCGTATCTGAAGGCCGCGAAGGCGGACCGGACCTGGCAGCAGCTCAAGGGTGCGGGAAAGCATGCCGAATTGACCGGCACGGTGTTCATCACGAGCACCGACCCCGTGGCGTCCAACTCCGGCGCGCTCTACCTCGCCGCCGCCTCGTACGTCGCCGACGGCGGCCGGGTCGCCGCCGACGAGGCCGCCATCGACCGCACCGCGCCGCTGCTGAAGAAGCTGATCCAGGTTCAGGGGGCACAGCAGACCAGCAGTGACGCGCCGTTCCGGGACTTCATCAGCGGAGTCGGCAATCCGCTGGTCCTGGTGTACGAGTCGCAGGTCGCCTCGCTGCTGCTGCAGAAGCAGGATCTCGGGGATCTGGTCGTCCTCTATCCGGACACCACCGTCTCCAGCGACCACACCCTCGTACCGCTGACCGACTCGGGACGGCAGTTCGGCGAACTGCTCTCCACCGACCGGCGCCTGCGCGAGCTCGCCGTACGGCACGGCTTCCGCCCCCAGGGCGCGGCGGCCGAGTTCACCGCCGCGACCGCCGGTCACACCGACTACATCGACCAACAGCTGACCGGGATCCGCCAGGCGCCCGTGCCCACGGCCACGGTGCTGCGCGCGATGGCCCGCCGGACCCGCGGCTGATGACCCACGCTTCCCGGGAGACCTCACCCATGACCGAAGCCGAGCCGCAGCCGCTCGTCCTCACCCCGCCCGAGCCCGTCGCCCCCGTCCGTACCGAGCAGGCCGCCGGTCTCGTCCCGGTCGACGACTCGGTGCGCACGGAGATGACGCGACGCGCTACCGAGTACGTCGGCGGCCTCGCCGGACTCGACGCCCGCTCACCCGAGTTCACCACCAGGATCGGGGAGATCGCCTCCCTCGGGCAGGGCGACATCCGCAGCGCCGCGCAGCAGTCCAACCGGATGCTGGACCGTACGGTCCGCGAGCTCTCCGCCGGGTCGGGGGACGGGGACGCGCAGTCGAGGGTCGGTGCCTCGCTCGTCGAGCTGCGCCGCACCGTCGAGGACCTCGATCCGCGCGACACCCCCGGCCGCGGCGCCCGCCGGCTGCTGGCGAAACTTCCCGGCGGCAACAGGCTGCGCGACCATGTCGCGAAGTACGCCTCCGCACAGTCCACCCTCAACAGGATCGTCGGCTCGCTCCGCGGCGGCCAGGACGAACTGCGCCGCGACAACGCCGCTCTGCACACCGAGCGCACCCGGCTCTGGGAGACGATGGGCAAGCTCCAGGAGTACGTGGTCCTCACCGAGGCCCTGGACGGCGCCGTCGAGCAACGCATCCGGGCGACGGAGGCCGCCGACCCCGTACAGGCGGACGCCCTGCGCGCCGATGTGCTGTTCCCCGTACGGCAGAAGCACCAGGATCTGCTGGCCCAGCTCGCGGTCTGCGCGCAAGGGTATCTGGCGATGGACGTCGTACGCCGCAACAACGAGGAGCTGATCAGGGGCGTCGACCGAGCCGCGACCACGACGGTCTCCGCGCTGCGGATCGCCGTGATGCTGGCATCGGCGCTGGAGAGCCAGCGCAAAGTGAGCGAACAGGTGCAGGTGCTGCGCTCCACGACGGAGGACCTGATCCGGGGCAATGCGGAGATGCTCGCCACGCAGAGCGGGGAGATCCAGCGGATCGCCGCCGACCCTGCGGTGGGTGCGGAGACGCTGCGGACGGCGTTCCAGCAGATCTACCGGACGCTGGACATCATCGACACGTACAAGGTGCAGGCGACCGAGTCCATGGCGGCGACCGTCGAGTCACTGACGGCCGAACTCCAGCAGGCGAGCAGCCACTTGGAGCGCAGCCGGTCCGCGGGCGCCCTCGAGGGCGGTGGTCTCGGATGACGGGTCGGCTGCGAAGGCTGCGGCGCCGGGTGTCGCGCACACTCGCGTCGCTGCTGGCCGCCGCGGTGCTCGTACCCCTGGCGGCGTGTTCGGCGTCGGACGGTCCCGCGCCGCCCGGGAAGAACGATGACGGCGCGCCTCGGGCCGGGACGCTGCGGGTGCTTGCATCCAGCGAACTCGCTGATATGAAGCCTTTGTTGGAGCAGGCGCGGAAGGCGACCGGGGTCACCGTGCGGCCCACCTGGACCGGGACGCTCGACGCCGTCGAACAGCTCGGGTCCGGGAAGGCGGACGGGGCGTACGACGCGGTGTGGCTGTCGTCCGACGACTATCTGCGGCTCCATCCGGACGCGGCGAAGCGGATCACTTCCGAGACCCCGCTGATGACGTCGCCGGTCGCCCTCGGCGTCAAGCCGTCGGTGGTGAACCGACTCGGCTGGAACCCGTCGGACGTCACCTGGACGCAGGTGCACCAGGCGGTCGCCGACGGGCGGCTGACGTACGGCATGACGGATCCGGCTCGTTCCAACTCCGGCTTCTCCGCGCTGGTTTCGATCGCTTCGGCACTTTCCGGCGCCCAGTCCGCGCTGACCGACGCCGATGTCCGCAAGGCGAGCGGGAAGCTGAAGGAGTTCTTCGGCGGGCAGCGGCTGACCTCGGGTTCGTCCGGCTGGCTGGCCACCGCGTACACCCGGCGCGGCACGGTCGACGCGCTGATCAACTACGAGTCCGTGCTGCTCTCCCTCAACCGGGACAGTCACACCGGACTCACCGTGATCCGCCCGCGCGACGGTGTGGTGACGGCCGACTACCCGCTGAGCCTGCTCTCCGCCGCCTCGCCCGACGCCAAGGACGCGGTCCGCGCCCTGACCTCGTACCTCCGCTCCCCCGCCGTGCAGCGGCAGCTGACCCGGCAGACGTTCCGCCGCCCGGTCGTCGCCTCCGTACGGCCGGCGGCGGCGCTGGCCACCGAGGCCCGTCGGGAACTTCCGTTCCCCGGCTCGCGATCCGTCGCGGACGGACTGCTCGACAGTTACGAGAACAAGCTCCGGCGGCCCTCGCGCACCGTGTACGCGCTGGACACGTCCGGCTCGATGCAGGGCGAGCGGCTAAGGCGGCTGAAGGCGGCGCTGACCGGGCTGACCGGGGACTTCCGGGAACGGGAGGAGGTCACGCTGCTGCCGTTCGGGTCGTCGGTGAAGCGGGCACGCACGCATACGGTCGATCCCGCCGACCCACGGGCCGGGCTCGCGGCGATCAAGGCGGACACCGCCGCCCTGACCGCGAGCGGCGAAACCGCGATCTTTTCGAGTCTGGAGTCGGCCTACGACCGGCTGGGTCCGGACACCGAGTCCGCGTTCACCTCGATCGTCCTGATGACGGACGGCGAGAACACGACGGGCGACTCGGCCGACGACTTCGCCGCCTTCTACCGCTCGCTCCCGGCGGCGCGTCGCGCCACCCCCGTCTTCCCGGTCGTCTTCGGCGACTCGGACCGTGCGGAACTGGACGCGATCGCCACCCTGACCGGCGGCCGGCTCTTCGACGCGACGAAGGACCAGGGGCCGGGCTCCCTGGACGGGGCATTCGAGGAGATCCGTGGCTACCAGTAGAGCGTCGGGCCGGGTCATGGCGTACGTCGAGTCCCGCAAGAACCTCACCGGGAGTGCGTGCGGGATCGCCGGGCTCGCCCTCACCTTCACGGGACTGGCAGGTGCGTACTGGCCGGTGGTGATCGTCGGGCTGTACGGCGCGGGCGCACTGATCGCCCCGCCCGAGCGGCCGCCCGCCCCGGACTTCCCCGATCCGTCGTCGCAGCTGGAGACGGTGCGGGCCGACTTCGCGACCCTGCGGGAGTATCTGACCGGAGTGGAGCTGCCGCCTGCCGCCTCCGGGCGGCTCGTCGAGCTGACCGGGCTGCTGGAAGGGCTGCTCGCACCCGGCTGGGTCTCCGAGGCCCTCGCCACCGACCCGGAAGCCATCCATGCCCTGTCCCGCGCCGTGCACCAGGACATCCCGGAATCCGTCGACACGTATCTGCGGACCCGCTGGTGGACGCGGCTGACGCCGGGCACCGAGCCGCCCGAGCGACCGCTCGAACAGCAGCTTTCGCTGCTGCACCGGGAGGCGGAGTCGCTGGCCACGGGGCTGCGGGAGGCCGAGGCACGCCGGCAGCAGACGCACACGCGGTATCTGGAGGACCGGGGCCGGGCGAACTGAGCCCCGCACAGGCCCGGCCGGCCTCCGGGCGGCCCCACCGGAGGTCATGTGAAGGAACAGCGGAGCAATGTGAAGGTCTCGTACGTGGGCCTGCAGCGTTGTCCGGACGTTCCTTATAAAAGGGGCGGGAAAGGGCGGCCCCCGGAACCGTAAGGGGGTTTCGGGGGCTGTACCGCGTCGGGCCGTTGAACCACAGGTCAGGGTGGATGTCGGACGACCCGGCCACGGAGTGTGCACGAGGGGCGCACTTCGGGAGTGCGCCCCCGCGCGCGTCAGCCCAGACGCTGGACCAGCGCGCGGTACTCGTCCCACAGCTCCTTCGGCGTGTGGTCACCGAAGGTGTTGAGGTGCTCGGGGACCAGCGCCGCCTCCTCGCGCCAGACCTCCTTGTCGACCGTGAGCAGGAAGTCCAGCTCGGACTCGGAGAGGTCCAGGCCGACGGTGTCCAGCGAGCCCTTGGCGGGCAGGATGCCGATCGGCGTCTCGACGCCCTCGGCCTTGCCCTCCAGGCGCTCGACGATCCACTTCAGAACACGGCTGTTCTCACCGAAGCCCGGCCACACGAACTTGCCCGCGTCGTTCTTGCGGAACCAGTTCACGTAGTAGATCTTCGGCAGCTTGGACTGGTCGGGCTTGTCGGCGCCGACCTTGATCCAGTGGTTCATGTAGTCGCCCATGTTGTAGCCGCAGAACGGCAGCATGGCGAACGGGTCGCGGCGCAGCTCGCCGACCTTGCCCTCGGCGGCGGCGGTCTTCTCGGAGGCCACGTTGGCACCGAGGAAGACACCGTGCTGCCAGTCGAAGGACTCGGTGACCAGCGGCACGGCCGAGGCGCGGCGGCCGCCGAAGAGGATGGCCGAGATCGGCACACCCTTCGGGTCCTCCCACTCCGGCGCGATGATCGGGCACTGCCCGGCCGGCACCGTGAAGCGGGCGTTGGGGTGGGCGGCGGGCGTCTCGGACGCGGGCGTCCAGTCGTTGCCCTTCCAGTCCGTGAGGTGGGCGGGGGCCGTCTCGGTCATGCCCTCCCACCACACGTCACCGTCGTCGGTGAGCGCGACGTTCGTGAAGACGGAGTTGCCCCACATGGTCTTCATGGCGTTGGCGTTCGTGTGCTCGCCGGTGCCGGGCGCGACGCCGAAGAAACCGGCCTCGGGGTTGATCGCGTGGAGACGGCCGTCCTCGCCGAACCGCATCCAGGCGATGTCGTCGCCGATGGTCTCGACGGTCCAGCCGGAGATCGTGGGCTCCAGCATGGCGAGGTTGGTCTTGCCGCAGGCGCTCGGGAACGCAGCGGCGACGTACTTCGACTCACCCTGCGGCGGCGTGAGCTTCAGGATCAGCATGTGCTCGGCGAGCCAGCCCTCGTCGCGCGCCATCACCGAGGCGATGCGGAGCGCGTAGCACTTCTTGCCGAGCAGGGCGTTGCCGCCGTAGCCGGAGCCGTACGACCAGATCTCGCGGTCCTCGGGGAAGTGCGAGATGTACTTGGTGGAGTTGCACGGCCACGGAACGTCCTCCTGGCCCTCCTCCAGTGGCGCGCCCAGCGTGTGGACGGCCTTGACGAAGAAGCCGTCGGTGCCGAGCTCGTCGAGGACAGCCTGGCCCATGCGGGTCATGGTGCGCATCGAGACGGCGACGTACGCGGAGTCGGTGATCTCGACGCCGATCGCGGACAGCGGGGAGCCGACGGGGCCCATGCAGAACGGGACGACGTACATCGTGCGACCGCGCATGGAACCGCGGAAGACTCCCTGCTCACCCGTGAAGATCTCCCGCATCTCGGCGGGGGCCTTCCAGTGGTTCGTCGGGCCCGCGTCCTCCTCCTTCTCGGAGCAGATGAAGGTGCGGTCCTCGACACGGGCCACATCGCTCGGGTCGGAAGCGGCGTAATACGAGTTCGGCCGCTTCGTCTCGTCGAGCTTGGTGAACGTGCCGTTGGCCACGAGCTCCCCGCACAGGCGCTCGTACTCGGCCTCGGAGCCGTCACACCAGACCACACGGTCCGGCTGGGTGAGGGCTGCTATCTCATTCACCCAGGTGACGAGCTCCTGGTGACGGGTGGGAACAGTGAGGGGAGCCGCGATGTCGCGCGCCACGATCGCTCCTTGTTGAGGGTGTCTTTTCGGTAGGTGCCCCGTGGGGGCCGCGACCCGGATGCTTCGTAGCCGCTCATCCGGTGCCGACCGCACTCATTTGATCATCCGACCGATTCGCCCATATGTCCAGGGGGCCGCCCACGTGAGCATCACCACTCATGTTCGCAACTTACGGAGGCGTAGGTAGCATGCGGACATGACTGCTGCCGCCGCGCCCGAACCAGCCGAGGCCGAACCCGAGGTCGAACCAGCCGGGCCCGAGCCGGCCGAGCTGGCGCTGCCGTTCCCGGTGAAGCCACATCTGCGCGGCTGGCTGCACGCCGGAATGTTCCCCGCGGTACTGATCGCGGGGATCGTGCTGATCGCACTCACGGACAGCACCCGCGGCCGGATCGCCTGCGGCATCTACATCGTGACCGCATGCCTGCTCTTCGGAGTGAGCGCGGTCTACCACCGCGGCACGTGGGGCCCGCGCGGCGAGGCGGTGCTGCGCCGGCTCGACCACGCCAACATCTTCCTGATCATCGCGGGCACCTACACGCCACTGACCCTGCTGCTGCTCCCGGAGTCGACCGGGCGGCCGCTGCTGTGGGCGGTCTGGGCGGCGGCCGCGGCCGGCATCGCCTTCCGGGTGTTCTGGGTCGGCGCCCCCCGCTGGCTCTACACACCCTGCTACATAGCGATGGGATGGGCAGCGGTCTTCTTCCTGCCCGACTTCATGCGCACCGGCGGGATCGCGGTGCTGGTTCTGGTGATCGTCGGCGGGCTGCTCTACAGCGCCGGCGGCGTCATCTACGGCATCAAACGGCCCAACCCGTCACCCCGATGGTTCGGCTTCCACGAGGTCTTCCACTCGCTGACCCTGGCTGCGTTCGTCGTGCACTACGTCGGCATCTCACTGGTGGCGTACAACCACAGCTGAGCGCCCTCCCCCCTTGTGCCCCTCAGTGGCCGCGGCCCGAAAGCCGCGGCCACTTCGCATGCCACCGCTCCGGCACGGACCGGTGGACGCCGGCATGGCCCCGGCACCCGCCGATGCCCGAGAATGGCGATCATGGCCGCCACCTCCCGTACCTCGCCTCCCACCTCCGTCGAGGCGCAGCCCCGGCCGGGGCTGCGCGAACGGAAGAAGCTCAAGACCAGGATGGCGATCCGGCGCTCGACGTACCGGCTGATCGCCGAGCAGGGGTACGACGCCACCACGATCGAGCAGATCGCGGAAGCGGCCGAGGTGTCGCCGAGCACCGTCTTCCGGTACTTCGCGACCAAGGAGGACATCGTCCTCACCGACGAGTACGACCCCCTCATGGAAGCGGAGATGCGCAACCGTCCCGCGGACGAACCGCCGTTGCAGTCACTGCGGTTCGTCGTGACGGAGGCGCTGGCGGCGTTCCTCGCCACCGAGGAGGAGGAACTCCGTCGGCGCACCCGGCTGATGGTGGAGGTCCCCGCGATCCGCGCGCGGACGGCGGAGACCATGTCGGACACGGCGAAGATCCTGGCCCGGGTACTCGCCGACCGCAGCGGCCGCAGCGCCGACGACCTGCAGGTCCGGGTGTTCGTCGCGGCGGTGCTGGGGGCGCTCCGCGAGGTGACGCTGTACTGGGGCGAGCACGGTCAGGAAGGTGACCTGATCGCGATGGTCAACCAGGCCCTGGACACGCTCGAGGGCGGCCTGACGCTCTGACACCTCCGGCGCGGCCGGGCCCGGGTGACCGAGCCCGGCCGCCCCCGTCACCCCCCGAGCTTCCGCGCCAGCTCCTGCGCATCCGTCGTCGGCGCATCGCACACGAAGTGCCGGCAGACGTACGCGGTCGGCGTTCCGTCCACCATCGGCCGGTCCACCAGCAGCGGAAACTCCGTACCGCCCGCCGCGCCCGCCGCGACGACCGCGCCCGGCGCCCGCCCCAGCAGCGCCGTACGGTGCAGTTCGCCGCCGACCGGACCGGTGACCGCCACTTCGCGCGGGCCGTCGAGAAGCGCCTCCGCGACCGCGAGTCCCCACCCGATGAACCGCGGCGCCCGCGGCCCGAGGGCCTTCACCACCCCCAGCGCACCCTCCGCAGCGGTGCGATGGGCCTCCGAGCCGGTGTGTGCCGCGTAGGAGAGCAGCGCCCCGGCCGCCGCCGTCCAGCCCGCAGGAGTCGCACTGTCGGTGGGGTCCTGCGGGCGGCGGATCAGCTGTTCCGCGTCGTCCGCCGTGTCGTACAGCTGCCCGCCCTCGCCGGTGAAGTGCTGGAGCACGATGTCGAGCAGGAAGCCGGCGAACTCCAGCCAGACACCCTCGCCGGTGACGGCGGCCAGCGCGAGGAAACCCTCCGCAACATCGCCGTAGTCCTCCAGCACCCCGGCGTTGTCGCCCGTCCGGCCGTCCTTGGACGTCCGGGCCAGCCGGGCGACATCGCCCATATGGACCCGGACCAGCAGGTCGGCCGCCTCGGTGGCGCGCTCGATCAGATCGGGACGGTCGAAGTACGCCCCGGCCTCGGCGAGCGCGGCGATCGCCAGACCGTTCCAGGCCGCCACCACCTTGTCGTCCCGTCCGGGACGCGCCCGCTCCTCGCGGGCCGCGAGCAGCCGGGCCCGTACATCGGCGGCCCGGCCCGCGTCCACCGCCACGTCGGTTCGCGGCAGTTGCAGCACGGAGGCGCCCTCCTCGAAGGTGCCCTCCTCCGTCACCCCGAAGTGATCGGCGGCGAACGCGGCGTCCTCCTCACCCAGCACCTCGCGCAGCTGCGCGGGCGTCCACACGTAGTACGCGCCCTCGACGTGCTTGCCGCCGCCGTCCTCGCTGTCCGCGTCGAGCGCGGAGGCGAACCCGCCCTCCGCGGTCCGCAGCTCCCGCACCATGAAGTCTGCGGTCTCCAGCGCGACCCGGCGGGCCGGCTCGGACCCCGTCGCCCGCCACAGATGGGCGTACACCCGGCAGAGCAGCGCATTATCGTAGAGCATCTTCTCGAAGTGCGGCACGACCCATTCCCGGTCCACCGAGTACCGGGCGAACCCGCCGGCGAGCTGGTCGTACATCCCGCCCCTGGCCATCGCCTCACAGGTGTCGGCGGCCATCTGGAGGGCGCCCTCGGCGCCGGTACGCGCGTGGTGGCGCAGCAGGAACTCGATCGTCATGGACGGCGGGAACTTCGGGGCGCCACCGAAGCCGCCGTGCTTCTCGTCGTACTCACGGCTCAGCCCGAGCAGCGCCTGCGCCAGCTCCGACTCGCCCGGCAGCCCCTCCCCGCCGTGCGCCAGCGAGCGGCCTGCCAGATCGCGGACGATGCGCCCGGCGACCTCGTTGACCTCGTCGAGGCGGTCGGTCCAGGCGGAGACGACACCTTCGAGCACCTGAAGGAAGGACGGCATGCCGTGGCGGGGCTCGGGCGGGAAGTACGTACCGAAGTAGAAGGGCTCGGCGTCGGCGGTCAGGAAGACGGTCATCGGCCAGCCGCCCTGACCGGTCGCGGCCTGCACGGCCTCCATGTACACGGCGTCGACATCGGGCCGCTCCTCGCGGTCGACCTTCACATTGACGAAGTGCTCGTTCATGTATGCCGCGGTCGTTTCGTCCTCGAAGCTCTCGACCGCGAAAACATGGCACCAATGGCAACTTGAGTAACCAACGCTCAACACCACCGGAACGCCTCGCTCCCGCGCCTCGTCAAAGGCCTCGGGCGACCACGGCCACCAGTCGACCGGATTGTCGGCGTGTTGGAGGAGGTACGGAGACGTCTCATGGGCCAGGCGGTTCGGCATACCCCCATCCTGCCTGAATGGACCCGCTCCAACCCATGACCCGGCCCTCAAGCCGCGGGATCGGATGCCGCCACTCGGTCCGCCCACTTCCAGACCGGCGACACACGTGAGTAGTCCCAGGTCCGGTTCCCCTTCACCCCCGGCCGGATCACCAAGTACTCAAAGACCGAGGCAATCACCTTGCGCCGCTCATCGAAGTCCATGTCACCCGACTTCCAGCGCTCCCGAATCGACTCCGGCAGTCGCACGGGCCCGCGCCCTCCCTTGGGAAAGAGAAACCTCTCGATGGCGTCGTCCACAAGCGGGCCACTGATCGCGCAGCGTCCGCAGCCCCGGCCCGCGGCTCCTTGCAGATGTAGTTGTACGGGCTTCTCCGGCTCCTGCTGCTTTTGGAGCCACCCATTTTCCGGCCACACGTCTGTCCGGGCTTGGTCTCCCCGCCACAGCGCAGAAATCCACTGGCCAGGTACCTCGGTCCGGCCTTCTCGCCCGTTCGCCGCGGCGCGCCGCTCCCGCGGTGCATATAAAGGCTTCCCGCCGCGAACGTCGCACACAGCGCCTGCCACTGTTCGGGGTTCACTATGGGTTCCCACTGGCCCACCACGGGAACCCTGGTGTCCGGATCGAGCAACAGCTCACCGCGGTTGGCTCGGTAGCCGCACACACGCGGTGCCGTCATGATCTGCGTGACCGTTTGAGGGTTGTGGACACCACCACGCGTCCCTCTCACGCCCAGCCGGTACCACTCACGTGCAATGGCATTGACCGGCATACCCCCGATGCGATCCTCGATGGCCTTGCGCACCAGCTCGGCCTCGACCGGGTGCAGGGTGATTCTGTCGTCCGCCCAGCCGAAGGGGCGCGGTCCGCTGTGCGGCATTCCGTCCATCGCCCGGGACCAATGCCAGTTGCGAACTCTCTGGGCTCGGATCTCGGTCTCCGCAGCAGCCGCTTCGAGGGACAGCACAGCCTTCAACAACCCTTCTTTGGTATAGGGGTTACGGACTCCGCTCTGATCGACATGTATGCGCCCGGGGTGGCACGTCAGGGCTTCGATGAACCGCGCGAAGTCCTCCACGCGCCGATAGAGGCGGTCGTCTGCCACACAGACGACGCCGCCCAGTGGCATACCGCTGCCGATGGTCCCTCGCCTGAGGTCCAAGAGCAGCCTGTCGAACGCTGGTCGCGAACACCCCGGCTTGGAGGCATTGCACCCGTTGTCGGTATATCTGGCGACGATGACGCAGCCCTGCTCACGGGCGGACTTCTCGTTGATCCGGTGTTGATTATTCACCCCATGGGCATCGCCCTTCCGGAAGTCTTCAGACGTACGGGCGTAAGCAGCAACTGGAACGCGGCCCGAGCCAGCGGCAATTGATGAGGATGACATGGCAAGTCCGCTCTGTATCGAGAATTCATCCGACAGTCACTTCAACGCGCGAACGCGGGACAAGTCACACCGCAGGCAACAAGCTCCACCTCACCAGCCGTCCGGACTCGTCAGGTGAGCACAACGGCCGCTCGGGTGACACCACTTGCCCCGTTTGCTCTCGCGCTCAGCCGCCCCACACAGGACACTTGTTCCGAACCGAAGCTCTCGGAGGGGGACGAACATGCGGGACAGCCACCGGGCTGAAGCCGAACGGCTGTTGGTGCGCGCCGTGGAGGAAGAGGTACGTCGATCGGGCGGCCGGACCGACGCCGCGTCACTGCTGGCGCGCGGGCGGGCCGCCCTCGATTCCCTGGTGGCCGACGCGGGTGAGGAGTACGCCGCGTACGTCCAGGCACTCGACACGATGGAGGCTGGACAGCAGCCCCTGTCGCAGCGGTTCAGCAAAGCGACGATGGGAACTCCCCTGCTGGTGACCGGAGTTGCCGCAGCTGCGGCGTTCGGCGCGGATGTCGCGCTCGGCACTGCGGCCGGGCCGGCGCTCGGCGCCGGCGCCGTCGTCGCCGTCGCGGGCGCCGCGGCCACCGTCGCCAAGGTGACCGCCTCGCACTGGCCCGCCGCCCACCGGAAGGCGGGCGCGCTGGGTCAGCCCGGCGGCCCCGAGCAGCTGCGGCTGCAGTGGCTGGCGGCGCTGGAGGTGCGGGGCATACGCCCGTTCCTGGACCAGCAGCGGATACTGACCGCGTCGACCCGTGCGCCGAAGAAGAAGGCGACAACCGTCGTGCAACAACTGCGCGGCGGGGACCGCAGTGCGGCGGCGCGCACCCGGTCGCTGCTCGGCCAGTCCTTCAGTCATCTGCCCGCCCCCGACGGGCCGTTCGCGGGCCGCCGGGCCGAGCTGGCGCAGATCGCCCGGTGGGTGCACGCGGCCCGGGCCTCGACGGAGACGAAGCCGACCGTCGTCGTGCTGCACGGCGAGCCCGGTTCGGGCCGCACCACCCTCGCCGTGCGGGCGGCACATGAACTGAAGGACCAGTTCCGGGGCGCCTGCGTGGTGGATCTGCGCTCCGACGTCACCGGCGAGAACCCGCTGCCGACCCGTGACGCACTGCTGCATCTACTGAACCGCCTGGGCGCGCCCCGCGAGCAGCTGCTGTTCCGGGAGGGGGGCTCCCCCGGTCGCGCGGGGTCGAAAGCCTCGGGAGGGTCCTCCGCGGAGCAGCAGGTGCGACGGCTGGGCGAGCTGTACCACCAGCATCTGACCGGTACGCCGGTGACGGTCGTCCTCGACGACGCCGGCGACCCGGCGCAGGTCCGCACGCTCATCCCCGAGCGCTCCGACAGCCTGGTCCTCGTCACCGCCCGTGCGCCCCTGGACCTGCCCGCCGACATCCCGGCCTGGGTGCACCAGCTGCCGGTGGGACCTCTGGACGCGGGGGGCGCGGAGGAGCTGCTGCGCACGTCGGCCGAGGCGCAGGAGCTGGGGCCGTACGACTCCCAGTCGACCGACACCATCACCGAGCTGTGCGGCGGTCTGCCGCTGGCGCTGCGCGTCGCGGGCTCCTCGCTCGGGGCGCGTACCCGCAGCTCGCTGGCCACCGATCTCGCCGCGTACGGTCCGGTCGCCCCCGTCGAGCGGACCCTGTGGCTGCGCTACACCGACCAGTCCGAGCAGGCGCGGCGGTTGCTGCGCCGGCTCGCGCTGGCCGGGCGCGCCAGCCTGGGCGCGGCGGCGGCCGCGGCGCTGCTGTCCGCCGAGGAACAGGAGGCGCAGCGGCTGCTGACGGTCCTGTGCCGGGCCGGGCTCCTCGATCATGTGCGGGGCTCGCGCTACCGGCTGCACGATCTGGTGCGGGGCTTCGCCCTGGCCCGGCTGCTCGACGAGGAGGCGGCGGCGGACCGTACGGCCGCGCAGGAGCGGCTGATCCACAACTATGCGGAGCTCGCCGGTGCGGTGATCCGGATGGTGGACGGCAAGATGTCGACCCGGGCGGGCCAGTTCGGCTCGCACGGCTTCGCCTCGCTGGACGCGGCGCTGCACTGGCTGGACGACGAGTCGAGCTTCATCACCTCCGCGCTGCGGCACGCGGAGGGCGTCGACCAAGGGGCCGTGCTGGATCTGCTGGGCGCGCTGTGCGACTACTGCCTGCTGCGCGGCGACCTCTACCGGCTGGGCGAGATCAGCGAGTTGACGCAGGCCGTCGACAAGGGGCTGCTCGAGCGGTCGGTCCAGTGGCGTACCGGTATCGCGGCCCGGCAGCTCGGTGAGCTGGACAAGGCCCGTACCACCCTGTCCTCGGTCGTCGGCCTCTACCGTGAGGCGCAGAACGAGGCGGGCACGGCGCTGGCGCTCTGCTCGCTCGGCATCACCCTGCACCACCAGGGCAACCTGACCGAGGCGTCGGTGCGGCTGCGCGAGGCGATCGGGCTGCAGTCCTCGGACGGGCAGGCCGCGGACCGGGCGTGGTCGCTGCATGCGCTGGCCGCCGTCGAGCGTGACTGCGGCCGTCTCGCCGAGGCCCTGGCCCTTCTCGACACGGCGCTGATCCTGCACGGGGAGGGCGAGTCGCTGCACGGCGAGGCGTGGGCGCGGTTCCAGCTGGGCCAGACCCTGCTGCGGATGGGCGATGTGGCGGGGGCCGACGAGGCGCTGCGCACTGCGCTGGATCTGTACGGCCGTACCCGTGACGAACGCGGCGAGGCCTGGGCGCTGACCCAGCTGGCGCGCGCCCGGCTGCTCGACGGCGAGGCGGCCCCGGCGGTCGACGAGCTGCGCCGGGCACTGTCCCTGCACCGGGACAGCGAGGACGCGCGCGGCGAGGCGTGGACGCTGTACTACCTGGGGCAGGCCCTGGAGGAGACCGGCGACACCGATCAGGCGGTGCGGGAGCTGGAGCGGGCGCGCACGATGTTCTCCCGGATGCGGGACGTGTACGGCCTGGCGTGTGCCCGGCACCACTCGGGCCGGGTCACCCGCGACCAGCGGGCCGCCCAGACCGGCAATCTGCGCAACTCCGGCTTCGCCCGGCAGCTCCTGGTCGACGCCCGGGCCGACTTCCGGCGCATCGGTGTCGCCCACGGCGAGGCGTGGACGTGTCTCGAGCTGGTCCTGATCGACGCGGGCAACAACCGCGCCCCGCAGGCGCTGGCCCTGTGCGACGAGGCGGCGCAGCTGTTCGACTCGTACGGCGACACACGGGGCGCCGACTGGGCCCGCTTCCTGCGCTGCACACTGCTGCCGTACGCGTCGGCGGGCGGCACGGAGGTGGGCACGGTGGTGGCCCAGCAGGAGCTCGCCGACCTGCTCGGGGCCGGCCATCCGACCCGCGACAGCAAGCTGGAGGACTGCGCGGAGGCGTTCACGGTGGTCCTGAACCGCGGGGTCGACCTGGAGGACGGCTGGCAGGCCTGGCGCCTGGGCATGACCCCGACCCGCCACGCCCGCGAAATCATGGGCGTACCGGTGGGGGCGAGGCCGTAGGGCGGGGCCGAGGCCTCTTGCCGGGCACTCGCATGTGCCGGACGGGCGGTGGATCAAGCCCGTCCGGCAGGTAGGGACGAACCGCTACCGGGCGCGCCCGGCAGCGGTTCCCGATGTCTTGGCGTCGGCGGACACCGCGTCGGGATCCGGTGCCTCCTCGAAGTTGACCTTGCCCATGTGCCGGTTCATGGACTTCATCAGCAGCCACACGCCCACCGCGAGCGCCGCGAAGACGATGAAGCCGAGGACGCCGGGTGTCACCTTGTTCTTGTCGAATTCCTCGGCGAGAGGAATGACGTGGGTCAGTGCCTGGGTCGCGTACATATCAGGCATTGTCGCGGATGCCCGCGAAGAGGTCGCTCTCGGGGAGGGACGTATCGACGAGAGACTTCGCCAGCTCGTACTCCTCGGTCGGCCAGACCTCCCGCTGGATGTCCATCGGAACCCGGAACCAGCCGCCGTCGGGGTCGATCTGGGTGGCGTGCGCGATCAGTGCCTTGTCCCGGATCTCGAAGAACTCGGCGCACGGAACGTGCGTGGTCAGCGTCCGCTCGACGCGCTCGAACTCCTTCCAGCGCTCCAGCCACTCGCCGTACGGCGACTCCAGGCCGCGGGCGAGCAGCGCCTCGTGCAGCGCCACCGTGCGCGGACGGTTGAAGCCCTGGTTGTAGTAGAGCTTCTGCGGCTGCCAGGCGGGGCCGAACTCCACCTCGGGGAACGTCTCGGTGTCCGCGGCGCCGTCGAACGCGATCATCGAGATCTTGTGGGTCATGATGTGGTCGGGGTGCGGGTACCCGCCGTTCTCGTCGTACGTGGTGATGACGTGCGGACGGAACGCGCGGATGCTCCGGACGAGACGCGCCGCCGCCTTCTCGTCGTCCTCCAGTGCGAAGCAGCCCTCGGGCAGCGGCGGCAGCGGGTCGCCCTCGGGCAGCCCGGAGTCGACGAAGCCGAGCCACTCCTGCTTGACGCCCAGGATCTCCCGGGCCTCGTCCATCTCCTTCTTGCGCACCTCGTGGATGTGCTCCTGGATGTACGCGTCGCCCTGGAGTTTCGGGTTGAGGATGGAGCCGCGCTCGCCGCCCGTGCAGGTCACGACCAGCACGTCCACCCCCTCGGACACATACTTGGCCATGGTGGCCGCGCCCTTGCTCGACTCGTCGTCGGGGTGGGCATGTACGGCCATCAGTCGAAGCTGCTCAGTCAAGACTCGATCCTCAGTGATTGGTCGCCATTGAGTGGTGCCGTCCCGTAGGGACGTCGGTGCGGGGTGGCGGTCGGCCGGCGGTGGCAGACTTCTATAGTGACCGAAGCCAGGGGTGGAAAATTCCGCGATCCCCCGGTACGGAAGGAACGATCATGACTGCGGTGCGTGAAGCACTTCCGGAGGGCCGCTACGGGCGCTCCGCGGACGAGCGCGCGGACCGCAAGCTCAAGATCATCGGCTCGGTGCTGGGCGTCGCACTGCTCGGCGTGGTCGGCTGGATCGGCTACGACTACGTGGCGGGCCAGGAGATCAGCGCCGAGGTGATCAAGTTCAAGATCGTCTCGGACGACCGGGTCGACGTCCACCTGGAGGTTCGCAAGGACCGGGACGCGAAGGGCTACTGCACACTCCGCTCGCAGCGCGTGGACGGCGACGACGTGGCCCGGAAGGACATCCGGTTCGACGACCGCTCCGACCGGATCGACCGGATCATCTCCTTGCGTACGACGTCGCGGGCGACCAGCGTGGAACTGCTGGGCTGCACCGCCGACGGCGGGGCGTCGCGTTGACCGGCACGGACCGGCTCCGACCTGCGACTATCTTCCCCGACCTGCGTTGACGCGGTCGTAGCGGTTTACCTTCTCCCCCTTTTCCTGCGGAATTGTTAGGCTCGTGGTTTCGCCCACCCGTGGAGGCACATGCTTCTGGGTAGGGCGATGCTTTGTATTCCCAGTACCGACGCTTGTATTTCCAGTACCGACTAGGAGCACCTGTGACCCAGACCAGCGAAAACGTCACCTGGCTCACGCAGGAGGCGTACAACCAGCTCAAGGCCGAGCTGGAGTACCTGTCTGGTCCCGCGCGCACGGAGATCGCCGTAAAGATCGCGGCGGCCCGTGAGGAGGGTGACCTCCGGGAGAACGGCGGGTACCACGCGGCCAAGGAGGAGCAGGGCAAGATGGAGTTGCGGGTGCGCCAGCTCACCCAGCTCCTGGAGCATGCGAAGGTCGGCGAGGCCCCCGCCGACGACGGCGTGGTCGAGCCCGGCATGGTCGTCACCATCGCGTTCGACGGCGATCCCGACGACACCATGACGTTCCTGCTCGCCTCCCGCGAGTACGCGAGCGCGGACATCGAGACGTACTCCCCGCAGTCTCCGCTCGGTTCCGGCGTGAACGGCAAGAAGATGGGTGAGGACGCCGAGTACGAGCTGCCGAACGGCAAGAAGGCCTCGGTGAAGATCCTCGAGGCGAAGCCGTACACGGGCTGACCCGCCCCACCGGCAGCACAGCCGAGAGCCCCGGCCGCGGGACGGCCGGGGCTCTTCGTCGCCCTCAGACGGCCGCCGAGCGGTACTTGCGGACCGCCAGCGTCCGGAAGACCGCGATGATCAGCACGGACCAGGCCAGCGAGGCCCAGACGGGATGCTGCATCGGCCAGGCGTCGGAGGGGGAGACGCCCGGATTCCCGAAGAGCTCACGGCAGGCCTGCACGGTCGCGCTGAACGGGTTCCACTCGGCGATCGGCTGGAGCCAGCTCGCCATGTTCTCGGTGGGCACGAAGGCGTTCGAGATGAACGTGACCGGGAAGAGCCAGATGAGGCCGCCCGACGTGGCTGCCTCGGGGGTGCGGACCGAGAGCCCGATCAGCGCCCCGATCCAGGAGAAGGCGTAGCCCAGCAGGAGCAGCAGCGCGAAGCCGCCGAGCACCTTGCCGGCGTTCTCCTCGGTGCGCCAGCCGACCAGCAGGGCGACGACCGCGAGAACGACAAGGGTGAGCGTCGTCTGGACGAGGTCGGCGAGCGTGCGGCCGGTGAGCACCGCACCGCGCGCCATGGGCAGCGAGCGGAACCGGTCGATGAGGCCCTTGTGCATGTCGTCCGCGATACCGGCGCCGGCGCCGGCGGTGGCGAAGGTCACGGTCTGGGCGAAGATGCCCGCCATCAGGAAGTTGCGGTAGTCGGCGGGGCTGGTGGAACCGCCGATCATCATCGAGCCGCCGAAGACGTAGCTGAACAGCACCACGAACATGATCGGCTGGATCAGCCCGAAGATGACCATCTCGGGGATCCGGGTCATCCGGATCAGGTTGCGCCGGGCGACGACGAGGGAGTCGCGGACCGACCGGCCCAGGGAACCGCCCGGGCGGGGGGCCGCGATGTGCAGCGTTTCCGTCGTGGCAGTCACTTCGCGGCCTCCTGTCCGGCCTTCCGGCCGGTCTGCGCCCCGCGTCCGCGGGGGACGGTCCCGTCATCGGTCTCCGTCAGCTCGGCCACGTGGCCGGTGAGCGAGAGGAACACGTCGTCGAGGGTCGGGCGGCGCAGGCCGATGTCGTCGATCTCGACCCCTCGGGTGTCGAGATCTCGGATGATCTCGGCGAGCAGTTTGGCGCCGCCGGAGACCGGGACGGTCAGTTTGCGGATGTGCTGGGTGAGGGTGACCTCACCCTTGCCCAGATGGGCGAGGACGGCCCGGGCCGGGTCGATCTGGTCGGGTTGGTGGACGACGACCTCGACACGCTCGCCGCCGGTCTGGGCCTTGAGCTGGTCGGAGGTGCCACGGGCGATGACGAGGCCGTGGTCGATGACGCAGATGTCGTGCGCCAGACGGTCGGCCTCCTCCAGATACTGGGTGGTCAGCAGGAGCGTCGTGCCGCCTGCGACGAGTTCCTCGATGACCTCCCACAGCTGCTGCCGGTTGCGCGGGTCGAGGCCGGTCGTCGGCTCGTCCATGAACATCACGGGTGGGGAGACGACGAGCGCCGCCGCCAGATCGAGGCGGCGGCGCATGCCTCCGGAGTAAGTCTTCGCCGGCCGGTCGGCGGCGTCGGCGAGGTTGAACCGCTCCAGCAGCTGCCCCGCCCGGGCCTTCGCGTCGCGCCGGCTCATCTGGTAGAGCTGACCGACCATCTGCAGGTTCTCACGGCCGGTCAGGTACTCGTCGACCGCGGCGAACTGGCCGGAGAGCCCGATCGAGCGGCGGACGTCGTCGGGTCTCTTCAGTACGTCGATTCCCGCCACGAACGCCGTGCCGCTGTCCGGCCGGAGCAGAGTCGTCAGGACACGTACGGCGGTCGTCTTGCCGGCCCCGTTGGGGCCGAGGAGGCCCAGGACCGTGCCTTCCGGCACGTCGAGATCAACACCACCGAGTGCTCGTACATCGCCGAAGGTCTTCACCAGGCCTTCGGCATGGATGGCGCCTGGCATACGGATTCCCCCAGAGCGTTCGGGTGACTTCCCTCACAGATCCTAGGATTGTGCGCCTTGCGCCGCCCGGTGAACGCGCACACCGCCGCGTGTCAGGCCGTCACCTCGTACCCCGCCTGCCGCAGCGCCGTGGTGACCTCCTCGCAGTGGACCGGCCCCTTGGTCTCCAGGTGCAGCTCGACCTCCACCTCGGTGAGCCCGAGCCGCGGATCGGTCCGTACATGGCCGATGTCGAGGACGTTGGCGTCCGCGACGGACAACGAGGCGAGCAGGGCGGCCAGCGCGCCCGGGCGGTCCGTGAGCCGCACCCGCAGGCTCAGGTAGCGGCCCGCCGACGCCATGCCGTGGGTCAGGATGCGCTGCATCAGCAGCGGGTCCACATTGCCGCCCGACAGCAGCGCGACGACCGGCCCCCGGAACGACCGGGGGTCGCTCAGCAGCGCCGCGACGGGGCTCGCGCCGGCCGGCTCCACCACAAGTTTCGCCCGCTCCAGGCAGAGCAGCAGCGCGCTGGACAGCTCGGCCTCGGAGACCGTACGGACCTCGTCGACCAGCTCCTGGACGATCCCGAACGGCACGTCGCCGGGGCGTCCCACCTTGATGCCGTCCGCCATCGTCTGCAGCCCGTCGATCACCACCGGGTGGCCGGCCGCCAGGGAGGGCGGGTAGCAGGCCGCGCCCGCCGCCTGGACGCCGACGATCCGCACGTCGGGCCGGACGGCCTTCACCGCCACCGCGATGCCCGCGGCGAGACCGCCGCCGCCGATCCCGACGACGATCGTCCGGACCTCGGGGCACTGTTCGAGGATCTCCAGGCCGACGGTGCCCTGACCGGCGATGATGTCCGGGTGGTCGAAGGGATGGATGAAGACCGCACCGGTCTCCTGGGCGTACTCCTGGGCGGCGGCGAGCGTCTCGTCGACGACCTGACCGTGCAGCCTGACCTGCGCGCCGTACTCGCGGGTCGCGGCGACCTTCGGCAGCGGTGCCCCGACCGGCATGAAGACCGTTGCCCGTACGCCCAGCAGCGCAGAGGCGAGTGCGACACCCTGCGCATGGTTTCCGGCGCTCGCGGCGACGACCCCGGCCGCCCGCTCCACCGGTGACAGTCCGGCGATCCGTACGTAGGCGCCGCGCAGCTTGAACGAACCGGTCCGCTGCAGGTTCTCGCATTTGAAGTGGACCGGCGCGCCGACCAGCTCCGACAGATGGCGGCTGCCCTCCATCGCGGTCACCCGGGCCACACCGGAGAGCATCTTCTGCGCGCCCCGGACATCGTCGAGGATCACTGGGGGAAACGGGTGGGGCGTACGGAAGTTCATGACCACAAGTCTTGCAGCTGGACGCGGTGCGGGACGCCGCCGCGGCGCCGTCCTGCGTCGTTGTCCGCAGGTTTGTGCGGCACTGGTACGCGTTGCCCCGGGGCCGCGTACTCTGTCCCCCACCCATCCGACACCGCACGAAGAGAGCCCCCGGCCATGCCCCCTCAGGACATGACGACAGCTGCGTCTCCTTCCGGGGGCGCCACCCCCGATTCCCCGGGTCCCGACCACCTCCTCGATGCTCTGCAGCACCAGGTGGCCGTGTTCGCCCGCCGTGCCGAGCAGACTCGCCTCGGCGGTGTCGGCCAGGTCCGCAATTCCATGGACCGGGCCGCGTATCTGCTGCTCAACCGGTTGGACCGGGAAGGCCCGATGGGCGTCAAGGCGCTGGCCGCGGGGATGGGGATCGACTCCTCGACCGTGACCCGCCAGGTCGCGCCGCTCGTCGACACCGGTCTGGTCAAGCGCACGTCGCACCCGGAGGACGGCCGTGCGGTCGTGCTCCAGCTTTCGCCGCGCGGGCAGGCCCGGCTCGACGAGGTGCGGGCGTCGCGGCGGGAGCTGATGTCGCAGGTGACGCAGGACTGGACGGCGGATGAGCGGGACATGTTCTGCATGCTGCTGACTCGGTTCAACGCTGCGCTGGCCGCGCGGCAGACGCATCAGCCGACGACCGACTGAGCCGAGCGGCGCGCCGGGCGGCGCCTCGGGGGTGGCATTCGCTCGGTCCGACCTCTTGACCAGGGGTGGTCGGCGGCGCTGCCATGTGGGGGTGCGAGAGCAGCAGGCGGGTCCTCAGCGGCGCCGCGCCCAGGAGTTCGAGGCCTTTGTGGCGGGCGCGGGCGGCCGCCTGCTGCACACTGCCACGCTGCTCACCGCCGAACCGTCGCAGCCGCCCGGGAGCAACGAACGGGCGCTGCGTCTGCTGACCGCCGCGCTGGCCCGTACGTACGCGGACTGGGACCGGCTGCACGGCGAGGATCCGTACAACCGCACCCGGCAGGAGCTGGCCTCCCGGTTCGCCCGGGAGGCATGGCGGCACCGCCGGCCGCGTGGCGGCCTGCTGGACCCGCTGACCCCGAAAGCGCGGCTGGTCCTCGTACTGCGGCTGTACGAGGGTGTCGCGGAGGAGCAGACCGCCGCGCTGCTGGGGCTTCCGGTGGACCGGGTCCGGGCGATCTGCAACCGCTCGGTGGCCACGATGGGCGACCCCCGGGGGCCCACCCCACGGCGCCGGACCAGGCGATGGACCATGGGGCCGCTGGGGGCCGCGCCGTGAAGCGCCCCGGCCGCAGGGAGGACCGCGTCCGGCGGATGCTGGACGGGCCGCATCCGCAGGTCCCCGCCGGTCTGGCGGAGCGGGCTGCGGAGCGCGGCGGCCGCATGCTGCGCCGCCACCGGGCGGCCCGCGCGCTGGCGCTGACGGTGCTGTTCCTGGCGGTGGCCGCGTTCATGGTGTGGGCGGTGGTCACCCAGCCGTGGCAGGTGCCGCCCGCCGAGACGACACCGCCACTGGAAGGCTGGTGAGCCCGGATTCGCGTGCGGAACGGGCCGAGGAGGCCGTCATGACCAGGAAAGTCGTTGCCTGACGCAAGTACCCGAGCGTCACGAACTGCTCGCTCACCATCTCCGGTGAGGAAGAGGAAGTCCTGCGGGCCGCGCCGGAACACGCGGTCTCCGTCCACGCGCACACGGACGGCCCGGAGCTGCGGCAACAGATCCGTGAGTCGATGGAGGACGAGAAGGTCGACGCCTGACCGGACGGATCACCTGGCGATGCGCCGGGCGGGCAGCGAGCCGGCCCGCCCGGCGCTTCGGGGTCATCACTCGTCCCCGGACGGAACGATCTAGCCGAGCGCCTGCGTCAGGTCGGCCAGCAGGTCGTCCGCGGACTCGATGCCGACGGACAGCCGGACCAGGTCGGCCGGTACCTCCAGCGCCGAGCCCGCCACCGAGGCGTGCGTCATCCGGCCCGGGTGCTCCACCAGCGACTCGACGCCGCCGAGGGACTCGCCGAGCGTGAACAGCTTCGCCCGGTTGCAGACCTCGACCGCCGCCTCCTCGCCGCCCTCGACGCGGAACGACACCATGCCGCCGAACGCCTTCATCTGCTTGGCGGCGATCTCGTGCCCCGGGTGCTCCGGCAGCCCCGGATAGAGGACCTGGGTCACCTTGGGGTGCCGGGTCAGCAACTCGGCGACCTTGGCGGCGTTCTCGCTGTGCCGGTCCATCCGGACCGGCAGCGTCTTGATGCCGCGCAGCACCAGCCAGGAGTCGAACGGTCCGGCGACCGCCCCCATCGCGTTCTGGTGGTACGCCAGTTCCTCGCCGAGCCCCGCGTCCGCGGCGATCAGCGCACCGCCGACGACGTCCGAGTGGCCGCCCATGTACTTGGTCAGCGAGTGCACGACGACGTCCGCGCCGAGCGCGATCGGCTGCTGCAGATAAGGGCTGGCGAAGGTGTTGTCGACGACCAGCCGGGCACCCGCGGTGCGGGCCACGTCCGCGACGGCCGCGATGTCGGTGATGCCGAGCAGCGGGTTGGACGGCGTCTCCACCCAGATGACCTTCGTACGGTCGTTGACCGCGGCCCGGACCGCCGCCGGGTCGGAGGTGTCCGCGACGGAGAAGTCGACGCCCCACCGCTTGACCACCTTGGCGAACAGCCGGAAGGTGCCGCCGTACGCGTCGTTCGGGATGACGACATGGGCGCCGGGGTACAGCAGCGTACGCAGCAGGCAGTCCTCCGCCGCGAGCCCGGACGCGAAGGCGAGACCGCGGCGGCCGCCCTCGACGGCCGCGAGGTTCTCCTCCAGTGCGGTGCGCGTCGGGTTGGCGCTGCGGCTGTACTCGTAGCCGCCGCGGAGCCCGCCGACGCCGTCCTGCTTGTACGTGGACACCTGATAGATGGGCGGAACAACGGCGCCGGTGAGGGGATCGGCGGCGTTGCCCGCGTGGATCGCGAGGGTCTCGAAGCTGTGCTGGTCGCTCATGGGGCCCGAGCGTAGTTCGTCACGGGGGTGATCCACGGCCGCTGCGCCGTCCGGTGACAATGGGCGTATGGAGATTCTCTGGTTCCTCATCGCGCTGTGCATGCTCGCCGCGGTGATCGGCCCCTTCGTGCTGCGCCGCAGGTCCGGCATCCACCAGGTCGCGCCCGGCTCCCCGGACGCCGCCGACCCCGACACGTACGGCTTCGTCCGCCAGGAGGAGCTGGACGTCCGGATGCCGGGCCCCGATCAGGATCTCCTGGATGTTCTCGATGTCGTGCAGCGCACCCAGGACTGCCGCGCGGCCTCGCAGTTGCTGGCCGGGACGCCGAAGGAGAGCGAGGTGCGGTGGCAGCGGGTGCAGGCGTTCGCCGGCGCCGCGTCGCTCGAGCTGATGCAGGCCCCGGGTGTCGGTGGTGCGTGGCTGCGGTCGTGGCGGGCCGAGTCGCCGAAGGACGCGGGCGGTGCGGCCGTGCATGCCGAGTTCCTGGTCCAGCAGGCCTGGCGGTCCTCCACCGCGGGGACGGACGACTTCCGGATCATTCTGGAGGAGGCCCGTACGGTCTGCGGCGAGGCGGCCCTGCTGGCGCCCGGTGACCCGGTCCCGTACATCGTCGAACTGGCCGTCGCCCGCGGACTCGGCTACTCCCACGAGGAGTTCGACCGGCTCTGGGTGAAGATCATCGACCGGGCCCCGGCACACATGGGCGCGCACATCGCGGCACTGCACTTCTGGTGCGAGAAGTGGCACGGCTCCCGCGAGGACGCCGACCGCTTCGCCGTTTCGGCTGCCGCCCGCGCCCCGCAGGGCTCGCTGCTGGCCGCGCTGCCGCTGTTCGCGGTGTACGAGCATCTGCCCGAGGTCAATCTCGTGAGCGGCTTCTACGAGAGCCTGGTGGTGACGAAGGCGGTCGAGGGTGCGCTGTTCGCGGTCCACGCCGCGCGTCCCGACGATCCGATGCTCGCCCATGTCCGGCATCTGCTGGTGCTGTTCCTGGTGCGGATGGAGCGCTGGTCGGAGGCGATGAACCAACTCGTCCACATCGACGGGCATGTGGGCGCGCTGCCGTGGACGCAGAGCTCGGACCCGGCCGCCGAGTACACGGTGTACCGGGCGCTCGCGGTCGCCGGGTACGAGGCGAACGGCGGCAGTCCGGCGACGCTGCCGAGGTAGCCGCGGGGCGGCTCCGTTCCTGTTCAGCCCCTGTGCGGCGATTGTTCCGCCGCTGGTTCCGGGCTGCTCACGGATCACGTTGCCGCGCCGACCTGCGGTAGGTCATACTCCGGTTCCCCCCACACCACCCTTGCCACACCGCTGTCACCAGCCCTGTCCCTGTGGGGGATTTGCCCGATGGGCCCAACTCTGCGCGCCGTCCGCGCTCTTGTCCTGCTTGCCGGCTTCTATCTGCTGAGCCTCGTCCTGCTCGCCGCCCTCGGCGCCCTCGACTGGGCCGCGTTCACGTGGACCACTGGCAGCGTCGCCGCGAAGCTGTTCATCCTCAGCGTCGTGCTGGCGATCCCGATCGTGCGGGGCATGTTCATGCTGCGTACGCCGAAGGACGACGGCCTGGCCGGGCTGCCGGTCGACGACACCCAGGAGCCCCGGCTCTGGGCCGCCGTCCGCGACATCGCCCAGCAGGTCGGCACCCGTGCCCCCGACGAGATCGTCCTCAACGGCGATGTGAATGCGGCGGTCAGCGAGGACGCCAGGTTCCTCGGCCTGGTCGGCGGAAGACGCCGGCTCTACCTCGGTCTGCCGCTGATGGCCGGACTGTCCGAGGCTCAGCTGCGCTCCGTGCTCGCCCATGAGATGGGCCATTACGGCAACTCCGACACCCGCCTCTCCGCGATCACGGCACGCGGCCGCATCCAGGTGGTCCGCACCATCGCCCACTTCCAGGAGCGAGCGGGCCGGACCGTCGCCAAGGAGCAGGCGCGTCAGGAGAAGAAGGCGGCGAAGGCCGTCGCCAAGGGCAGGAAGGCCAAGGAGATCGACACCGGTGGTGCGGGGCTCTCGTACCGCGCGATGGCGGCGGTCTACACGGCGTACGCGAAGTTCTACATCCGCGCCACGCTCTCCGGAGCCCGCCGCGAGGAGCTCGCCGCCGATGTCGCCGCGGCCAGGATCGCGGGCCGTGACGCGACCGCGTCCGCGCTGCGCGAGCTCCCGGCGCTCGACGCCGCCCACGGCTTCTACATGAACGCGTACGCCACGCTCGGCGTCGAGGCCGGGATGCTGCCGCCGCCCGGCCAGGTCTTCGGCGGCGTACGGCATCTGCTGGCCGCCCGCAAGGACGAGCTGGACGAGATGCGCGGCTCCCTGCCGTCCGAGCCGTCCTCCCCTTACGACTCGCACCCGCCGATCGCGGAGCGTGTCGCCCGGATCGAGGCGCTGCCTGACGACGGGCGCGCGTCGGAGCCCGTGGAGCCGTCGCTGGGCCTGCTCGCCGACGCCGCGCGGACGCTCGCCGCCGTCGAGGAGTCGGTGCTGACCCCGGAGGCATTGCGGCTGCGCCGCATCGACTGGCCGGAGCTGGTGCACGAGTCGATGACGGTGTACGCCCAGCAGTCGGCGCAGCGGTTCAGCGCGGTGGTCGGCGCGGTGGCCGGCAGCGACGGCTCGCTGACCGCCGCACTCGACGCGATCGACGCGGGTGCGCTGTGGCAGATCGCCGACCGCCTCCCCAAGTCCGACGAGGCCCGCACCGCGACCGGCCGCGCGGCCCGCGAGTTCGCCAGGCCCCGGCTGCGCGCGGGACTGCTGCAGCTGGCCGGCGGCGAGCTGGTACGGCAGGGGCGGGCCCGCTGGCAGCTGTCCTGGACCGACTCGGCGACACTGAAGCTGCCAGAGGGGTACGAGGAGACGCTCCCGGCGGCGCTGGATGCGGCGGTGGCGGATGTGCCGGACACGGAACCGCTGCGCAAACTGCTCGCCCCCTAGGGTCTCTCCCTTCCCCTGTCCCTCCTCCCCCTCCCTCGAGCTCACCTTTCTGGATTGGACCGGAACCCCCCGTGGCACGACTGATACCCCTGCTGGTGATCGCTCTCGGCGTGTACTTCTGGCTGAAGGCGCGAAAGAAGACGACGGAGTTCGTGGAAGGCGCATCCGGCGCCACCCCCTCGGCGCCCGGCGCGCGCCGGAGCCGGAAGTCCGGCCCGGCGAGGGCCGCCGCGGAGCTCGGCCTCGTACCGGCCGACGAGCTCGACACCGCGCATGCTGCCGCCCCCGACCCGCGCGACGAGGAGATACGCGCCACTGTCCGGTCCGGGAACTGGCAGGCGGGCGCCGACTTCCTCGCCGAGGCGGGCCGGGACTGGCAGGAGCGCTACCGGCGTGCCGGCGTCCTCCAGGACGAGGCCGCGGCCGACGACACCTGGCTGCTGGCCTGGCGCACCGCGCAGCCCAAGGACGCGGGAGCGGCCTTCGTGCACGCCGGCGCGCTGATCAGCGTCGCCGCGGACATCCGTGGCGCGAAGCAGGCGAAGTACACCACGCAGGAGCAGTTCGCCGGCTTCCACCGGATGATGGCCCAGGCCCGGGAGGCCTGCCACGAAGCCCAGGAGCTGGGCGGCGACGACCCGTGCCCGTACATCGCCGAGATCTCCTGCGCCCTCGGCCTCGGCTACGGGCATGACGACTTCCGCGCGCTGTGGGCCGAGGTCGAGAAGCGCGACGCCCACCACCTCGCGGCTCATACTTCCGCGCTCCAGTACTGGTGCCGCAAGTGGCGCGGCTCGCACGAGCTGGCCGAGCGTTTCGCCCGCGAGG
This sequence comes from Streptomyces sp. NPDC051664, assembly GCF_044453545.1. Taxonomy (NCBI): domain Bacteria; kingdom Bacillati; phylum Actinomycetota; class Actinomycetes; order Kitasatosporales; family Streptomycetaceae; genus Streptomyces; species Streptomyces sp. NPDC051664. The sequence continues at coordinate 3,098 of NZ_JBITCU010000026.1, read as the reverse complement.
CTGTGCAGAAGGGCAGCCCCGGCCAGCTGCTCTCCCTCCTCCCGCTCTACGCCGCGTTCGAGCAGGAGTCGGCGGAGCAGGATCTGGACCCGGACGTGTTCTACAAGAGCCCAGAGCTGATCGCCGCAGTCGACGCCTGCCTGATCGACGTGGCGGCCGCCGACCCCGAGGACCGGCGGATCGTCCGGGTCCGTCATCTGCTCGCCTGGCTGCTGTACTGGCAGGACCGGTACGAGGCGGCGCTGGAGCAGTACCGCGCGATCGACGGCTACATCGACAGCGCCCCGTGGACGTACTCCGGGGACCCGAAGGCGCGCTACGTCCGGTCCCGCGACTTCTGCGCCGCGCAGGTCCTGGCCGCGGGCGGGAACTGATCGTTACGACGCGGGGGCGCCGGAATTCCCCGGGGCCCCCGCCGCGTCGCAGCACGCCGCCGGGGCCGGACGGCCCGGGCGCACGCCGTCCATCGGGCCTTGCACCGGTCACGGGCGACCGCGACTGTGTCCCGCCGCCGGCACCCTCTTCGTCCGCGGCAGGGCACAAGCACGACCCGGCCTCGGCACTTCCGCCCAGTCGGCCTGGGCCGCCTCTCGCGGTCAGCCCTCCGCGCGGGCGGGCAGCCGCCATCCCGGGCGCGGGAAATGGCAGGTGTAACCCTCCGGGTAACGCTCCAGGTAGTCCTGGTGCTCGGGCTCGGCCTGCCAGAAGGGGCCGACCGGCTCGACCTCGGTGACGACCTTGCCCGGCCACAGTCCGGAGGCGTCCACATCCGCGATCGTGTCCTCGGCGATCCGCTTCTGCTCGTCATCCACGTAGTAGATCGCCGAGCGGTAGCTGAGGCCGATGTCGTTGCCCTGACGGTTCTTGGTGCTCGGGTCGTGGATCTGGAAGAACAACTCCAGGATCGCGCGGAAGTCGGTCGTCTCGGGGTCGAAAAGGATCTCAATGGCCTCCGCGTGCGTGCCATGGTTACGGTACGTCGCGTTCGGCACGTCACCGCCGGTGTATCCGACCCGAGTCGCCGTCACTCCCGGCCGCCGGCGGATCAGGTCCTGCATCCCCCAGAAGCATCCGCCCGCCAGCACGGCCCTCTGCGTCTGCGCCGCCATTGCAGTCCTCCAATATGTGTCAGCTCGGTCACTCGGGCTGCTCGGTCCGCACACCACCGGCATCCCGTATCCACTTCCTGCAACGCGCGAGGGTTCCAAGCGATTCCGTGCCCGTCCGACCGGCCCTGCGGTCGTCGGCCGCCGCGAGGGGCGCACCGCCGTGTTGTGCCCCTCGCCATCTTCTTCGCGGTCCTGCGACAGGGCCACTGATTGACCTCCTCCTCGGAACCCGCGCGCCTGTGACCGGCGAACCCGCCGCAGGTGACGCTCTCCGTGGACCGGTCACACGGCACGGCAGGCTCGTGGGGACGGGCGTCAAGCTGAGTACCCCGTTCGGGCCGGTACGCTCGCAGCCGTGGACGCCGAGGGGGCACCGATGCGCGAGTACCGCACGGACGGCAGGGAGATCCCTGATCCGGCCGGGCGCCCCTGGTGGGCAGCCAACGAAGTCCTGGCGTTCGTAATGGAGTTGGCGGCGCTGGCCTGTCTGTCCTGGTGGGGTTTCCATGCCGGTGGCGGCAACCTGGCCCGGCAACTGCTGCTGGCGTTCGGAATCCCTGCGCTCGCCATCGCCCTGTGGGGGCTGTTCGCCGCGCCACGCGCCCGGATCCGGGTGCCGTCGGCGGGTGTGCTCGCGGTCAAGGCCGTGGTTCTGGGCGGCGGCGCCTTCGGGCTGTACCGGGTCGGTCACCCGGCGGCCGCGGTGGCGCTCGCCGTCGTGATGGTCGCGAACACCGCACTGGCGGAGATCTTTCGGCACAAGCCGGCGCCCGGGAAGCATCACCCTCGGCCTCGCGCGGATGAAGCGGCAGAACGCGACGGATGAGCGGGTAGGGGTCGCGTTCGCGCACGGGGCCGAGCTGCGGCCCGTACGGGATCCCGGCCGGCCGTCGTCAGCTGATGACCGGCGGGGCCGCCGCCCGCATCGCGGCCGCGGTCGCCGACGCGTCGTACTCCGGTCCGACGCCCTCGACAAGCACCACGTCACCCGCCATGTTCCGCGTCCGCAGCGGCAGCAGCTCCTGGTAGGCGGCCGACTCGTACCAGCTGCGGGCGGCCACCAGGTCGGGGAAGCCGATGATGACGAGCGCACCCGGCCAGTCGCCCTCGACGACCTCGACCTGCGTGCCATGGACGAGGAACCGGCCGCCGAACGGGTCCATGGTCGACTGGATGCGATCGATGTACGTGAGTACCTCCTCGCCGGGGTGGGCGGCGGGGTGCAGGTGGCCTATGGCGTATGCGGTCATGGTGTCGCCCTCCGGATCTGCGTGCTGCGGTGGTCCCGTCAGCCGGTGTGCACCATGCTGCCCGCGGGCGTACGGACCGGTCGATTACCTCCGGGGTAGGGGCTCAGTCGTCGATGCCCAGGTCCTCCCGCATCAGCTTCCGCATGGTGTCGAGGTGCGGGTCCGCCGCCTGGAGGTTCTCGAGGGCCCTTTCGACGCTCTCGCCGTCGCGGGCCAGGCCGCGGTCCAGACGTTTGATGGCCGCGTCACCGTCCGCGAGGACCCGGTTGAGATCGCGGGACGCCTGCAGGATCCGCTCGGGGACGATCATCTGCGCCTCGGCGTACCGGTCGCGGTGGTCGAGACGGGCCTCTTCGAGCTGGGCGCGTTCCTGCTCCGTGTAGACGCCGTCCCTGGTCCGGTGCAGGGCGTCCTTGAGGAGCGTGTGGAACTGCCGGGAGGCCCGGTTCATGGCCGTGTACTGGGCACGTCGCTCCTCGAACTTCCGCCGCTTGTCGGCTAGTCCGGCTTCCTCGGCGCGCTGCCGCGCGGTCAGCCGCTGGGCGAGCATCGGGGCGAACAGGGTGCCCAGCACACCGACGACTGCGGTGATCATGGCGGTGACGGCAGCGGTCATGGGTGTGAGATTAGTGCGATGAACGAACGGGGGCGGGGGGGGGGGGGGGGGGGGGGGGGGGGGGGGGGGGGGGGGGGGGGGGGGGGGGGGGGGGGGGGGGGGGGGGGGGGGGGGGGGGGGGGG
>NZ_JBITCU010000025.1:0-108040 GCF_044453545.1 Streptomyces sp. NPDC051664 | reverse complement strand
GCACTGCTCGCCCACCCGCTGATCGGCCAGTTCGAGTACGCCGAGGCGCTCACCGACAAGCTGATCGCGCACAACCGGGAGCACCTCGCGTGGGCGTGAACGCTGCGGTCCTGGCCATCGATGCGGGGAACAGCAAGACCGATGTGGCACTGATCGGACCGGACGGAACGGTGCTGAGCACAGCCCGCGGGGGCGGCTTCCAGCCGCAGGCCGCCTCCGTCGCGGCGGCAGTGGACGTCCTCGGTGCGACGCTCGACAAGGCGCTGGCGAAAGCGCGTGAGACCGCCGGCCCGGTCGACTCCGTCGGCCATGTGTCGGCCTGTCTCGCCAATGCCGATCTCCCGGTCGAGGAACGGGAGCTGGCCGAGGCACTGCGGGCCCGCGGCTGGGGCGGCACGGTCGAGGTCCGCAATGACACCTTCGCGATCCTGCGCGCGGGCGTCGACGAGCCCCGGGGCGTGGCCGTCGTCTGCGGCGCGGGGATCAACTGTGTCGGCATGGTGCCGGACGGGCGCACCGCCCGCTTCCCCGCGATCGGCCGGATCTCCGGTGACTGGGGCGGCGGTTCGGGACTCGCCGAGGAGGCCATGTGGTTCGCCTCGCGGGCCGACGACGGGCGCGGGGAGCCGACGGAGCTGGCCCGCACGCTCCCCGCCCACTTCGGCCTCGACTCGATGTACGCGCTCATCGAGGCGGTGCATCTGGGGCACATCGAGTTCGAGCGCCGGCACGAGCTGACGCCGGTGCTGTTCGCCACCGGTGCGGCCGGGGACCCGGTGGCACGTGCTCTGGTGCACCGGCTCGCGGAGGAGGTCGTCGCGATGGCGTCGGTCGCGCTGACCCGCCTCGGGCTGCTGGACGAGGAGGCACCGGTGGTGCTGGGCGGCAGCGTGCTGGCGGCCCGTCACCCGCAGCTGGACGACGCGATCGCCGAACTCCTCGCGGTACGTGCCCCGAAGGCGGTGATCCGGGTGGTGACGGAGCCGCCGGTGCTGGGCGCCGGACTGCTGGGCCTGGACCGGACGGGGGCGGCGCCGGAGGTGCACAACAGGCTCCGTGCGCAGTACGCCTGACGCATCGGGAACATCGGGAGGGCCGGGAACGCGGACGGGCGTCCTGTGGCCATTGTGCTGCGGGACGCCCCTTGCGTACGGGAACCGATCAGTTGTCCCGAACGTGTTCATGGATGGGGAGATCGGTCCGCTTCGGGGGCTGCTCCGCCGATCGTCTTGATCGACGGCGCCGTCCTTGATCGAATGCGTGTGCATCCGTGGCCCGGTGCAGGATCCAGGTGTTCCTGGTGTGGATGTCAGTCCCTGCGGCCATACTTCTGGCCGGGCACCAGTCCCCCGATCGGCCGGGGGGCGGGCCACCGTCAGCGACCGAGGGGGAGGTCACGTGACATACCCGCCGAATGTGCGCACGGCGCCGGAGCACGCGTCGGCCCAGCCGCCCGCGCCCGTACCTGCGTCGGTACCCGCGCCGCGTCGCAGCGCCCGGTCCGAGTCGACGGCGCGGCTGCGCGCCGCGGCGACGACCGAACCGGGCAGGCTCCAGATCATCGGGGCCGCGCTGGCGGTTCTCGTCATCGCGTTCGGGGCCGTGACGGCGTTCGAGATCTCCGGCCGGGCGGCCGCCACCGACGACGTGGTGAGCCGCAGCCAGCCGCTGAGCGCCGAGGCGGCGAACATCTACCGTTCGCTGGCCGATGCGGACACGGCGGCGGCAAGCGGATTCCTCGCGGGGGCGCAGGAGCCGCGCGATGTGCACGAGCGGTACGAGAAGGACATCAAGGACGCGTCCAGGCTGCTGGTGAAGGCGGCGTCCACCACGGACGCGTCGTCGCCGTCGGGCCAGGAGATAACCAAGCTCAACGAGGAACTCCCCCGGTACACCGGTCTGATCGAGCGGGCCCGCGCCAACAACCGGCAGGGGCTGCCCCTGGGCGGCGCCTATCTCCGGTACGCGAACCAGAAGATGTCCACCGAGCTGCTGCCGGCCGCCGAGCGGCTGTACACGGCGGAGACCGGCCGGCTCGACCAGGACTACGACTCCGCGAGAGCGTGGCCGTTCCTCTCGCTGGGTCTCGGTGTCGTGGCGCTGGGTGCGCTGTTCTGGGCGCAGCGACGCAACTACCGCAGGACGAACCGGGTCTTCAACCACGGACTGCTCGCCGCGACCGCCGCGTCGACGGTGCTGCTGCTGTGGCTGGGCGTGGGGCACACGGTCGCGCGGTCCGAACTGCAGGACGCCAATGTGCACGGGCAGCAGTCCCTCGATGTGCTCAATCACGCGCGGATCAACTCGCTGAAGGCGCGCGCCAATGAGAACCTCACCCTCGTCGCCCGCGGCGCCGTGCTGACCGCGGACGGCAAGAACGACAAGTACCAGACCGACTACACCACGGGCATGAAGGCCCTCCGCGAGGAGCTGGGGACGGCCAGGAAGCTCGCCGACGACTCCCAGGGGAGCGGGCCGGTGGCGGATGCCATCAGCGGTGTCTCCGAGTGGCAGGGCCGCCACCGGACCGCCCGCACGACCGACGACAACGGCGACTACGAGGGCGCCCTGAAGCAGATCATCGGGCCCAGGAACTCCACGGGGGAGTCATTCAACCGGGTGGACGAGGCGCTGGAGAAGGCACTCGCCCATGAGCAGGGCGAGTTCACCCGGGCCGCCGAGGACGGGCGCGGGGCGCTGGGCGGGCTGCCGATCGGGGCGGCCGCTCTCGCCGTACTGGCCGCGGTCGCCGCGATCGTCGGGGTCAACCGCAGACTGTCGGAGTACCGGTGAGAGGGGGAACGATGACCAGGACCAGTTCCACCCGGGGCAGGCTGCGCGGCTGGGGCGGGGTGACGGGGATGGCCGTGGCCTGTGCGGTGACGGCGTCGCTCACCCTGCTGCCGCTCTCGCACGGCGGCTCCGGGCCGTTCGGCGTCGGTGTCTCCGGGCCCGGTACGGCCACGGCGGTGCCGGCCAGCGCCGACGACTGCACGGACCCGGAGGCGAGCCTGCAGCCGTCGAGCGCCGACGGGCCGGGCATCGAGAAGATCAAGGAGCGTGGGAAGCTGATCGCCGGCGTCGACCAGAACAGCTTCCGCTGGGGATACCGCAACCCGGAGACCGGGAAGCTCGAGGGGTTCGACATCGATCTGGTGCGGGCCATCGCACAGAACATCCTGGGCGACCCGGACAAGGTGATCTTCCGGGCCATCCCCACCAACCAGCGCATCGCCGCCCTGGAGAACGACAAGGTCGACGTCGTCGTCCGGACGATGACCATCAACTGCAGCCGGCTGGACCAGGTCTCGTTCTCCACGGCCTACTTCCAGGCCGGTCAGCAGGTCCTCGCGCCGAAGGACTCGCCGATCACGGGGTACGACAAGTCCCTGGCAGGCAAGCGGGTCTGCACCGCCGAGGGTTCCACCGCGTACGAGGCACTGGAGAAGCAGTCGTTCGGCGCCAACTTCAAGGACCGGCACGACGGCACCGAGGCGGACGAGGACCAGCTCACCGTCCCAAACCAGTTGGACTGCCTGGTCCGGCTGCAGTTGGGCGAGGTCGACGCGGTGGTCACCGACAACGCGCTGGCGGCGGGCCAGGCCGCCCAGGACCCGGCCGTCGTCCTCAAGGGCGAAAAGCCCTTCACCACCGAGTACTACGGCGTGGCCACGAAGCACGGCGCGAACGACCTGGTGGCGCGGGTCAATCAGGTGCTGGTCGACTACCGCAAGGGAGGCGAGGACAGCCCCTGGATGGTGTCGTACCGGAAGTGGCTGGCGAGCGGACTGCCCGGGATATCGGCGCCGCCTGCGCCCAAGTACCGGAGCAACTAGTCCTTGATCCTGCCGGGCCCGGCCCGGCAGGGAGAGCAGAGAGGTGATCGATGGGCGTCGCGGGCCCCTTCCCCGGCTATGCGGGGAAGCCCCCCGGCCCGGTCCTGGACCGGGACGAGGCGGACCGTGCGCTGGCCCGGCTCGGTGCGGAGCACGAGGCGATCGAGACCTCCCTCCTCGCCCTGCAGGACCATGCCGGCCGCCGGCTTCTGGAGGGCGCCGATCTGACCGGTGTCACCAAGGAGCGCTGGGCCACCACCGAGCAGTCGATCACGCTGCTGTGGGGCTGTTTCGACGCCTACGCCGCGGCGATCGAGGAGGCCCGTGAGATCCGGGCCAGGCGGCGCTCCCCCAACCATGACGACCTGCTGGCGCTGACCGAACTGCTGCGCGGCCAGAGCGTCACGATGGCGTCCACCGCCACCCGGGCCGATCCGTCGATCACCGGCCCGGCCAAGCTCTCCGAGCGGTTCTCGCTGGAGGAGTTGGTCGCCCGGATGAACGATCTGTACGCGCGCTCGCTGGACATGGTCGTCGCCTCCGACTCCGTCTGGTCCGCGCTGCCCGCCCGGATAGATCTGCTCGCTGCCGAGCTGCGCCGTACGCGTTCGCTGGCGCACTCCGTCGGCGTGCGGCCCGGGGAGCACCCGGCGGGCGACGACCTGGAGTCGATCACCCATGAGCTGACCACGCTGCGGGTGCAGGTGATCTCCGATCCGCTGGCGTTCTGGCTGCCGGGACCCGGCAGCGCAGCGCCCGGCGGCGGCCGTCCGGACACGGCGCGCTACGACCGGGCGGCCCGCGCCCTGGACGACGTGCGTCGGGAGATCGAGGCGGTCCTTGCGGTCCGGCAGGACGCCGAGCAGCGCCTCGTCCAGCTGCGCGACGTGCTCTCCCGCGCGGACCGCACGCTGGCCGAGGCCCGGTCGGCGCGCGGCGAGGTGCTGGCGAAGATCGCCGCCTCCGAGGTGCCCGCGGTCAGTGGGCCGCCGACGGCCCTCCAGGAGCGGCTGGCCGCCGCTTCGGAGTACCGCAGGCACGCCCAGTGGCACCGGCTCTCACCGCTGCTGGAGTCCCTGGAGCGGGAGGCCGAGGACGAACTGCTGCGCGCCCGTGAGTCGTTGACCGCGGTCACCGCGCCGCTGGCGGTCCGGGCGGAGCTGCGCGGCCGGCTGGACGCGTACAAGGCGAAGGTCGCCCGGCACGGCCTGGCGGAGGACCCGATGCTGATCGAGCGCTACGACGCGGCGCGCCGCATGCTGTGGAGCGCGCCGTGCGATCTGCGGGTCGCCGCGCAGGCGGTGCTGCGCTACCAGGAGGCGGTGGCGGAGCTGCTGAACCCGCGCCGGCCGTTCGCACCGGAGGACCGGCGATGAGCAGGCGTACGAGTACGGGCAGGGCGGACGGGCCGCTGCTGCGGCGGGGCGAACAGGGGGACAGACCATGAGTACGCAGTGCCAGCGCCCCGCGTGCGAGGGCAATTACGAGGACATGGGCGGCGGTGAGCTGTACTGCGGCACCTGCGGTCTGGCTCCGGTCGTCTCGCCGACGGGGATGGTGAGCTCGCCGCCCACCGGCATCGCGGCCGGCGGTGCGAGCGGCAAGGGCAGCAACAGCAGTTCGGCGCGGAGCGGTTCGCGGGCGTCGTCCCGGGCCTCCTCGCGCTCCTCGGCCCGCTCGTCGACCTCGCGGCGTTCGGTGTCGGGGCGGCTGTCGCGCTCCCTGTCGGGCAGCGCCACGTCCCGCTCGGTGTCGGTGCGCTCCTCCGGTGCGTCGACGGGGGCGTCCGGGCGCAACCGGCTGGGAGCGGGTCTGGTGCAGGTGCCGGACGTGCCGCGCCCCGACCCACGCTCAGCCGTGATGGAGAACCCGGAGGTGCCGGAGCGGAAACGGTTCTGTTCGCGCTCCGACTGCGGGGCCCCGGTGGGCCGGTCCCGTGGTGAACAGCCGGGCAGGACCGAGGGGTTCTGCACCAAGTGCGGGCACCCGTACTCCTTCGTACCGAAGCTGCACGGCGGCGACATCGTGCACGGCCAGTACGAGGTGGCGGGCTGTCTGGCGCACGGCGGGCTCGGCTGGGTCTATCTCGCGGTGGACCGTGCGGTCTCGGACCGCTGGGTGGTCCTCAAGGGCCTGCTGGACACCGGTGACCAGGACGCCATGGCGGCCGCGATCTCGGAACGCCGCTTCCTCGCCGAGATCGAGCACTCCAACATCGTCCGGATCTACAACTTCGTCGAGCATCTCGACCAGCGCACCGGCTCGCTCGACGGCTACATCGTGATGGAGTACGTCGGCGGCAAAGCGCTCAAGGAGATCGCGAACGAGCGCCGTACCCCGTCCGGGAAGCGGGATCCGCTGCCGGTCGAGCAGGCCTGCGCGTACGGCATCGAGGCGCTGGAGGCGCTCGGCCATCTGCACAGCCGCAATCTGCTGTACTGCGACTTCAAGGTCGACAACGCGATCCAGACCGAGGACCAGCTCAAGCTGATCGACATGGGCGCCGTGCGCAGGATGGACGACGAGGAGTCGGCCATCTACGGCACGGTGGGCTATCAGGCGCCGGAGGTCGCGGAGGTCGGCCCGTCGGTCGCCTCCGATCTGTACACGGTCGCGCGGACGCTCGCGGTGCTCACCTTCGACTTCCAGGGGTACACGAACGTCTTCGTGGACTCGCTGCCGGACCCGGGCAACATCGAGGTGTTCCGGACGTACGAGTCGTTCTACCGGCTGCTGGTGCGGGCCACGGATCCGGATCCGGCGAGACGGTTCGCCTCGGCGTCGGAGATGGCGGATCAGCTGACGGGGGTGTTGCGGGAGGTCGTGGCGCTTCAGACGGGGCGGCCGCGACCGGCGCTCTCGACGCTGTTCGGCACGGAACTGCGGGTCACGGACACCCAGTTGTTCGCCGAGCTGACGGACGATGTGTCGCGGCTCGGGGTACGGACGGAGCCGGCCGGACGACGCAGGGGAAAGGACCGGAGTCCGGTTGCGGCGTTCGGCGGAGTTCCGGTCTCGCCGGCAGCGGTCGGGCATGTGCCCCCCGGTGCGCCGCCGTTCGTTCCCGGGCAGTCGGCTCCGGGGGCCGCACCCCTGTCGGTGTCCGCCACGCACGTACAGGGCGGCAACGGCGCCCCCGCCCCGTACGCACAGACGCAGGCGGCCATTCCGGCGCCCCGGGTCGCGCCCGCACCGGTCGTCCCCGGCCCGCTGCCGGGGGCCTCCGCTCCGGGCGTGCCCCGGCTGGCCGGGCTCGACGCGCGGGCCACCTCGCTCGCGCTGCCCGTACCGCGGGTGGACGCGAACGACCCCAATGCGGGCTTCCTCGCCGGACTGATGGCGTCCGCACCCGCCGAACTGATTGCCGCATTGCAGGCCGTACCCGCCGCCTCGCTGGAGACCAGACTTCGGGAGCTGCGCGCCCGCCTGGAGATGAACGAACTGGGCGCCGCCGGACAGACCCTGACCGGTCTGGAGGCGCAGTACCCGGACGACTGGCGGGTCGTCTGGTACCGCGGGATCGCCTCGCTGGTGACGGGTGACGACGAGACCGCCGCGCTGTCGTTCGACGCGATCTACGACGCGTTCCCCGGTGAGCCCGCTCCCAAGCTGGCGCTGGGCATCTGTGCGGAGGTCCTCGGCCAGCTGGACAACGCCGCCGAGTACTACCGCCTGGTGTGGACGACCGACCCGAGCTTCGTCAGCGCCGCGTTCGGCCTGGCCCGGGTGCAGATGGCGGCCGGGGACCGGGCCGGGGCCGTACGGACGCTGGAGTCCGTGCCCGAGGCGTCGATCCACTACACGGCCGCCCGGGTCGCCACCGTACGGGCCAGGCTGCGTGAACGCGCCCCGCACGAGCCGCTGATCGCCGATCTGACGGCCGCCGCCGACCAGGTGTCCGGGCTGCAGGGTTTCGGACTGGACGCGGTGCGCCGTGAGCAGCTGTCGACCGAGGTGCTGGGGGCGGCGCTGGACTGGGTACTCTCCGGAAGCCCCACGGACCGGCCGGACTCCCCGCAGTCCCGAGCTCCTGCCGGACCGAGGATGCTGCTCGGCAGCGAGGTGGACGAACGCGGGCTGCGTTTCGGTCTTGAGCGTTCGTACCGGATGCTCGCCCGGCTTGCGCAGCGTGGCGACGAGAGGATCGAACTGGTGGAGCGGGCCAACCGCTTCCGCCCCCGGACGTGGGTGTGAAGATGTCGCAGATGCACCAGGAGACCGCCTTGTCGAGGTGTCCCAACTGCGAGGAGCCGCTGGAATCGGGCGACCTGTTCTGCGGTGCGTGCGGGTACGACCTGTCGGTCGCACCTGCGCCGCCGGAGGACCACCCGACGATCGCGATGGCCGCGCCCGTGGAGGGCGGTGCGCCGGGGGACACGGCCGCTTCCGGGCCGGGCGCGCCCACCGCGGCGGCTTCGGGTTCGGTCGAGTGGTCGGACGCCCCCGTGGCCGGCCGGTCCGAGCCGCCCGCGCCGGGGGTCCGCTTCGATCGTCCGAACGCCTCGGGCCCGGGGCTGGGCTCCGACTCGGGCTCCGGCTCCGGCTCCGGCTCCGGCTCAGGTGACTTCGAGCTGGCGGCGCCCGTCGCTCCCGACCCCCGTACCTCCGCGGGCGCCGCCATCCCGGAGGCGGCCCTCACCCCGCCGGACGGCACCAAGCTGTGCGTCGCCTGCCGCGCCGGTCATGTCGACCCCGACGGCTACTGCGAGAACTGCGGTCACGCCCAGCCCCGCGAGCGCGACCACATGGAGCAGGAGCTCGGTTCGGTGGCCGCCGTCAGCGACAGGGGGCTGCGCCATCACCGCAACGAGGACTCGTTCGCCGTGTCGACCACCGCCCTGCCGGACGGCTCACCGGCGGTCGTCGCGATCGTCTGCGACGGCGTCTCCTCCGCGAGCCGCCCCGACGAGGCCTCCGCCGCCGCCGCGATCGCGGCCAACGAGTCACTGCTGGAGTCGCTACCGCGCGGCACCCACCCGCAGCAGGCGATGCACGAGGCGATCGTCGCCGCCGCCGAGTCGGTCAACTCGCTGGCCCACGACGACGACCGGGCCCAGGAGCACGATCCGCACCACCACCGGAACGCCCCGGCCTGCACCCTGGTCGGCGCGGTCATGGCGGGCGGCCTGCTGGTCGTCGGCTGGGTCGGCGACAGCCGCGTCTACTGGGTGCCGGACGACCGCACCACCCCGCCCGCCCGGCTCACCGAGGACGACTCCTGGGCCGCGCAGATGGTGGCGACGGGACTGATGAACGAGGCCGAGGCGTACGCGGACGAGCGCGCCCACGCCATCACCGGCTGGCTCGGTGCCGATGCGTACGAACTGGAGCCGCACACCGCTTCGTTCAAACCGGACCGGCCGGGTCTGGTGGTGGTGTGCACGGACGGGCTGTGGAACTACGCGGAGTCGGCCGCCGAAATGGCCGCCGTCGTCCCCCCGGACGCGCACGAACGACCGCTGCACGGCGCCCAGGTGCTGGTGGGTCACGCGCTCGACGGTGGGGGCCACGACAACGTAACAGTGGCTCTGCTGCCGTTCGCCGTACCTCCGCAAGGGGCAGGATCGGCCTACAGCACCGCTTGAGTCCCGTTGAGTCCGGTTCCGTCCGTCCGCGCACCCACTGCGACCTTTGCCAGCTCTGCCACCTTCGCCAGGAGCCGATCAGATGGCCAACTTCTCCAAGTCCCACGCGCCGCAGTTCTCCGTCGAGGTGTACCAGAACGAATATCTGCCGGAGGGCGGCCGCGAGGTCAACGCGATCGTCACGGTCACGTCGACCGGCGGCGGCACCACCGGTGGTGTCCCACTGACCGGTGCGACCGCCTCGCCCGCCCATGTACCGGGGCGGGGGCCGAACGCCGCCGTGGTGATCATGGTGGACTGTTCCGGTTCGATGGACTATCCGCCGACGAAGATGCGCAACGCCCGCGACGCGACGGCCGCGGCCATCGACACCCTGCGCGACGGCACGTCGTTCGCCGTGGTCGGCGGTACGCACGTCGCCAAGGAGGTCTACCCGGGCAACGGCCGCCTCGCCACCGCCGACTCACAGACCAGGGCCCAGGCGAAGGAGGCGCTTCGCCGGCTCAGTGCGGGCGGCGGTACGGCGATCGGCACCTGGCTGCGGCTGACCGACCGGCTGCTCGGCGCCGCCGATGTGGACATCCGGCACGGGATCCTTCTCACCGACGGCCGCAACGAGCACGAGTCGCCCCAGGACCTGGCGGACGCGCTCGAGGCGTGCGCGGGCCGTTTCACCTGTGACGCCCGCGGCGTCGGTACCGACTGGGAGGTGAAAGAAGTCACAGCCATAGCCTCCGCGCTGCTCGGCACCGTGGACATCGTCGCCGATCCGGCAGGGCTCGCCGCGGACTTCACGCAGATGATGGAGAACGCGATGGGCAAGGAGGTCGCGGACGTGGCGCTGCGGCTCTGGACGCCCGTCGGAGTCGAGATCAAGTTCGTGAAGCAGGTCGCCCCGACGGTCGCCGAGCTGACCGACCGCCGCACCGAGGCGGGCCCGCGCGCCGGGGACTACCCGACCGGGTCCTGGGGCGACGAGTCCCGCGACTACCACGTGTGTGTACAGGTGCCGGAGGCCGGTATCGGGCAGGAAATGCTCGCGGCCCGCGTCTCGTTGATCCTCCCCGACCCGTCGGGGACGGCGGCCCCGCAGACGCTTTCGCAGGGGTTGGTGCGGGCGGTGTGGACCGACGACATGGTGGCGTCCACCTCGATCAATCCGCAGGTCGCGCACTACACGGGCCAGGCGGAACTGGCACAGGTCATCCAACAGGGGCTCGATGCGCGCAAGTCGGGAGATTTCGACGGCGCAACGGCGAAATTGGGCCGCGCGGTGCAGCTGGCATCGGCCTCCGGGAACGCTGACACTGCGAAACTGCTTTCGAAGGTGGTGGACGTCGTGGATGCGGCGACAGGTACTGTGCGACTGAAGGCGAAGGTGGCGGAGGCCGACGAGATGACCCTCGAAACGCGCTCCACCAAGACCGTCCGCGTGAAGAAATGACCCGATGGCCGACCGGCAGCCGGCCGGCTCGGCGACCTGGCGAAGCAACAGAGACGACGGCCCCCGGGGGCCGGACGAGGAGAGGGGGAAGCGCCGACATGCCGACCTGCCCGAACGGACACCAGTCGGGTTCCGACGACTGGTGCGAGGTCTGCGGCCATCGCATGGCCGGCGCGGGCGCGCCTGCGGGTGCAGTCCCACCGCCGCCTCCCCCGCCGCCCGCACCCGGTTACGGCTACCCGCAGGGTCCCGGCCCCGATGCGACGCAGCAGGCGGAGCTCTGCCCGCAGTGCCGCACCCCGCGAGAGGCGATGGCGCCGTTCTGCGAGGAGTGCCGGTGGAACTACCTCACGAACACGGCGACGTCGTACACCCCGCTGGCCCCGCAGCACGGGGGCCCCGGTGCCGGCGGACCGGTGCCCGGTCTGAACCTGCCGCCCGGCTTCCAGGCGCAGCAGGGTCCGCCGCCCCCGCCGCAGCAGCGGCAGCGCGACCCGTTCGAATACCAGAGCTCGCGGCCCTCGCAGGTGAACCGTCCGGCCGAGCCGCTGTCCGGTCCCGGCAGCCACCCGGGTCCTCCTGGACCGGGTCCGCAGCAGCCGCCGAACCCGTTCCAGCGGCAGGGCCCGCCGCCTCCGCCGTCCTTCCAGCAGCAGACCGCGCCGCCGCAGCCACAGGTCCAGCAGCCGGGCGGTGACGACTGGATGCTGCCGCCGCCCTCACAGCCCCAGGCACCGCAGGCTCCGCAGCCCCCGAGACAGCAGCAGCCGCCGCCCTTCCAGAGCCAGGTCCCGAACCAGGCGCCCGCGAACTGGACGGCGGTCATCGCCCCGGACCGTGAGTACTTCCTGGCGATGATGCAGCGCAGCGGCCCCGAGGCGACCGGGCTCAACCTGCCCGCGTACTCCCCGGAGCAGCGCCTTCCGCTCACCGGCAACCAGGTCACCATCGGCCGTCGCCGGCACAGCACCGGCGAGTCCCCCGATGTCGATCTGTCCGTGCCGCCGGAGGACCCGGGGGTCTCGCACCAGCACGCGGTGCTGGTGCAGCAGCCCGACGGCAGCTGGGCCGTGGTCGACCAGAACTCCACGAACGGCACCACGCTGAACGGCGCCGAGGACCCGATCCAGCCCTACGTCCCCGTTCCGCTCCAGGACGGCGACCAGGTGCACCTCGGGGCGTGGACGACGATCACCATCCGGCGCGGCTGACCGGAACGCTCAGGCCGTGAGGTCGGCGGGCAGTGGCCAGGCGTACGGCCCCTCCGGGTCGTCCAGCCAGGCCCACTGCCGCCCGTCCCGGACCGTGACGCCGAACCTCGCCCGCTCGGGGCGTCCCTCCCGCTGCCAGAGGGAGAGGGCCTCGCGCGGGTCGAGAGTGGATCCGGTCAGCGTCAGCATGAACAGGAACAACTCGTCCTCGGCCACCCGCCTCGGCACTCCTGCGGTGTGCGGGTGGCGCACCGGCGGCGGCACCGCCCCGCGCAGCGGCACGAAATACGCGGGCGTGGACAGGAACCGCCCCTCGGCACACCTCCCGTGCGCCGTCTCCCGCACCCCCAGCATGATCAGACCGGTGGCGAGCGGCGCCAGGATCCGCGCCCCGGGCCTGCACTGCGCCAGCCATGCCTGCGGTACGGACGGCAGGGTGCAGGTCGCGATGATCCGGTCGTACGGGCCCCGCTCGGGGCAGCCCCGCGCCCCGTCCCCGGTGATCACCGCCGGGTGATGGCCGGCCGCCGCGAGATGTCTGCGGGCCGACTCCGTGATCTCCGGGTCGAGGTCGATGGTGGTCACCGCGTCGTCGCCGAGGCGGTGGGCGAGCAGCGCGGCGTTGTAGCCGGTGCCCGCACCGATCTCCAGGACGGTCATGCCGTCCGCCATCTCCAGTTCCTCCAGCATCCGGGCCATCAGCGACGGCTGACTGCTCGACGAGACGAGCTCGCCGTCCCGGATCCGGGTGGCCAGCGCCTCGTCCGCGTACGCCCCGTGCAGCCACCGTTCCCGCCGGGCCGGGTCGGGGTCCTCGCACCAGAGCCGCTGGGGCCCACCGGTCCCGGTCACGAAGTAGTACGGCACGAACAGGTGGCGCGGCACCTCCTCGAACGCGGCACGCCAGGCGGGGTCCTTCGACGCACCACGCGCGACCATTTCCCGCACCATCGCCGACCGGGCCTCGGCGCCGGCCTCCGAGAACTGATCCAGGTATGGGCCCATGCCTCCACTCTCCCGCTCGCGCGCCCCGGAAGCGACGAGGCGCACAGTGGCCGTCCTGGCCCGGGTCCTAGGACCCAGGTCCTCGGCCGGTGCGTCTGCGACCATGGACGGGTGACAGAGAATCCGCACGACACGCTTCAGGAGCAGACCTTCTACGAGCAGGTCGGCGGCGAGGAGACCTTCCGGCGCCTGGTCCACCGCTTCTACCAGGGGGTTGCCGAGGACCCGCTGCTGCGGCCGATGTATCCGGAGGAGGATCTGGGGCCGGCCGAGGAGCGGTTCACGCTGTTCCTGATCCAGTACTGGGGTGGCCCCCGGACGTACGGCGAGCAGCGCGGGCACCCCCGGCTGCGGATGCGGCACGTCCCGTTCCGGGTGGACCGGGCCGCGCACGATGCCTGGCTGGGCCGGATGCGGGTGGCTCTCGACGAGCTCGAACTGTCCCCGGAGCATGAGCGGCAGCTGTGGGACTACCTCACGTACGCCGCTGCCTCGATGGTGAACACCGAGGGCTGACGGTTCAGCCCCGTTCTCCCTTTTCTCCCCCTCTCACCCTTTTCTCCCCCTCCCGCACCGATGCACTGTGCGGAATGCGGTGCTCCACCGCCGCATAACGGTCACGATCCCATCAAGGTGCACGTGCAAGCGGTTTCCAGAGGTGGGTGCACTCTGAAAGCATCCTGGGAGCGTCGGGGGGCGTGCGGGGTGACAGTGTCGAGGGGGCCAGGTGACGGGGTTCGTCTTTCTGCGGGTGAGGGCGCATCGGCTCCTTCTCGCCGCAGCCGTCCTGGCCGTCCTGCTCACCACATCGGTGCTGGCGGCACTCACCGCCTTCTCCGGCTCCATCGGCGACGCGGCCCTGCGCCACACGCTCACCCACCGCTCCGCCGCGTCCGCCTCGCTCGTCATCTCCGCGCAGGTGGAGCGGGAGCAGCGGGAAGCGGCCGACGCGACCGCGCGCAAGGCCGCCCGTGAGACGTTCGACGGCCTGGCGGTGACCGTACGGACGCTGAAGGCCTCGGGGCCGTACGCCCTGCCGCGCAGCCTGCAGGCTCCGGCGGCCCGGCGCGGCGATCCGGATCTCACCCGGTTCGCCTCGCTCGACCGCAGCCGCGTCCGTCTCACCGCCGGCCGCATGCCCGGCGACGGGAGCGGGAAGAGCGGCGCCCCCGTCGAGGTGGCCCTGCCCTCCGTCGCCGCCGATGTCCTGAAGCTGAAGCCCGGCGCGCGACTCACACTCACCGACCGGCTGGCCGACGGCACCAGGCTGCCGGTCCTGATCACCGGCCTCTACGAGGCGGCCGACCAGGCCGACCCGTACTGGCAGTTGGACGAGCTCGGCGGGCGCGGCATCCGCAAGGTCGTCTTCACCACATACGGTCCGCTGCTCACCGATCCCGCCGTGCTCGACTCCGGGCGGATCAGCTCGGGCGAGATGTCGTGGCTGGCCGTCGCCGACTTCCGCACCGTCACCACGGACCGCATCCACGCGCTGCATACCTCGTCGACCAGGGGCCCGAAGGCGCTCCTCGCCTCCCCGGAGTTCAAGGACGGGGCCCTCGCGCAGACCTCGCTGCCCACCGTCCTGGACCAGATCGACCGGGCGCTGCTGGTGTCCCGCTCGACTCTGATGATCGTCGCCGTGCAGCTGGTGCTGCTCGCCGGTTACGCGCTGCTGCTCGTGGCCCGGTTGCTGAGCAGTGAGCGCGGCGGGGAGACGGAACTGCTGCGGGCCCGCGGCGGTTCGCGCGGCCGGATCACCTCGCTCGCCGCGATCGAGGCACTGCTGCTGGCGCTGCCCGCCGCCGTCATAGCCCCGCTGCTGGCCGGGCCGCTGACCCGGCTGCTGGCGGACCGCAGTGAGCTGACCCGGCTCGGGCTGCGGCTCGACGCGGGCGCGACCGGGACCGTGTGGCTGGTGGCCGCCGCCGTCGCGCTGGCCTGTGCCGTGGCCGTCGTCGCGCCCGCGCTGGCCGCCAGCGCGGGGGTGCGCAGCCGCACCCGGGCCGCCGCGCTGCCCGGGCCGGTGCGCGCGGGCGCCGACATCGGACTGCTACTGATCGCGGCGGTGGCGTACTGGCAGCTCGACCGGCAGACCGGCAGCTCCGGCAGCGGTGCGCTCAGCGGTGACCGGGAGGGCGATCTCGGCGTCGATCCGCTGCTCGTCGCCGCACCCGCGCTGCTGCTGCTCGCGGGCACCGTGCTGACGCTGCGGCTGCTGCCGCCCGCGGCCAGGCTGGCGGAACGTCGTGCGGCGGGCGGTCGGGGGCTGTCCATCGCGCTGGCCGGCTGGCAGTTCAGCCGCCGTCCGCTGCGCGGCGCCGGACCGGTGCTGCTGTTGGTCCTGGCTGCCGCGATGGGGATGCTGGCGATCGGGCAGAGCGCGTCCTGGGATCGTTCGCAGGGCGACCAGGCCGACTTCAGGACCGGCACGTCGGTGCGCATGGTCGGCGGAATCAACGGCGATCCGGCGAAAGCCGGGGCGTACGCACAGCTGCCGGGGGTGCGGGAGGCGGCGCCCGCGTTCCGTACGAAGGTGGATCTGTCCGGCGACCGCACGGCGGACGTGGTCGCTCTGGACACCGCGCACGCCGACGAGCGGATGCTGATGCGCGACGATCTCGCCGGCGAACCGGTGGACCGGCTGCTCAGCGCGCTCCAACCGCCGAAGACCGCGCGGACCGGGCTGCTGCTGCCGAAGGGCAGCAGGGAGATCCGGTTCGACCTGCGGATCACCGTGCCCTCCGCACCGCACCGGGCGTCGCCGTCCGGCATGGCCCCGCTGGTCACCGTGGAGCTGGAGGACCGTTACGGCCTGCCGTACCAGGTGCTCGTCGGACCCGTACCGGCCGACGGCCGGGCACATCCCCTGTCGCTCGCGGTGGCGGCCGCCGGTGAGCTGGCCGTGACCGGGTTCGAGCTGGACAGCAGGCAGCCCGTCGAGCATGCCGAGACGCACCTGGTCACCGTGAGCCGGCTGCGGACCGTGACCGCGGACGGCACCGAGCAGCCGGTCCCCGTCCCGGCCGGGTTCGACTGGCAGGGCGCCCTGACCACCAGTCTGCTCAACGAGACGCAGCCGGGCGCCCCCGTCCACACGGCCGCCTCCGACCGGGACCCGCTGACGCTCCGGTACGACACCGGGTCCGTTCCGGTCGAGGCCACGGGCTACGGGGTGCCGGCCCTCAACCTGCGGGCCGCTGCGCCCCACGCCGAGGCCCCGCCGCTCCGCGGGGTCGCCACCGACGCCTATCTGAAGGCGTCCGGGGCGAAGCCGGGGCAGGACGTCGATGTCACGCTGGCCGGCGAAACGGTCCGGGTGAAGATCGTGCGGACGGCCCGTCAGCTGCCCACCACCGGGCCGGGCGTCGCCACCGCCGCTGCCGCCGAGACGTCCCGGCTCCGGGACGGCGGCGCGCTGCTGCTCGACCTCAGGGCTCTCGGCCAGGTCTTCGCAGACCGCCCGGACGCGGTCCTCACCGCCACCGAATGGTGGCTGAGCACCGACCCCGGCCAGGCCGGTAAGGTCGCCGCCGCACTCCGTGCGCAGCCCGACACCGACCCGGCGCAGGTCCTCGTCCGCGACGAGGTGGCCCGGGATCTGCTGGGCGACCCGCTGGGCGCCGGGCCGCAGTCCGCGCTGCTCGCGGTGGCGGTCGTCGCCGCCGCGCTGGCAGCGGTCGGATTCGCGGTGAGCGCTGTCGGATCGCAGCGCGAAAGGTCCGCCGAACTCGCCGTGCTGCGGGCGCTGGGGGCGCCGCGCCGCGGGCCGGCCCGGATGATCGCCGCCGAGCAGGGCGTCCTGATCGCCATCGCGCTGCTGGTCGGGTTCGCGCTCGGGGCCGTACTGACCAGGGCCGTCGTGCCACTCATCGTGCTGACCGGGCAGGCCGCCCAGCCGGTGCCGCCCGTACTGGTGCAGTTGCCGGCCGGGCAGGTCGCCGCACTGCTGGCGGGCGTCGCCGCGCTGCCGCTGCTGATCGTGGCGGCGATCGCCCTGCGCCGCGCCGACCCGGTGACTTCGCTGCGCCACCAGGGGGACAACTGACATGAGCCCACGTTCCGACAGCGGTCGTTCCGCAGCCGTCGCCCGGGCCGCGGCCTGTGCCCCGTGGGTCCGCACCCGGCTGCGTACCGCGCCCGCGGCCGCCTGCGCGCTCGGGTTGCTGGTGCTGGTCACAGCATTCCTCGCCGCCGCGTTCCCACGGGCCGTCGACACGTACGAGAGCAAAGGGCTGCGCCACGACCTGGTCGTCGAGGACCCCAGGCGCAGCGTCCTGGAGCTGACCGCTCCGCCGCCCGCCCTGGGTGTCGAGGCGGAGCGTGCGGCCGCGGTGCGCGAGGCGGCCCTCGGCGCGGTCCACCGCAAGGTGCTGGCCGGACTGCCCGAACCGGTGCGCGCCGACGCCTTCCAGTCCTCGTACGGCATCCGCACGACGGAGCCGATCGCCGCCGGGGAGAAATGGCTGCCCCGGCCCTATGGCCTCGATCCCAAGCTGACGTACGCCGCCCCCTCGGCCCTGCCGGCCCACGCCACGCTGCGCGACGGCGCCTGGCCCACCGTCCACGGCGAGGTCACCACCACGGCCACGGAGGTCGAGGCCGCGGTCACCGAAGAGACCGCGAAGGCCCTGGGACTCAAGGTGGGTTCGACGATCGCGGTACCGACCCGGGGCGAGGAGCCGCTGACCGTACGGATCACCGGCATAGTCGCCCCCAAGCTTCCCGGTGCCGCCTACTGGTCGTTCGAGCGCCTGCTGCGTACCCCGGCACTGGTCCCGACGAACACCAAGGGTCCTCCCCTCTACTACTGGATAGCGGCCTTGTTGCTGCCGCCGGACGCGGCGCCCGCGCTGCTCTCCACGACCGGTGCGCCCGAGCCGTACTGGCGGATCGCACCGGACGCCTCCCGGCTCACCGCGCTCGAGGTGGACCGGCTCCGGTCCCGGGTGGCTTCTCTGGAGAGCGGCCCGGAGCTGCTGAAGCTCCGTGCGCTGGCCGGTCCGGCGGCGACACTGACGACCGATCTGGACGTGGTCCTCAACCGGTACGACGCGTTGCGTTCGGCGATCAGCCCGGTCGTCACGGTCGCCGCCGTCGGGATCGGCGCCGTCGCCGCCGTCGTACTGCTGATGACGGGCGGCCTGCTCGCCGCCCGCCGCCACAGCGAACTGGCCCTGCTGCGCTCACGCGGCGGCTCGTTGCGCGGTATCGGCGGGCGGCTGCTCGCGGAGACCGCGGTGACGGCGCTGCCCGCGGCGGCACTTGGACTGCTGCTCGCCGTTGCCGCCGTCGGCCCGGCCCGGCTGTGGCCCGCGGTCGTCGGGGCCGCCGCCGTCGCCGTACTGGTCTGTGTCGCCCTGCCGCTGGGTACGACGCTCCTTCACCGCCGGCCGCAGCTGCACGGCGCCCGCGACGACATGATGACCGCCCGCCCGTCGCGGCGGCGCACGGTTGCCGAACTCACCGTGCTGGTGCTGGCCGTCGGCGCGGTCGCCGCGCTGCGCCGCCGCGGTACGGCTGCGGGCGGCGGTACGGACTTCCTGATCAGCGCCGCGCCGGTGCTGGTCGGACTGATCGCGGCGCTGGTCCTCGCCCGCCTGTACCCGCTGCCGCTGCGGCTCGCCTCCCGTACCGTCGCACGGCTGCGCGGCGCGGTCGGCTTCCTCGCCCTGGCCCGTGCCGGGCGCGCGTCGGTGAGCGGCGCACCGGCCCTGTTGGCGCTGCTGGTCGCGCTGACGACGGCGGCGTTCGGCGGCTCGGTGCTGGCGGGCGTCGCGGACGCCCGGGACGATGCGGCGGTGCGGGCCACCGGTGCGGACGCCCGGATCAGCGGCGAGGGCGATGCGATGCCGCTGCCGGACCGGCTGGTCCGGGACGTACGGAAGGCGGGCGGTGTACGGGACGTGGCGCCGGTCCAGATCGAGTACGGCGTTCCGCTCCCGTCCAACGAGGCCGGCATCGAGGACGCGAAGGGCACCACGCTGATCGGTGTCGATCCGGGGACGTACGCGAAACTGGCGCGCGCCACCGGTTTCGGACCGTTCCCCGCAGACCGGCTGAAGGCCACCGGAGCGGCGCCCAGAAAGGGCACGCTGCCGTCGAAGGACCGGGTGCTGCCCGTCCTCGCCGCACCGGCCGTGGCCGAGCGGCTCGGCGAACGGCCGCGCGACATCAACTCGCAGGCCGGGGACTTCAAGGTGCGCGTCGTCGGAACGGTGACGCGCACACCGGCCGTCGACAGCGCCGGCTTCCTGATCGTCGACGCCGCGTCCCTCACCCACCGGCAGACCACCACCCTGCTGGTCACCGGCGGCTCCCCGGACGCGAAGGCGCTGCGCGCCGCCGCGCACCGGGCGGGCTCGACGTTCTCCGTACAGCTGCGGTCCGAGGAACGCGCGGCGTTCGTCGACACCCCCATGCAGTCGGGCGCCGAGCGGATCTACGCGGCGGCGATCGCAGCCGGCGCGGGCTACGCACTGCTCGCCGTACTGCTGTCGCTGCTGCAGACCGCACCGGAACGCACGGCGCTGCTGGCCCGGCTGCGGACCATGGGCCTCACCCTCCGGCAGGGACGACGGCTCCTCGGCCTCGAGGCGATGCCGCAGGCGCTGCTGGCCGCCGTCGGCGGACTGCTCGTCGGCTGGTCGACGATCGCCCTGCTGGCACCCGGCGTCGACCTGGTACAGCTGGCGCTGTCCAGCGGGCCCGGCTCCGACGCACTCGACACCGCTCCGCTGCGGGCCGACCCGTGGTCCCTGGCGCTGCCGGCACTCGGCGTGGTCGCCCTCGCCGCCACCGTGGCAGCCGTACAGGCCTGGTGGGCCGGGCGCCGTGGATCGATCACCGAACTCAGGGCAGGAGACACCCGATGACGTCGTCGACGACCGAGACCACTCTGGCGGAGCTCGAACAGCGGGCCGCCGCACGCCGTGACCGGCCCTCGTACGGGCACGACGCGCTGATCGCCTGTGATCGGCTGGTGCGCATCTTCAGCGCGGACGGGGTGGAGGTCCAAGCCCTCCAGGGCCTCGATCTGCTGGTCACCGAGGGCGAGTTGATGGCGCTCGTCGGGGCGTCCGGCAGTGGCAAGTCGACCCTGATGAACATTCTGGCGGGCCTCGACGTACCGACGGCCGGGTCGGCGAAGGTCGCGGGCTGCGATCTGCTGTCGATGGGCCCGAAGGAACGGCTCCGTTACCGCCGGGACGTCGTCGGGTTCGTCTGGCAGCAGACCGCCCGCAACCTGCTCCCCTACCTCACCGCCGTCCAGAACGTCACGCTGCCCATGCAGCTGCGCGGCCGCGGCCGCGGCCGGAGCCGCGAACGCGCCGCGCGCGCCGAGTCCCTGCTGCAGATGCTGGATGTCGCGGACTGCCGCGACCGGCGGCCCCCGCAGATGTCCGGCGGCCAGCAGCAGCGGGTCGCGATCGCGGTCGCGCTCGCCAACAATCCCTCGGTGCTGCTCGCCGACGAACCGACCGGCGAACTGGACTCGGCGACGGGCGAGCAGGTTTTCGCCGCGTTCCGCCGGGCCAACGAGGAGCTGGGCACGACGATCGTGATCGTCACCCACGACCAGGCGGTGGCGGGTGAGGTCCGCCGTACGGTGGCCATCCGCGACGGCCGTACGTCGTCCGAGGTGCTGCGCCGTACGGAGGTGGACGCGGCGACGGGCCAGGAGTCCCAGGTGGCCCGCGAGTACGCGATGCTCGACCGCGCGGGGCGGCTGCAACTGCCCGCCGAGTACACGGAGACGCTCGGGATGGAGCACCGCGTGATGCTGGAACTGGAGCAGGACCACATCGGGGTGTGGCCGGACGACCAGCAGCGCGGATAACGGGCGCCTCTCCCGCGGGTCCGCTCCGGACGCGGCGTCAGCGGACGCCGACCGACACCCCGAGATCGCCGAGGCCGCCGCCCGCACCGCGCAGCGCGATCGAGCCGAACGGGGTGCGCAGCCGCAGCCAGGGGCCCGACGCGAGCAGGGCGACCGGGAAGTCCGGGGCCGGGCGGAGGAAGCCGAGGGACTGGGCGGCGTGGACGGCTCGCAGCGGGAGTTCCGTGTCCCCGACCGTGCGCGACCAGATCTCGCGGCCGATCAGGTCCCGTTCCGCCCTGGTGCGGCGGTCCGCGGGCAGCGCCTCGTCGCGGGCACGGAACTCCGCCACCGCGGCGCTCAGCTCGACGCGCAGGGAGACGGGGCCGGGCAGTCCCGGCTGCTCGTGCCAGCCGCCGCGCGGCGGGAGGACCCCGGTCCACGGCGGCCCGGTGACGGGCGCGGGCAGGCCCGCACCGTGTGCCTCGCGGGTGCCGCCGTCGATGTCGAGTGATTCGAGGAGTTCACCGGCGGACACGGTGATGTCGAAGTCGTGCGTGCCGCGCAGCCGCGCCGTCCGGATGGCGAGGACCTCGAACGACGGCGGCCTGCCGAACACGGCCAGCGCGCCGCCGCCCGCCTGCAGCCGGACGGCGGCTGCCCGGTCGTAGTGGAGCAGCCGGCCGAGGAAGGCGGCAAGATCTGCCGCCTCCCTCGTGTCCGCGAACTCCAGCAACTGCACGGGAACCGTCATGCGGCGGCGGGCTCCTCGGCCAGGTACTCCTGGAGGAAGTGCTTCTCCTCCGCGGAGATCCGCCGCGGCCGCTCCTCGGCCAGGTTGTACGGGACGACGACGGTCGAGGCCCGCACGTACACCTGGTCCGGGTCCTTGATCTCGTAGCAGATCGTCAGCGACGCGGCACCTATCTTCGTGACCCACGACTCGACGGTCACCGGCGCGTGCCGGTGGACCAGCGGGCGCACGTAGTCGATCTCGTGCCGGGCCACGACGGACCCGCCCGCGAAGGACGGCGAGCCGTCCCCCGGCGCCAGCCGGAACATGAAGTCGATGCGCGCCTCCTCCAGGTAGCGGAGGAAGACCACGTTGTTGACGTGGCCGAAGGCATCCATGTCCGACCAGCGCAGCGGGCAGTTGTAGATATGACGAGCCAAGACGATCAGCCTCGCGTGAGCTTCTTGTACGTGGCGCGGTGCGGACGGGCCGCGTCCGCACCGAGACGCTCGACCTTGTTCTTCTCGTACGACTCGAAGTTGCCCTCGAACCAGTACCACTTGGACTCGCCCTCGTACGCCAGGATGTGCGTGGCGACGCGGTCCAGGAACCAGCGGTCGTGGGAGATGACCACTGCGGCGCCCGGGAACTCCAGGAGCGCGTTCTCCAACGAGGACAGGGTCTCGACGTCGAGGTCGTTGGTGGGCTCGTCGAGGAGCAGCAGGTTGCCGCCCTCCTTGAGCGTCAGCGCCAGGTTGAGGCGGTTGCGCTCACCACCGGAGAGGACACCGGCCGGCTTCTGCTGGTCCGGACCCTTGAAGCCGAACGCGGAGACGTACGCCCGCGACGGCATCTCGACGTGGCCGACGTTGATGTAGTCGAGCTCGTCCGACACGACCGCCCAGAGGGTCTTCTTGGGGTCGATGTTGGCGCGGCTCTGGTCGACATAGGAGATCTTGACGGTCTCGCCGACCTTGATGGCGCCGCTGTCCGGCGTCTCCAGGCCCTGGATCATCTTGAACAGCGTGGTCTTGCCCGCACCGTTCGGACCGATGACGCCGACGATGCCGTTGCGCGGCAGCGTGAACGACAGGTCGTCGATGAGGACCTTGTCGCCGAAGGCCTTCGAGAGGTTGTTGACCTCGACGACGATGGAACCGAGCCGCGGGCCCGGCGGAATCTGGATCTCCTCGAAGTCCAGCTTCCGCATCTTGTCCGCCTCGGCCGCCATCTCCTCGTACCGGGCGAGACGTGCCTTGGACTTGGTCTGCCGGCCCTTGGCGTTGGAGCGGACCCACTCCAGCTCTTCCTTGAGCCGCTTGGCGCGCTTCTCGTCCTTGCGGCCCTCGACCTTGAGGCGGGAGGCCTTCTTGTCGAGGTACGTGGAGTAGTTGCCCTCGTACGGAATGGCCCGGCCGCGGTCCAGCTCGAGGATCCACTCGGCGACGTTGTTGAGGAAGTACCGGTCGTGCGTGACGGCGACGACGGCGCCCGCGTACTTCGAGAGGTGCTGCTCCAGCCAGTTCACCGACTCGGCGTCGAGGTGGTTGGTGGGCTCGTCGAGGAGCAGCAGGTCCGGGGCCTCGATCAGCAGCTTGCAGAGCGCGACACGGCGCTTCTCGCCACCGGAGAGGTTGACGACGGGCCAGTCGCCGGGCGGGCAGCCCAGCGCGTCCATGGCCTGCTCCAACTGCGCGTCCAGGTCCCAGGCGTTGGCGTGGTCCAGGTCCTCCTGGAGCTTGCCCATCTCGTCCATGAGCGCGTCCGAGTAGTCGGTCGCCATGAGCTCGGCGACCTCGTTGAAGCGCGTGAGCTTGCCCATGATCTCGGCGGCGCCGGCCTGGACGTTCTCCAGCACGGTCTTCGACTCGTCGAGCAGCGGCTCCTGCATGAGGATGCCGACGCTGAACCCGGGCGACAGGAACGCGTCACCGTTGGACGGCTGCTCCAGCCCGGCCATGATCTTCAGCACCGTGGACTTACCGGCGCCGTTGGGGCCCACCACACCGATCTTGGCGCCGGGCAGGAAGCTCAGCGTGACGTCGTCAAGGATCACCTTGTCGCCGTGCGCCTTGCGCGTCTTGCGCATCGTGTAGATGTACTCAGCCAAGAGAAACCGTCCGGCAATCGATGTGTGGGCAGATACACCCCATCTTGCCTGACGTCCACCCCAGGACGGAAACTGGAACCTCGGAGCCCCTTGATCAGGGCGACACGGACGATCGAACCCGGAGGATCGGTCACTGCAGGTCGTCGTCGGTCCACGCTGTCCCCCGCCCCTGTGACGCGGGCCACGGGAACCCGGTGCGGGTCGCGGAGAGGTAACAGGCGTGGAGCACATCGAACAGCCGGCGCGACCGGCGCAACCACCGGGCGACTCGGGCGACCGGGCCGCGCCGGATGGCCTGAGGGCACCTGCTGACCCCGGCGCACGGGAACGGATCCGCGCGGGCGACCGGGAGGCCTTCGCGGACCTCTACGACCGGTACGCCAGGACCGTCTACCAGCACGCCTGCCGCCTCACCGGCGACCTCTCGGCCGCCGAGGACGTCATGTCGGAGACCTTCCTCGTCGCCTGGCGCACCCGCGAGCAGGTCGATCCGGAGGGCGGTCCGCTGGGCCCCTGGCTCCTCGGCATCGCCACCAACAGGGCGCGCAACCACCGGCGCGGGGTCGGCCGCCGCCTCGCGTTCCTGGCCCGGCAGCCGAAGCCGAAGGAGACCGAGGACTTCGCCGAGGCCTCCGCCGAACGCCTGGACCACCAGCGCGAACTGGCGGCCGTACGCGAGGTGCTCGACCGGCTCCGGCAGCCAGAGCGCGAGGTGCTCGCGCTCTGCGTGTGGGCCGGGCTGGACTACGCCCAGGCGGCGGCCGCGCTGGACGTCCCGGTCGGCACCGTACGCTCCCGGCTCTCCCGCGCCCGGGCCCGGCTGCGCTCGCTGGCGGGCGAACGGCTCGCGGAGGATCGGCTTTCGGAGGGGCGGCGGGAAACCGGGCGGGAACCCGGCGGGGGTCGCGGAGAGGTAGGAGGCAGGGCGGCATTCGTCGCCCTGCCCAACGAGGGGGGATCGCGATGACCGCGACGACGGGTACCGACGACGGCCGGGACGAGCGCGCCGAGCTGGCGCGGCTGCTGCCGCCCGCCACCGGATTCGACCTTCCGCCGGGCCGCCACGAGCACCACAGGGAACGCCTGATGAACCTGATCGACGATGACGCCAACCGCTCCGAGAGCCGAGCCCAGGACCGGGGTCGGGGCCGGGAGCGCGCGGCCCGTGCCGACCGCCCCGCCCGCCCGCGCCTCCTGCGCCCGTCCTTCCTGGCCCCGGTCACGGCGCTGGCCCTGGCCGGTGCGCTGATCGTGGGCTACACCGCGCAGGGCGGCGGCGACCCGGCGGCCGGACCGGGGGCGGCACAGGCGGACGACAGCGCCTCGGCGCGCGCCGGGAACGCCCAGCCGGTCGCCCTGGTGCTGCACCGGATCTCGGACGCGGCGGCGAAGAGCGACGCCGGACCGGTCGGCGACGACCAGTTCGTCTATGTGCGCAGCCAGGTCCAGGACAGCGACCTCACCAGCGGGAAGCTGGTGACGGAACCGCTGAAGGAACGGGAGATCTGGTACGCCCAGAAGCCCGGCCCACTCAAGAAGCTCGGCTACATCCGCGAGGACGGGGACACCCTCCCCATCAACGCCGAGTTGGGGGACACCGACGGCACCCGCGAGGGCCTGAACCGGCCCACCTACCGCTGGCTGGCCGCCCTGCCCACCGACCCGCAGAAGCTGCTCGAACACCTCACCGCCCTCACCCCGAAACACGAGGGCCAGGAGCACGCCCAGGCGGTGTTCGAGCAGATCGGGTACCTGATCGGAGAGACCGTGCTGCCGCCCGAGACCGCCGCCGCGCTGTACAAGGCCGCGGCGCTGATCCCCGGGGTGACCGAGGCCCCGAACGCGGTGGACGCGCTGGGCCGCCACGGGGTGGGCATCGCCCGTGAGGACACCCGGTACGCCACCCGCTCGGAATGGGTCTTCAACCCGAAGGGGCTCTCCTTCCTGGGCTCGCGCACCTTCCTGACGAAGGACACGGAGATCGGCGAGAAGGGCGCCCTGCTCGGCGCCGACGCCGTACTGAAGCGGTCCGTGGTGGACAAGGGCGGAGTCCAGCCGCAGGACTAGCCAGGGTGCGTTCCAAGTGGGTCCTGGCCATTAACGAGTGGCTGTGACCAGCACTTTCAAAACGCACCCTTCTGCTGCCCGCGTTGCTTCCTCGAGGGGCATTCGGTGACGCGACAGCCCCGGTACGCGTGGGCGTACCGGGGCTGTCAGCAGCACATCGTGACAATGTGCTGCTCGGTGTCACGTTCCGCTTATCCCTCGGTCGACTGCCCCGCGGACTGCGTCTTCCGCTTACGGAGGAGGAAGACCGCGCCGCCGCCGATGACGACGAGTGCGATGGCGATGCCCGCGATGATCGGCGTGGCGTTGGAGCTGCCGGTCTCGGCGAGGTCGCCACCGGTCCCGGCCGAGCTGCCGCCGGCCGTGGCCGGGGCGGGCTGGTCGGCGGTCTGGGTGTCGAGGCCGCCGGTACCGCTGCCGGTGGTCTTGCAGTCCAGGACGCCCTTGAACGTCTTGGTGAACCCGCCGGGACCGGTGATCGTGAAGTCGTACGCCTGGTCCTCGGCGACCGGGACGGTCACCGTCTCCGACTGTCCGGCCTCGACGGTGTGCTCGGCACCGGCCAGCTCGAAGGTGAACGCCTCGTCGCCCTCGTTGCTCGCGGTGACGTCCACGCCGCCCTTGGCGCAGTTCTTCTTCGCCGTGATCGCGGGGATTGCGCCCTTCTTGGCCCAGGTCGCGGTGGCGGTCGCGGAGACCGTGGACTCGCTGGAGCCGGCCAGGATCTGGGTCTGGCTCTTGGTCACCCCGGCGAAGGCCCGGCCGACCGGCACCGAGGTGGTGGCCTGCACGGTCAGCGAGGCGGTGCCGTCGGCGGCACCCGCCGGGACGTCGAAGTAGAGCTCGGCGCCGTTGACGGCGGCCGTGACGGGCTTGCCGCTCTTGTCGGTGACCTTGACGCCGCTGGCGGAGTCGGCGGGCGGAGTCACCGAGACCTGGCCTGCGTCGGTGTGGACGGTGACCGGCCCGAGCCGCTCACCGGACAGGCCGGAGACCGCCGCCGGGTCCAGGGCGAGGGACGCCTTGGGCTCGGCGACGTCCTCGGCGTGCTCTCCCAGCCAGTCGGCGAGCTTCTCGGCCTGCTGGTCGGAGGCGTCGACATCGGCGTTGTCCGAGTAGCGCCAGATGGCGACCTGGGTGCCCGCCGCCGCGGTCTGCTCGGTCAGCGGCCCGGTGCCGGCCTGTTCGGCGAGCGCCGCGAGGTCGTCGATCTGCGGGTAGGAGTGCTGCAGGATCCAGCGGATCCTGCCCGCGTTCTTGTTGGCGCCGAGCGACGTCTGGTTCCAGGGGGTCTCCAGGTACTTCGCCTGGTCCTGGGTGGGGTTGTGAATGTCGATGCAGTACGTCTTGAGCTTGCCGCCGCCGTCGACGGTCATCTCGAAGAGCCCGGCGGCCAGCTCCTGCTCCTTGCCGTCCGTGTGGAGCACGGCCCGGTCATAGGTCTTCAACCCGTCCAGGACGGCGGTCGCGCCGCCCTGGTGCTGGGGCGCCTCGTCGGCGGCCGCGCTGCCTGCACCGACGAGAGCGGCGGCTATGACGAGCCCGGATGCCACCGCCGATGCGGCCAACCGGGATATGCCCGGTCTCCGTGGGGGATTCGTCCCCGCAGTGGATGCTGAAGCGGTCGCTGAAGAAGCAGAAAACACGGATGTCCCCTCCGGGCGGGATCCTCGCGCTTGGTGCGCGTGTGGGGTTTCTCCCGCCAGCCGACTCAAGTGCCCTGTGAGTACTGGGAGATCCTAAGGAAGCGGCGATGCGTATTCCCCCGTCATACCGTCACACAACCATTCCGACTCGGAATCGTTATCGCCGATAACTACCGTGCACACAGGCCCGGTCACAGCGCAGACGCCAGCTCCGGGATCTGTTCCTGACGTACCGTCGGTCCACGCCGCGCGCCCCGCTCGCCCTGCACCCTCCGCTCCCCCTGCGCCCGCTTCGCGGACCGCGCAACGGGCTCCCCCCGCTCGACCGGCCCCCCGAACCCGTCGGTCTCCCCCTCTCCCCCTTCCCCCGCCGGACCGCCCCGCCTTCCCGGTCCGGCCGTCAGCGTCGGATCACCCCGCACCACCCGCCGGAACGCCGCCGTCCCCCGTGTCAGATCGTGTCCGACCGCCAGCGCCTCGATGTCCACGAACGTCCGGCGCTGCCCGTCCCGTTCCTCCTCGCGCACCTTCAACCGACCGTGCACGACCAGTGGTTCTCCCACAGCGACCGAACCCGCGAGATTCGAGGCCAGCGTGCGCCACGCCCACACGGTGTAGAAGCTGGTGTGCCCGTCCGTCCAGAACTGCTTCTCCCGGTCCCAGCGGCGGGCCGTCACAGCGAAGCGGAATCGCGCCATTCCGCCGGTCGCGGTCTCCCGGAACTCCACCCCGGTCGCCGCGTTGCCCACCAGTGTCACCACGGTCTCGTTCATGCCTCCGCCTCCCCTTCGTCACCCGTGACCGCTGCCGCGCGGTCACTGATCTCATGCTGAAGGGGAGGCGGGGATCCTGCTGGAGGCTGTGGACTACCGGCCGTTTGTGGAAAACTCCGTCACCGCCACGAACCGCTCCCGAACCTCGCGGTACCGCACCAGTTCGGCCGCCACCGGATCGAGTACCCGCGCCC
This sequence comes from Streptomyces sp. NPDC051664, assembly GCF_044453545.1. Classification (NCBI taxonomy): domain Bacteria; kingdom Bacillati; phylum Actinomycetota; class Actinomycetes; order Kitasatosporales; family Streptomycetaceae; genus Streptomyces; species Streptomyces sp. NPDC051664. The sequence goes on along the minus strand of NZ_JBITCU010000025.1, from coordinate 79,617 downwards.
GGCCGCAGGCCGCCGCCGCCTCGCGCAGCCGCCGCTCGGCCTCCTGCCCGTACCGACGTGCGGGCCCACGCGCGGCGGCCGCACACGACCACTCGACCAGCGGCCCGCCGACGATGCCGGCCATCATCACCGATGCGGCGGTGAGCAGCCCCGGTTCGACCACGCCGGCGATCTGGCCGATCAGCCAAAGACCACCGAAGATCTGCAGCAGCGTCATGGAGACCTGTGCCAGTACGGCGGCGGGCCACCACGCGGGCCGCGGCGGCCTGCCGGCCACCCGCCCGCTGTGTGCCCCACCGGATCCACCGGCCATCGCGGCAGCGACCGCAGCCCCGCCGTCGGCGTCGACGGGCGCCGCGCCGGGCCCCGCATCCTCGCCCGCACGCTCACCCTCCCCCACGTCCCTGCCCTGGCCCTCCGCCGCCGTGCCGCTCTTCTGCGCCAGTTCGTCCAGCGCCTCCGGCAACCCCTCCGCCCCGTTCATCGCGGCCTCGCGGACCGCCTGCGCCCAGGGGCCGGGCAGCCCGTCGGCGGCGGCGTCCGCCACCGTGCGGACCGCCTGCTCGACGCGTTGCCGGGCGGTCAGCTGCTCCTCCGGCGGCGCGGGCAGCGCTGCTGCCCAGTCCATGGTTCCCGGCTGCCTGGTGGACTCGTACCAGCGCCACAGCCGCAGCCAGGGCGTCCCGCAGGCCCGCCCCGCGTTCCTGCGCCACTCACGCTCGGCGGCCTGACCTGCCGCGGCCGCGCCGACGGCCTCGGCCAGCCGGTCGGCGAACTCCTCACGGGCACGCTCCCCGAGCCCCGGCCGCCCCTCGGCGACGTACGCCGGCCGCAGTCTGGCGGCGACGGCGTCCACATCGGCGGAGAGCCGGTGCGCCGCGGCCGTGCGCTCCTGGACGAACCGGCCGAGCAGCTCACGCAGTTCGCCCACCCCGTCGCCGGTGAGAGCCGACAGGGACAACACGGTGGCGCCCGGTTCGCCGTGCTCGCCGAGCGCCATGCCGTCCTCGTCGAGCAGCCGGCGCAGGTCGTCGAGAACCTGGTCGGCGGCGTCGCCGGGCAGCCGGTCCACCTGGTTGAGAACGACGAACGTGACCTCCGCGTGCCCGGCCAGCGGCCGCAGATAGCGCTCGTGCAGAGCCGCGTCCGCGTACTTCTCCGGATCCACGACCCAGATCACCGCGTCGACCAGCGTAAGCACCCGGTCCACCTGCTCGCGGTGCCCGGTCGCCGCCGAGTCGTGGTCGGGCAGATCGACGAGAACGAGCCCCTGAAGCGCCTCGTCCGCTTCCGTGCCGCCCTGGTACGGCCTGCGCCTGAGCCGCCCGGGAATGGCGAGCCGGTCCAGCAGCCCGGCGGCGCCGTCGGTCCAGGAGCAGGCGATGGGCGCGGCGGTGGTCGGCCGTCGCAGCCCGGTGTCGGAGATCTGCGTGCCCGCGAGGGAATTGAAGAGGGTCGACTTGCCGCTGCCCGACGCACCGGCAATGGCGACGACGGTGTGCCGGGAGGAGAGCCGCTGCCGGGCGGCAGCCTCGTCGAGTACGCGCCCCGCCTCGGCGAGGGTGGCTTGGTCGAGCCGGGCCCTGGACAGCCCGACGAGCTCACGCAGCGCGTCGAGCCGCGGCCCGAGCGGGCTGCCGGACGGTACGTACGCCTCGACCTGGGGCCGTACGTCGTCGGAGGCGGCCTCACGGCCGGGATCGGGATCGGAATTCCCGGAGGGTTCCTTGGAGGCGGCAGCGGCACGCCGGGCAATGAGCCCGTCGTCCCAGCGCCCGGCGGGCTCGGGGACGTTGCGGATCGCGACTTCCGCAGTCCGGCCCTGCCCGGGCTCGCGGTCCACGTCCCGGTCCGGGTCCGGGCCCGGGTCCCGCACCCGGCCCTGCTCCTGGCTGTGGTCCTGGTCAGTGACGACAGTCAACGCTGCCACCTCTCCTTCTGCAGTACGGACAGCGCGGCAATCAGTTCTGCCTGCGGCTCCGGGGTCACATCGAGCGCGTCGAGCGGCGCGAGCCGCCGGTCACGCTCGCCGTTCAGCACCCGGTCGAGATAGGTGGTCAGCAGCGCGCCGCCCTTGTCGCGCAGTCGCAGGGCCCCCTGGACGCCGATGCGTTCGGCGAGCTGCTCCCCGGCGCTGCGGGCACGGCGTCCGCCGAGCAGCGCGGCGGCCAGCAGTGCGGCAACCGTCTCGGCGTCGGGTGCGGCGTTGCGTTCCAGGTGGCGCACCTCTTCCTCGGCCAGTTCCTCCAGCACCCGCCGCCACCGTCGTACGGCCATGGCGATCCGGCCCCGGATGTCGTCGGCCGGCCCCCACCCCCCGGCCTGACGGACGGCGGCCTCGGACCCGAGGACACCGGCTGCCGGCTCGTGGTGCCAGGTCGTGCGGATCTGCTCGTCGGCTGCGGCGACGGCGCACTGCAGGAGTGCGGCCAGGCTCTCCACCAGTGCGTCGAGAAGTTCCTCGGAGGAGCTGTAGAGCGGGTATCCGCGCCACCGGGTGCGGGCGTCCCCGGCGAGCACACCACCGTTCTGCAGCCGCCGCTGCACCCGGGCGCCCTCCTTCCGGTACGCGTCCTCGACCACGCCGGTGAGCCGCACGGCCGCGGCGTACTGCGCGGCGACGGCCCCGGCCAGCTCCGGCATGCGTACGTCCAGCGAGTCGATGACCCCGGTCGCGGTACGCCCCACGGCCTGCTGGCGGGCCGCCGGATCGTGCACGCGGTGGCCGAGCCAGGAGCGCAGCGGTGCGACCGCGGTGGTGGGCAGCAGCCCACTGCCGCCGCCCGCCGACTCGGGCAGTTCCGGGATGGTGAAGCGGGGCACTTCGCCGAGACCCGCCCTGGTGAGCAGCGCTCCGTACTGCCGCGACACTTCGGCGATCACCTGGTGCGGAACCCGGTCGAGCACGATGACGAGGGAGGCGTCGTACTCCTTTGCCGTACGTAGCATCTGCCACGGCACCGCGTCGGCGTACCGGGAAGCGGTGGTGACCATGACCCAGATGTCGGCGGCGCAGACGAGTTCGGCTGCCAGCACCCGGTTCCGTACGACGAGCGAGTCGATGTCCGGGGCGTCGAGCAGCGCGAGTCCGCGCGGCAGACTCGCGGCGGTCTCGATCCGCAGCGCGGTCCCGTCCTCCTGCTCGCCGTCGCCGAGCCCGTCGCGGTCGTCGCGGAGGCCGGGATCCGCGGACTCCTCCGGGGGCAGCCAGATCCGGGTCAGTTGCGGCAGTACGCGTACCCCGGCGAACCAGTGATGATCATCCGGATGGCAGACAAGGACAGGGGTCCGGGTGGTCGGCCGCAGCACCCCGGCCTCGCTGACCCGTCGCCCCACGAGCGAGTTGACGAGCGTCGACTTCCCGGCCCCGGTGGATCCACCGACGACCGCGAGCAGCGGCGCTTCAGGATCCTTGAGCCGGGGAAGCAGGTAGTCGTCGAGCTGTGCGAGCAGCTCAACCCTGGTCTGACGGGCACGTGCCGCCCCAGGAAGTGGGAGTGGCAGACGCACGGCAGCGACACGGTCGCGCAGGGCGGAAAGTGCGTCGATGAGCTGAGGCCGTACGTCCATGGTTACCACATGCGAAGAATGCCCAATTTTGGCGCCATTTTGAAGCGTATAGCCGCCTCTGCGCGCCGGTTACGCCGTCGGGACAGAGGGGACGAGTGGGGCGCAGGCATAACGAGTGCACAACACCCGGGGCGCCAGGCGTCAAAAGCAGTGCAAGATCCGCACCCACCTGCGATTATCGGTTCGCTTCACCGAACCTCCACATCGTGCCACGCAGGTGAAGCAACCGGGTCCAGGCGATCGGAGCCCTATCCTTGTCCCGGCAAGGTCACGGACCGGCCCGGTCCCAGGGCTCCAGGCCGCCGAGGCCACCACCCGGCCCCCGTAGCTCAGTGGATAGAGCAGGCGCCTTCTAAGCGCTTGGCCGCAGGTTCGAGTCCTGCCGGGGGCACACTGTCCGCACCAAGCCAGGCCCTCCCTCGGGAGGGCCTTTTTGGCAGGTCACCGCACCGTAGCGAGGGCCGCGTAGCGAACGCATAAGAGCCGGACCGACCCCAGGTCACGGCGGGGAGGGTCCGGCGCTGTCCGGCTGTCACCGGGTTTCTGCGGGTGGCTCTGTCGAATACGTGTCGAAGTTTTCCCGGTGGGCTCAGCCCTCTGCCATCAGGTCGGGGAGGTCACCGCTCGACTCGATGCGCCTCTGGTGATCCTTGAGCTGTCCGGAGATGGACCGGGCGTACGTGGCTAGCAGCACCGGCACACTGTTACCCGCCCATTCGGCCACCTGCGCCGGCGGGACCCCGTTGTTGAGCCATGTCGTCAGGCAGGTGTGTCGCAGGTCGTAGACCCGCTTGCCGAGCGGCGAGGCGAACTCCTCCGGCGCGAGGACTTCCTTGCGCGCGGTCCGCCAGGCCCGCCGGAAGACCGACCCGGAGAGCAGACCACCGTTCTCCCCCGGGAAGAGCAGATCACCAGGCTTGAGTTTCTCCGTCGCAATGTGTTCACGAAGGATCTTTGTGAGTGCCGGTCGACACGGCACGACGCGGGTGTCGTCCGTGGCCCTTCCCTTCAGCCCGCGCTTTTCGTGGACCTCCCCGGTGTCGGTCCACTGCTTGCCGACCTCCGGCTGAGCCGTATGGAAGAGCAGCTCGCCCCACTGGTCGTCGTCGTGCTCTCCCGGCAACCGCGCGTCCAGGACCCGCATGGCGACGACTTCTTCGGGCCGTGGACCGGTGTAGTAGATGGTGGCGAAGAACGCGTGCAGCCGCCGGCCACCACGAGAACGACGCCATATCCACCCGAGCAGACCCGCGGCATGGGTCGGGTTGATGAGGGACCGCTTGTCCACTGCGGACGAGGTCTTGGGGGTGGTCCCCCGCCCCTTCGGCAGAGGGTTGGAGCGGAGTACGCGGTTCTTCACCGCGTACTCCATGGCGACGTTCAGAATCCTGCGGTGTCGCTTCGACGAGGAGGCTGCAGCGGCTGTGCCATCCAGTCTGGAGTCCAAGGCATGCAGCACCTCTTCCACCTGTTGCGGATCCTCCCAGGCCGCCATCGTCAACGTGTTGCGCTCCACCCACCTCAGGATTGCCGTCACCTCCTGCGGAGCCTCATTCCGACGCCGGGTATTGAAGGCAAACTCCCGCAAGGCGGTCCGGACATCGATCGCCGCGAACCGGCTCGGTAACGGTGCGCGCAACAGTGCGATCGTCGTCGTCATGAGCGCCTTGGCCACGTTCTTACGGTTGTTGCCGGACGTCCGTCGCCATTGAGCGTCTGTGAACTGAATCGCGAAGTCGTACCAGCTGACGGCGCCGGCACCGGACTGGTGGGAGATGGGACGGCCAGTAGTCAGGCTGAAGGCCTCGCCACGGCGGGCCGCAGACACCAGCTCGGAGCGGAAGGAGTCCGCCAGGGCCGAGGTCCCGAAGGGCTCTCGGAACGCTTTGCCCGCCACCATCCAGCGCACGGTGTAAGAGGTCTTACGGCTCCCTCTATAGGTGAGGATCTTGTAGATCCTGACGTCATAACTGGTCTCCATCAGGCACCGTCCTCGCGGTCGTCGAGCCAGTTGTCCAGATCGCCCCGACGGACCCGCAAGTCACCGTTTGGGAGCTTGATACAGCGCGGCGCACGGTGCTTCTGTCGCCAGTCGTAGAAGGTCGAGCGCGAGATCTGAAGTTCCTCGCAGACTTCAGCGAGGGTCAGCATTCCTCGCGTGCGAAGGGTCGCCGTCACCTCACATCCCCTCCTCTGTCAGCAGTGCTTCGCGGGCGGTCTCTCGGTTGAGTTGCAGGTCTCTGGCGATCGAGGCGGCGAGCACGGACTCGCCGGGACTGTGGCCCTGTCCGGCGTACTGCCAGTCGGCGAGGACGAGGACGGTCGGGTCTTGGTCCGGGTCGGGCAGGCCGAGTTCTTCGCGTTGCTGGGCGGCGCGGTAGTCGGCGCGGATCTGGCGGAGTGCGCCGAGGGTGGTGGAGTAGCGGCGGGACTTGGAGGAGAAGTGGCCGCGGAAGCCGAGCATGTGAGCCCAGGCCCTCAGCCGCCGGTCGGGGTAGAGCGGATCGAGGTCGAAGCAGGCTTCGATGAGGCGGCGCGGGTGGTCGGGCACGTCGAGGAGGACTAGGGCCTCGCGGTTGCCGACGCGGCGGTCGACGGTGCCTGTCGTCTCGGCGGCCTTGGTCGCGTACTTGGCGACGTAGGAGGCGACGGCCTGTTCGGTGATGTCGGTACCGGCATCGAAGGCGCGGATGGGGCGGATGTCGAGCTGGGTGCCCCAGCGGAGCGGACGGGCGGGTTGGCCGGCGGCAGCCGGGACGGTGATGGTCGTGTACGAGTGCCCAGCGGCCGCGCGGATGGAGTCGCTGAGCAGCTGCACGGAGGCCCACGAGGGCGGCGGGCTGTCGGCCCCGTCCGGACCGTCGAGGCGTACGACGGCATGGAAGTGGACGGCCCCGCGCTTCTGGAACTCGGCGACCTTGCCGTACGAAACCCGTGCCGTTTCTTTGAGTTCGCGTTGGGTGAGGCCGGCGCGGGCGGCCATCTCGCGGCGGAGGCGGTTGGTGAAGCGCTGCCACAGGTTCCCGGCGTGGTTGTTGAAGAGGACCGCGCCCGCGTAGTCGTACGAGTCGGGATCGAGCGGGGTGCCGAGGGCATCGTCGTCGGGGCCGTGTGCGGTGCCGCAGCGGCAGCGGCCGGAGTCGGGACGGTTGTGGACCGGGCCGAAGGACGGGGCGGTGAGCGTGGCGAAGACGCGGGGATGGTCGCGGACGGTGGCGGGGACGTCCTTGTCCTGGTCGCCCGCGAGTCCGGCACGGATCAGGTGGTAGGTGTCGGCGGAGTAGGTCCAGGCGCAGGTCGGGCAACGGGAGGCGCGACGGTTGCCGCAGGCGACGCGGAGCCGTCCGCCGGGCTCGGTGCTGGTGGAGTAGCGGTGCAGGGTCTCGCCGGTGGTCTTGTCCTTGGTGAGGGTCCAGCCGGACAGGTGGATGGGGTTGGAGCAGCCACCGGTGCGGCGTATCTGGTCTTGCCAGCGGTCGAAGCCGGTGGACCCGGCCACCCGCAGCAGATCGCCGAGGGTGGCCGGGTCCAGGCCCGCGAGGATCGAGTCCGTCACGCGTGCTCCCGCTGGGCGACCGGGGCCGGAGCCGCGGTGCGGGTCGAGCCGGTGCCCCGGCAGCGGCGGCAGGTGACCAGGAGGGTGGCGCGGGTGCCGTCTTCGAGGAGCGTCCCGGTGTCGATGGCGACGGCAGGGAAGCCGTCGCAGTCCGGGCAGATGCGCATCGGGGCAGGGCTGTGCTGGGTCATGATGGTGGTCCTTTCGATTGCGGTTGGAAGGGGCCGGACCGTCCGGGCGGCGGCGATGCTTGGCGGCTTGTGCGCCGTCCGGAGGCCGGTCAGTGCTGGATCAGCGGGAGTGCGGACGGGTGCCGCGTCGACCGGCCTTTCCTTTGTCCGTGTACATCGCGGAGTCGGCGGTGGCGAGCGCGTCGGAGAGACTGCGGACCGGCAGGTCTTTTACGTGGCAGGAGCCGACGGATACGGAGACCGGGAGTCGACGTCCGGCGTAGGCCACGGGCTGGCGCAGGGCGCGGTGGAGGCTGTCGAGGTCGTCCGGGGCCTGGCGGGCGATGGCGACGAACTCGTCTCCCCCGAGGCGACCGGCGATGCCGTGACGGCCGCACCAAGTGGCGAGGCGTTCGGCGGTGACGGCCAGGGCGACGTCCCCGGCGGCGTGGCCCTGGGTGTCGTTGAGGTTCTTGAAGTCGTCGAGGTCGAGCAGGAGGACGACGGCGTCCCGGTGCCGGCGGATGATGCGTTCGGCGAGGGCGGTCCATCCGGCGCGGGTGCGCAGGCCGGTGAGCGGGTCCCGGCGGGCGGTGGCGAGCCGGTGGGTGAGCAGGGCGGTGTGCGAGGCCCAGCCGATGAGCGGTAACGCGAGGGCGAGCGCTTGGGTGTCCACGGTTCTCCTTCGATGCGGTTGGAAGGGTTGCGTGGGCCGTCCGGGCGGCGGCGATGCTTGGCGGCTTGTGGCACCGCCCGGAGGCCGGTCAGCGGTGCTGGCCTTCGGAGGCGATGAGCGAGCGGATGACCAGGGCGCAGATGGCGACGGATGCGCCGGTGATGGCGACCGCGAGGAGCATCGAGACCAGGACCGCGCCGACGACCAGGACGACGGCCGCCCCACCACCCACGAGTGCGATAACGGCGCCGGGCGTGAACTGCACGGTGGGCCTGGCCGCAGCGGTCGGCGCGACCAGAGGCATGGAGCTCTGCGGGGCGTGCTCCTGCTGGACCATGGCGGTCGGCTCGACGACGGTCGGCGGGGTTATGCGGCCGGTGGGCTGGGGCATGGTGGGGACCTTGGGCTTGAGCATGGTGGATCTCCTTTCGAGGGTGGTTACTTGATGGCGGTGTCGATGGCGGGGGCGAGCAGGCTGTCGGCGAGGAGGTAGCCGCCGAGCAGGAGGACCGCGACGAGCCAGAGGGGCGGACGGATGAGCTTGACGCCGAGCCAGCCGACGATGATCAGGGCGAACCAGAGCGGGACATCCATGGGGCCGCTCTCCTATCGGGCGGTGCAGCGGTGGGTGCGGGCGGCGAGCTGGGCGGCGCTCTGGCTGGAGTAGTCGGCGGACCAGCCGCAGCGGTCAGCGCTGCAGACGGCGGCGTGTTTGGTGTGGCCGTGGCGGTCGCGGTGTGTGCCGATCTGCACTGGACCGATCCGCATCACGGAGTGGAAGTGGTCACGAGCGGGCATGGCGGCGGTTCTCCTTTCTCTTCAGGCGAGTTGGGCGGCGATGGTCTCGGCGAGCTGCGGTGGGACGCCGAGTCGGGCGCGCAGGGTGTCGGTGTCGATCCGGGCTCCGGTGCGGGCGTGGTGGTCGTCGGCGAGCTTGCGGGCGTGGTCGACCAGCGCGGCCGGGACCGGCGTACCGGCCGGGACGGCGGGGGCGGGGGCGAGTGCCGGGGTGTCCTCGGCAGCCGCGGCAATGGGCTCGGGCTCCGGTCGCGGATCGGGGGCGACTTCCTGCTCGACTTCTGGAGTGGGCTCCGGCGCAGCGGGTGCCGGCGCAACTGGCTCCGGCGTCTGGACGGAGTGCGAGTGGGCAAGGAGGGTGCCACCGAGGAAGGCGAGGGCGGGCCATCCCGCGATGCCGAACCGCAGCCAGGCCGGCGGGTGGGCAAGGTCGAGGAATCCGGCGGTAGCGACGTTGGCCCCGAGCGAGGCGAATAAGGCGATCAGGAACCAGCACCAGGCCAGCCGGGACGGGCCCTCACTGCGCAGGCGTCGCCAGGCAGCAACCAGGAGCAGGTCCACCGAGATGGGGTAGGCCCACGCCTTCCAGCCGTCCTGCCCAGCGGCGGCAGCAAGGTCGTGCAGGTGGGCGAAGGACAGGGCACCGGCGATGACGGCCTGGACCAGGACGGCATCGATCCGAAGTCGCGAGGCCATGGCGGTCACCGCACCACGGGGCGGCCATTGGCCACCGCTATGGCCTGCAGGACCAGGGCGAGGTTGGTTGTGTCGAGGCCGCTGACGGCGTCGCCGAGCGGGATGCGGGCGGCGGTGTCGGCCAGGGACGCGGCGATGAACAGGATGCGCAGCTCCCCGCTGGAGGCGGGCAGGTCCTTGGCGTCCAGGGCCTCGACGACCTTGGGCCAGTCGATGCCGTAAGCCTCAGGTGCGGGGCCGGAGTAGTCGATGAGGAGCAGGCCGGCCCGCTCGGCGAGCCGCTTGATCCACAGGCCGTGGTCGTTGAGAAGGCCAATCGCGGCGCGCAGGGCGGGAGAGCCGTCCGTCGTGGCCCACAGAGTGTGGGCCAGCTCGGCGGCGTCGATGGTGACGGGGCCGCCGTCGGTGTCGGACCAGGGGCAGTCTCGCTCGTCGTGGTCGACGCCGGTTTCGGTGCCGTCGGTGTCGCCACAGTGCTCGCAGAACACGGGCGTTCCTTCCTGTCGTGAGGCATGGAGCGGGTAGGGACTTGGCGCGATGCGGTCGCGCCAACCGGGGTGTGGGACGGAGTCAGGCGGTGGCGGGGGCGGTGTTGGCAAGCGGCTCGGAGGCCGGGGCCAGGGAGCCGACGACTGGCCGGAAGGCTGCAAGGACGGGCAGGTCCGGGGTGCGGTCGGCGTACCGGTTGCAGATGTTCACGGCCTGGCGCAGCGAGGTGTGTGGGGCGCGGATGCGGGCCCAGCCGCCGGAGGAGTCGCCGGTGACGGCGATGCCGGGAGTCTCGGTAGGGATCTGGATGGCGGCCAGGACGGCGTCCGGGGCGATGTCGCCGAAGGCCATGTTGGCGGAGGATTCGTCGTTGACGCGGTGTGCGGTGCGGCCGGTGAGCTGGGCGCGGAGCATGGTGATGCCCTTGCCGAGTTCGGAGCCGAAGCGCTGTCCGCAGATCTCCAGGTAGATCCCGGCAGCACGGCCGAGTTGGGCGAGCCGGACCAGAGCGGTGATGATCCGGTCGCGGCGCTTCTCCTCGTCCTTGGACGCGAAGAGGGCAAGTTCGGCGACCTCGTCCACCAGGACCACGACCGGGACTGGTCGCAGGTGGTCGGGCAGGTCCCAGATGTCAGCGGCGATCTCCGCGTCCGGCACGTTCACCGTGATCCGCTGCTCAGCCCGGATCAGTTGATAGACGTCCTCCATATGCGTCACGAGAGCGTCGAGCAGGTCAAGGGCCGTGTCGGGGTTGTCGGCGAGTGCGGAGAAGCGGCGGGCCAGCGGGAAGAGCTCGACGCCCTGCTTGCAGTCGATACCGACCAGCGCGACGTTCATGGGCGCGAGGCCGGCCACCAGGTTGCGCTGATAGACAGACTTGCCCGACTCGGTGGCACCGAGGGTGAGCCCGTGCGGAACGCTGCGGTAGTCGCGGTAGTGGACTGCCCCGTCCTCGCGCAGGGCGACGGGGACCCGCATCGGTGCAGGGTCGGTCTTGGCAGGCATCTGCACCCGCTTGAGCACGTCGTAGCCGGTCATCCGCACTTCGACCACACCGGAACGCAGTTCGCGGGAGGCCACGCCGTACATACCGAAGGAGTGACGCAGCCGGTCTGTGGCGGCGGAGACGTCGAAGGCGTCCTGTCCGGGGCGGAGCTTGAGGCGGAGCACGAGGCCGGTGCGTGTGGGGCAGATGCGCAGGATGCGCGGGGCGCGGGACTCCGGCGCGGGCCTGTTGGCGATCCGGGCGAGGGTCAGGCGCCAGCGGGAGGGCGGGACAGTCAGTCCGCACGCGTCCATCACGGAGACGTAGCGGACCGACACCCGCAGAGCGGCTAAGGCCGCGCCGAAGGCCAGCCAGTACCAGGCGGGGCGCCGCCACCGCAGGATCACTGCGGCAGCGACAACCAGCACCAGGACGACCGTGAAACCGGTCATGATCAGGCCGCCTTCGGATTCGACGCAGCGGCGGCGAGTGAGGTGACCGCGACCGCGCGGAACGCGATCCCGTGCCGCTTCTGCCCGTTGAACTCGTTCTCCCACGCCGAGGCGACAAGGCCCGTCAGCGCAACCGGTGTTCCCATCGCCAGGTCCTCGGAGACGCCCGGCTGGGGAACGGTGAGCTTGAGGATCTCCACCTCGTCCGGCGTGGAGAACATGACCTCCACCGTCATCAGGGTCACGCCGTCCTTGTCGAGCGCGATCTCACCGGTACGGCGGTCCTTGACCTTCGGCTGGGGGGCCTTGGCGACCATCACGGTCGCGTTGGTGGTGTCGACGGGAATCTGACGCACAGCAGATCACTCCTCTGTAGGTGCCGAACTCTGTCACTCATGTATATGAGTGACATGAAGAAGAGTGCAGCACTCCTGTACATGAGTCAACCCGCCGCGAAGAGGAAATCGCAGCGGGTTGAGGGGAGTTGAGTGGGCGTCAGTCGGTGGCGGGGATCCTGTAGCTGAAGACGAACTGGTCAGCGGCCATGAGGGTGTCGCAGACCTCGACCACACGCCCCTCTTCGGTCACGGCGTCTCGGATGAGGTGAACGACCGGGGCGCCGGGGCTCAGCGCGAGTTCGGAGGACTCCGCCTTCGAGGCCGGCCGCGCCTGGAGGGTCTCGACGAACTCCGCGAAGACATGGCCGTCGTCTTCAAGTCGGGCGTAGATCCCACCAGGGCCGGGGTTCTCGGAGAACAGTTCCGGGATGTCCTTCACGACGTCCCACGGCAGGTACGACGTAGCGGTCTCGACCGGAGTGCCGTTGCGGAAGTAGAGGCGGCGGCGGGCCAGCACCTTGGCTCCGGGATCCACACCGAGGCGTTCCGCGATGTCGTCGGGTGCGTCGGCCGGGCCGATGAACAGCACGCTCACCTTGGCGGTCGCGCCGGCCTGCTCCGACTCTGCGAGGTACGCGGCCTTGCCACCCTTGCGATGCGAGCGCCGGAACCGGTCAGAAGACCGATGACGCACCGGGGGCCGGGCCTTCACCAAAGACCCCTTGCCGTGCCGGGTCTCTACCAGGCCGCTCGCACGGACCTCCACCATGGCCTTGCGGATCGTGCCGCCGGACACTCCGTAGCGGTCGACCAACTCGGACTCACTCGGCACCATGTCGCCAGGCTTCAGGACGCCCGACCGGATCTGCTGAACGATCTCGTCGGCGATCTGAACGTACCGAGGTACGGCCCTGCCACCTCCTACCGCGGTTCCCATAGACCTACCCACTCTCCTATGCTCCTGTACATGAGTAACAGCGCCCAGGAAGCCCCGTCAACGCCGAAGCACAGTGTGTCCGTGGCAGGGGCTGTCGTGCGCGAGGACGGTCGACTCCTGGCGATCCGCCGCGCGGACAACGGCACATGGGAGCTGCCGGGCGGAGTGCTGGAGCTGGACGAGTCCCCGGAGCAGGGGGTCAGCCGCGAGGTCTGGGAAGAGACTGGCATTCATGTCGAGGTCGACCAGCTCACGGGCGTCTACAAGAACACGGCCAGGGGCATCGTCGCCATGGTCTTCCGGTGCAAGCCTTCCGGGGGCGCCGAGCGCACGTCAGCCGAATCCACCGCGGTCGACTGGCTCACCCCGGAGCAGATCACCGAGCGCATGTCCGAGGTCTACGCAATCCGCCTGCTCGATGCCCTGGACGGGGCCGGCCCTCACGTCAGGAGCCACGATGGCCACCGCTTGCTAGAGGCATCAGCATGACCAGCAGTGCAGAACTCCCCAAGCCCAGACCCCTGCATGAGCTCTTCAACGTGCACGACTTCCTCGACGACGTGCGCCTACGGCCAAGCATGTACGTGCGAGGCCGTTCCGTCTTGCACCTCCAGTCGATCCTGTTCGGGTACATGGTCGCCTGTGAGATCCACGGAGCTCCGGCGATGACAGACTTCGATCACCGCGGGCCGTTCAGCGAGTGGCTGTGGCCTCGACTCGACATGCAGTACTCAAGCCCGCTCGGCTGGGCTGTTGAGATCGAGCGGGCAGCTGAACGAGCAGACGTCGCGCCCCTGGACATGTTCTTCGACCTCTTGGACGAGTTCCGCATGACGCGGCACGAGGGGGCCCAGCAGGCCACGCGGTAAGAGTTTCTCTACTTCATCAAGGCTCCTCGCTCCGCTCGTCGCGCGCTCCCCGGCTCACCGCCGGGGCCCTGCGCTCCTGTCTCCGCCCCGCTCTGGGCCCCGGCTACGCCGGTCGCGCAACTAGAGCGAGAGAACCTGGACGAAGGGAAACAGAAGGCACAAGACATGCCTCCGGCGGGGGCGCTCAAACTCCGGGATGGACGAGGCGCCGTTCGCGAGTGCCGGCCAGATCGTGGTGAGCGTTGTGGGCTCCCATCCCGACCACCTTCGACCCAGGCAGAGCCGAGCAGTCGCGGCCCAGGGCGTCAAGGTCGTTCGTACAGTGGCGCGCTCCACCTTGACGCCCTGAACCACGCCCGCTCCACGACGTGTGGGCCGAAGGCGGACGGGATGGGAGCTGGGGATGTGGTGGGTTTGGGTCGCTTGATGCGCTCTGGACTGAGTATCAGCGCGCCGTGCCTTTGTGAGACTTGCGGTTGCGGGTAACGGCGGTGTCTACGTCGTGGAGGGCATCGTCGCTGACGGGCTCGGCGAATCCAAGGAGGTGTTCAAGCAGTCTCCTGCTGAGTCCGCCGTTGTCGAGCTGCTCTGTCTCGACGTAGGTGACATTGTCTTTGGTAAACACCCCGGTCACCCGGAGGTCGTAGTCGTGCTGCGGGGCGTCCGGGAAGCGCACGGCCCAGATGGAGCCGATCCGTGGATGTGCGGTCATGCTGCCCAGTCTGTCAACTGCTTCTCCATGGTGAGGGCGTGGTCGCGAAGCTCATCGACAAGGCTGGATAAGGCGCTCCACCGACAGCAGCTCTGTCAAGCAGGTCGGTGATGCCTGACATCAGCAGCTGACACCAACAGAGGCGGACAGTGCCGGACCAGGCTGAATCTCAGCGAGCCAAGAACAAAGTCGTCTCAGGGTGAATCGCTGGTGCCAGACTCTCTGTGATCGACCTGATAAAGATGAGGCCACACGTTCAAGTCCTGCGCTCCTCGCCAATGGGCCGCGCCTGAAGTGGACGCGCATCTGGTGGAGGACGCAAGCGCCTGTCAGGATCAAGCCGTGAATGAGCCTTCGATTACCGCGAGATTGAACAGGGCCCTCGACTGGGCAGGGCTGCCTCTGTCCGCCCTCATTCTTGCGGATGGCATCAGGGACTACCGCGACGGAGGGTCCGTGGGCTGGCCAATCGGCGGAGCGGCGCTTGTTCTGGTCAGCCTTTGGGTGACCTACCGCGGGATGCGTCGCCGGCGCTGACCGATCCGGCTTGAGCTACGGATCAGAAGTTCCCCGTGCCACAACCGCGCCAGATTGGGCGGAGACTCACGGGGAACAGCAGCTGCTGGCGGAGACCACAGCCAGCAGACGCCGAAGTCGGCATCCCGCAGGTCAGACCCCAACTCGCCCCACCACGCTCCTAAAGCGGTGCTCACGACGAGTCTCACCAAAGCGCCACCGCCCTCCCGGGCGGTCCTGGGGCCGTGGAAGGGCGCTCGGCGATGGCCAACGTCGACAACTCAGCAGCAGGTCAGGGCGTTGATCGATAAGGCGGCCACAGGTCACGGCCGCCGATGGTCAGTCGTGGCTGATCAGACGGGGATCCAGTCAGGCCACTGTGGCGGGACGTCACTCACGGGGCAGAGGCCAGAGTCGCCGGGATAGCCGTACAGCGTCCCTTGGGTCGCGAAGAACCACCCTGCCGGCCACACCGTCGCAACGACCACCAGTAGCGTCGGCAGTGAAACGCGGACCGCCGTTGGAGCGTGAAGCACCAGGCGTCGAGAGCGTGTGCCCATCAGCTTGGTGTGAACGCACAATCTCGCCTGTTGAGGGATAGCTGCGAGCGGCTCATCGCGTCGTGATGGTTGCCAAGAAGGGAGGGCCGATGGAGGCCTCGAGTCACGACGAGTTCCGGGAATTCGTAGCGATGCGTTCCACCGCGTTGCTGCGGCTCGCGGTGCTGCTCACCGGCGGGGACCGGCATGCGGCGGAGGATCTGCTGCAGATTGCGCTGATGAAGGCCTACGGGCGCTGGGCGCACATCGAGCAGCCCGAGGCGTATATCCGCCAGGTCATGTACCGCCAGCAGGTCAACCTCTGGCGGCTGCGCAGGCACCGCGCCGAGACGACGGTGCCTGTACTGCCTGAGTCCGGCAGGGATGCCGACGCGGACTCCGACCTGCGGATCGCGCTGTTGGCGGCGCTCGGTCAGCTGACGAAGCGGCAGCGAGCCGTGGTCGTGCTGCGCTACTTCGAGGACCTGCCAGAGGCCGAGGTCGCGGCGCTGCTGAGGTGCCCGGTCGGCACGGTGCGCAGTACGGCGCACCGGTCGCTCGCCAAGCTCCGGGCGCTCGTACCAGAGCTCGGGCCCGAAGGGCCTGCGGTACAGGTACAGCCGCTCAGCTATTCGCCGAAGGGGATCCAGGCATGACGACGGAGCAGGTAGAGGAGAAGGTCCGGGAGACGCTGCATGCGATCACGCTGGACGAGGTGCGGGCGCCCGGAGACCTAGTGGAGAAGGTGCTGCGGCGGCGCAGTCAGCGCCGTTTCTCGCAGGCCGCGGGGGCGGCGATGGCCGTTGCCGCGATCACCGTGGGGGCGGTGTTGGGCTTGGGGGGCGGCGGTGCGGCCGAGCAGGACCGGTCTGTGCGGCAGGCGGCGTCGCCGGAGGGCTGGAAGCCGTGGCAGAGCGGCGCCCCGGGCGCCAGCGAGCGGGGCTGCCTGGTGGACGGTTCCGCGCTGTACTGCAGCGGGTCCAAGTACGACGCCGCAAAGTTCGACGCCAACACCGGCCAGCAGCTGTGGGCTGTCAAGGTCAATCGCGAAGGCGACAACGGGATTCCATTCGCCGTACGCGATGGCGTGGTCTACGCCTACCGCAATCACACCGCGGAGAACCAGCCGAACGGGGACTACATGGGCGGTACCGATCTGATGGCGGTGGACGCCGATACCGGCGATGTGCTGTGGACGGTCGAGTTGCCGCAGGACGACCGCACTGACCAGGCCGCCATGCTCATCGACGGCGCGGTGCTGGCGAACACCCCGTCGCTTCGCACCGTGTCGGCTCTCGATCCACTGACCGGTAAGAAGAAGTGGGCCCTCACCTGGGACAAGGGCGTCGTGTGTCAAAGGGCGGTGCTGAGCGGTGTGCCCTATCTCCTGTGTATGCGGGACGCCGAGGAGTCGGACCACACCGACGTCCTCCGTCTCGATCCAGCCACCGGAAGGGCCAAGAACGTCACGACCATCCCCGGCGTGCAGCAGCTCATCGGGACCTCTGGGGACCGGATGGTTCTGATCGGAGGGAAGGATGCGGCCGGCAAGGACACGCAGCTGACTACCATCAGCAGCTCCGGGGAGCAGACCTCACACTCCTATCGGACCGAAGGGGAGCTGGCCAACCGGGAGATCGTCGGGGATCGTTTGATCTCCGTGTCCCGGCAGGGCAAGGTCTCGGCCTACTCGCTGACCACGGGAAAGACCCTGTGGACCAGCCCAGCGGGCGTCAAGATGCCCGTTAAGGACACGATGATGCGCACCGCGTCTTCGGTGGTGTCGGCGAGGCAGGGAGTCGTGTACTTCTTCAGTCCGACCGGAGATCTGTCCGGCCTCGATCTGCGCACAGGTGAGCAGGTCTGGCGCGGTCACGTCGACCCCGGGAAGTCGGGGCAGCGGGGGCCCAGCATCGGGCACTCGCCCCAACTCCTGTGCTACGAGGACGTGCTGGTCGTCCGGAACGGCAGCGAGATCGTCTCCCTCCTGCCGCGGATCGGCCACTGACCCGACGGGCCCCAGGCCGGGGCGGCACCCCCGCCCCGGCCGATGGCCCCTGCAAGGGAGACGAGGCAGGGCCGTTGCCAGTCGACTGCGCCAAGCATTCCGCTGTCGTTGGCAGGCCGACCGCTACCAAGGCCGCCCTGCCGGAAACCCCCAAGTGCACCGATACTCCCAACCATGGACATCCGCCTAAAGACCTTCGTTGCCGAGGCATCGACGAGGATGAACTTCCTGCGTGACGAGCTCGGTTGCATTGGTCCCGAGGCTCACCGTCCCAGCGACAGCTACCCGCTGTTGATCAGCGTCCAATATCGTCGCCGCGATCTGGCCGTGGAAGTCTTCCTGCTACTCGCCTACGCCGGTGAGGAGTACGTAGCCACAAGGCTGTCACTCGGCGGCGGATCAAATCCCCGGGAACAGGAAGTCGGCTCACACACTGCGCACACGGCCTACGCGATGCGCCGGGCGCTCGATCGCCAAGCCGAGGCGTTACGTGATGCCCTTCGCGATGTGTAGCGGCGTGCCCGCTACGAGCCCGACCCAGCAGGCAGCCGCGGTGAATGGACAGACTGCAAAATCGCGGTCCAGGGAAGTTCTCGATCTACGGGCCCCTCGCGGGGTTCGTACAGCGGCCAGACATCAGGTCCATAGACCAGCTTCACGTTTGCCTTCCGCAGAGTCGCGATGTGACGCTCCCACGCCGGGTGCCGGACATGCGCGGCGTTGACCCGAGGGAACACCACCACGGACACGCCGGTCGTGCCGAGCGCCTCGCTCACCTGCGTCAGGGCTTGGTTGTCGGCGATGCCCGTCGCGAGCTTGGCGATGTAGTTCGCACTCGCGGGGGCGACGACGTAGCAGTCGGCGACCGGATGGGGGCGGGGCTCAGTTGGCAGACGAGGTGTGTCCCGCACCGGAAAGCCGGTCAGTGCCTCTAGCCGGTCCAGCTCGCCGTTCGAGCTCAGCCATCGGCCGGCATTCGGCGTCAGAGTCACGGCCACCTGCCAGCCGAGGGCGATGGCTGGCTCGACCAGTCCGGTGCGCAGCGTCTCGATTCCATCGGCTGCCGTACCCACGACTGCCAGCACTCCGCGACTGCCTATGCTCACCGTTCCACCGCCCCGTATCGGTCAGTCCTCAGGGCCAGCAGTACAGCAGAGAAGTACAGCAACCACACCGACTACCAACGACCGTGGCTGATCCCTACAGCGCGTGTGGCCGGGCCGACAGACCTTAGTGACCGCCGTGCCGATAGCTCGAATCGAGGGGGGCAGCCAGGCGGCGGTCGGCCGTATCGCGCGTCCCTGCGTGGTGCCGCGCGTGCCAGATCCGTGCCAGATCGAGCGGTCAGTCACGGTCAATCGGGGTGCGAGGCGGTGCAGAGACCCACTGACAGGCTGGGCGCTGTTGTACGGCTGCTGACCAGCCAAGATCGTCCTGTGATCGGCGCCACCCTTACAAAGCAGTGGTCTCGCCCCCCTGGGGGCGTAAGCGGCGTCGAGCGAACCGGCATGATTTGCAGCATGGTCTTCGAACGCAGTAGCGCGCCGTCCGCAAGCACCCAGGTCACAACCACGACCGATGGTGTCGCGCAAGTCTTCACCTGGAACGAGGAGGCCCGTATCGAAGTACGGAACCTTGGTGGCGAAGTCGTCATCGAGGCAAGCGCCGCAGGGCTCAGAACGCTGGCTGGCCATCTACTCACGCTTGCCCAGGACGGTGTTCCGGACGGGAGCCACCTGCACCTGGAGGACGGCAACGGCCTGGAGAGCGGGTCCGTCGGCTTGGTCTTGGAACGCAGCGACGACAAGTGACGTGCGCGGGGGCAGGCATCCGCATCCTCGGGAACCAGGGGAAACGCCAGTCGTCGATCCTGTCGAATACATGTCGAAGCGCAACCAACTAGCCACGGCAGCAACGGCATTCCCGCAGGTCATGGGAGTACAGGATCACCTGCACCAAGGCGCCTTCTAAGCGCTTGGCCGCAGGTTCGAGTCCTGCCGGGGGCACACAGTCCGCACCAAGCCAGGCCCTCCCTCGGGAGGGCCTTTTTGGCAGGCCACAGCACCGTAGCGAGGGCCGCGTAGCGAACGCATAAGCGCCGGACCGACTCCAGGTCACAGTGGGGAAGGTCCGGCGCTGTCCGGCGGTCCCTGGGTTTCTGCGGGTGGCTCTGTCGATACGTGTCGAAGTTTTCCTGGAGGGCTCAAGGGAGTGTCCCGCCACCGGACCGGAGTGCGCGCGGCGGTGGACTGTTCTAGCGTCGAACGGAGAAGGGGCGGCCCTGCCGAGCCGATGGGAGCGGGGGCCCGGGACCACACTTGTACACCGGCCGCGTCCGCTGCTCGGCGCCTTGGAATCCGCGGGTCCCCGACCAACCCCTGAGAGCAGGTGGCTCCCATGCGCACGTCGGCACATACAGCCGGAGTCCTCACCGGTCTGACCCTCGCACTGGGCGGCATGGCCTTCGCCGCCCCCGCCGCCCACGCGGACATCCCGGCCTGCACGAACATGGTCCAGCAGGCGGGCGGTGAAGTCTCGGACACCGTCAGAACGGCGTGCACCCAAGGTGTGCACGCTGATCTGCAAGGCTGCGTGAGTGCCCTGACCGCGGCCGGCGTGCCGGGCGGCGCCGCGAACGGTGCCTGCCGGATGGCGGCCAGCCCTCCGTCGTGACCACCTCCCTGCCGGCGTACGTCACCGCGGCCGTCGCAGGGGAGGTGGATCTTCGTGGTCAGTCAGCCCGCGGGGCCGGCCGATCGCCTCACCGGGGCTGGTCCCCCTTTGAAGTTTCGCGGATGGCTCCGAAATCGGAACACACCCCTGGATCGGTCGGACCCATACACCACCTCCAAGGACGCAAGCGGACGTTGCGGCCCCGTCGGCGAAGCCGAACAGGCGCCGAAGGCAACTTCCGTGAGCTCCTCCGCTACCGCCGAGTGTCCGACTGCGCCACAACGGCGTGTGCATCGACGAACAACCACGGACGTTCAGGGTCGTCATCCGAGGTCAGCAGGCTTCCGGCCGCAGGCCGAGCGACTGCTCGAATTACTTCAGGACGAAGAGGTCAACCCAGGAAAGGGCGGTAAGTGGCCGGGGTTTTCGGTCACCCACCGCAAATTGGCTCCTGGCCCAGCACGTCGTACGCCCGGCGCCACCGAGCGGGCAGGACCCCGACCTGCGTGTAAAAATTGAGTACTGGATCGCAGTTCGGTGTCAGGGGCTCGCCCCCCGCTGCATGAGGGTCGGCGCGCACCTGACGTCCCCTCCCGCTGATCCGATCGACACGCTGGGAGGCTCCCTGTGAGCGAACGTCTCAATGCGTGGCCTGCGCTGGCCTATGAGGACCTGGCACCCATGGTTGACTACGTGAACCGGGTGGTACAGGTCGCAGGCAAGTACACCCTCGACGAGCCCTTCGAAGTCGGCTGGGGAAACACCGTCCTCGATGTCACCCCCCGGGGGCTCAGCACGCCAACCCTTCGGCAGCGAGGCGTGACCTTCACGGTGCACTACAACCTGCTGGACGGTGGCGTGGTCATCGAGGCCGACAATGGCTCGCGGACGGTGCCACTGTCCAAGGGATCACTCGCCACGTTCTTTGCGTCCTTCTGCGATGCGGCTCACGAGCTCGGCATACACCGACCGCGCAGCTCGCTGATCTGCGAGATTCCGGATGCCCCGCCGCGCTTCGAGGACGATCACGTCGAACGCACCTGGGACGGCCACGCGGCCCGGCTGATCTGGACAGCGTTCAATCTCGCCGCTGACGGGCTCGAGGCGTGGCAGGCCCCCTTCCTGGGACACCGCCCCCGGGTCGGTGTGATGTGGGGCGGATTCGACCTGTCCGCCACGCGTTACCGAGCGCAGCCCACCGTGCCGCCGCCCCACGGGCCGCCGTTCATGCAGAACGCCCAGCTCGACGCGTACGTGTCGGTGGGATTCTCCTTCGGGGATGCCAAGGCACCGAACGTCGGCATGTACGCATACATCTGGCCCCAGCCGGAGAGTCTCGGGGGCCGGTCCTGGGGTGTTGAGGGCGCCGCCTGGCACCCCGACGCCGGTCTGGTTCGTCTGCCGTGGGCCAAGCTCAGGGAGACAGCGGACCCGCACCGGGCCATTGTGGCGTTCGGTGACGCCGTCTACGATGCCGCCGTCGAGACGGCGGGCTGGCCGTCCGACCTCGTCGGCCCCCGCGTCGAGGGTTGGTACATGAGCAGGACACCGGCCGCGCTCGTCCAGCACCAGTACGGCTGACTCAGGTCGAAATTCCTGACTCCGAAGACCAGGTGTCGCTCAGCAACCGTTGCATGGAAGCAAGGTCTTCGTCGACCAAGTCGTGTCGTCCGCGCCGACATTCGTGGTGCTGCGACATCCATGACGCAGCGTTACGAGCAGAACGTAGCGTTGCGAGCGCAGGCGCAGGGCCGACTCGACCCGCCCCTACAGCCGGCCTGCCTTGTCCTTCCGCTGCGCAGGGGCGTTCTGCGGCGTGAGGTGTTCGACCCAGAGGGCGCGGGCGCTCTCCGGCGGTCACCGGGGATCTGCGGGTGGGCAACGTTCCTCGGTGGGTGCAGCTGCCGTCGAGGAACGTGGCCCACCCCTCATCCGACAGGTCGTGCCTCCCCACGCCGGCTGGAACGACACGCACGCAGGCCCGTCACTCGGCCCATGGGACGGGACCTGGTCTGGACCTAGTCCGCGATGCCGGTGAAGGCGGTCACCCGGTCGATCGTGGCGCGGATCAGGTACTCCCCCGGGACCGAGTTTCGCTGTCCGTACCGGTCGGCCCGGTCGGTGCCCATGTAGCGGGCGCCGATCCTGGTCGCCCAGTGGCGGAGGTCGGCCGGGTCCTCGGTGAAGGCGGCGGTGCACTCGAGCATGACGTACGCGTAGGGCGGTTCCTGGTCGTCGATGCAGAGTGCGAACCGGGGGTTCCTGCGCAGGGACTTCGCCTTGAGGGATTCGTGCCACGTGGTGAAGAGAACCTGCGGCCGGCCTGACTCGGCGCCCTCGCGCTCGTCGAGGAGGAACCACACCGGTGTGACATGGGGGCGGCCGTCCTTGCGGTGAGTCGCCAGCTTCGCCGTTCGGGTACCGGAGAGGGCGAACGCACGCCACTCGGCCTCGGACATGGACTGCATGGATGGAACGCTCCTCTGCTCTCAACTCTGTTCGGGACGGTTCTGGAGCTTGCCCCGGTCGGTGTCCGCGCGCCACCGCACACGTGCCGAAGCTCCGCCGGGAGCAGAGGACCTGGGGAGGAGTCCATTGCCTCGGCGGAGCATTCGGTCGGGGGTGTCCCGGTCAGTCGGCGAGCGGGAAGAAGTCGATCAGCATCATGTCGCGGATGCCCTCGGTGGTTCCGGGGGCCGGGGTGACGCCGGAGACGCCGTGGAAGACCCGGCGGTCGTCGATGACGATCGACTCGAGCGGCTCGAGCAGCGTGGTCCGGAAGATCGGGGTGCGGTCACGGTCGTACAGCTGCGACTCGCCACCGGTGACGCCCTCGCGATTGATCAGCACCTGGGCGACGAAGTGGTGGCCGTCCTCGTGGATGCCCTCCGGGGCGGGCAGCGAGGCCTCGTCGCGGCTTGCGATGATCCGGATCTGGTGGACGCCTATGGCGGTGTTGGACCGGTCGATCTTCCCTGGCAGGTTGTCCAGGAAGGTGAACACGACCGTCTCGAGCAACGCGGAGGCCGCCACGTCCTCACGGAGCGGCTCGAAGTGCCGCTGGACGCCACCGAACAGCGAGTTCACCTCCTTGGACTGCTCGAACACGATCTGGCCGCTGGGCACCAGGCGGTCGTCGGCCAGGTGGAACTGGCTGTACCTTCGGCGGCGGAACGTCGCCCCGTCCTTGAGATATGCATCGACCGGCAGGTCCTCCCAGGACGAGGTGAACTCCTTGCGCTCCCAATCCGCGTGCCGGGCCAGGGCTCGGCGGAGCAGGGTCGCGGAGAAGTGGCGGAACGGAGTCGTCCCGGTGGCGGTCGCGACGGGGGCGGTGGCGATGGTGGCTACTGCGGACATGGTGAGCTCTCCTCTGCGTGACTGTTCCGGCTGAACAGGCCTCTGGTGCGGCGATGACTGGTGGAGGTGTTCCGGATGCTGCGGCTTCGGCAACCGGATGGGGGGAGCGGCGAGCCCGGTCAGCCCCTGCTCACGCCGGCCAGCTGACCCAGGGGTGCGCCGGCCTGGTCCGTGGGGGTGGCCGGGACGCCGGACACCCGGAACGCTGCGGCGGTTGCGACGAGGGCCTGCTCCACGTCGCGGCTCGTCGCACCCCGGAAGCGGAAGCGGCCGCCGACGTGCTCGTAGTACGCGTCGGCCAGCGGCAGGATGTCGCCGACCTCCAGGAGCGCCTCGGCGTACGGTCCCGGGGTGCTGCCGACCATCGAGGTGACCTCGGTGATGCGGCACGGCCGTGCCCCTGGGGCCGGGATCAGCAGATAGCCGCCGATCTCCTCGGGGCGGGTCATCTGTCCTCGGGGAACAGGGCGTTGGAGCTGGAGCTGGAATGCGGCGTCCATCAGGTCGTAACCGTGGAGCTCACGCCAGACGAAGGGGATCTCGGCGCCGCCGACCCGTGCGCCCACCTCCAGGAAGCTGCAGCGGGGGCCGTCCGGGGTGTCGTTGACGAAGAGTTCCAGGTGGAAGACGAGCGGGTCGCCGGAGAGCGCCCGGAGGTAGTCGGCCGTGCTCTCACGGATAGCAGTGTTGACCGCCTCGTCGTCCTCCTCGACGGAGCCGAGGAAGTCGCCCGAGCGGAATCCCAGGCAGGTGTTCACATAGCGCGAGGCGCGCCAGTGCTGGATCTCGCGGCCGGTGAAGACGCCGTCCACGTGGTAGATCCGGCCTGGGTTGAAGGTCTGCACCATCATGGGCGTGTCCGCGAGGTCGACGGCGAGGACGTCCTCGGGGCCGTCGAGCTTGACGACACCTTCGCTCGAACTGCCCATCACCGGCTTCAGGATGAGCGGCCAGCCGTGCTTCGCGCCGAATTCCAGGATGGATGTCCCGTCGCCGGCGAGGGTGAAGTCCGGCAGGTCGAGGCCGGCCTCCGCGACGGCGGTGGCCATGAGGTACTTGTCCCTGAAGCGGGCCAGGTGGCCCACCCGTTGGCCGGGGCAGTTCCACTCCTCGCGCAGCTCGGCGGCGATCAGGAGATCGTCCTCCTTGAGAGCGACGATCGCCTCGGGCCGTCCGTGCCGCACGGCGAGCACCCTGAGTGCGGCGCGCACGGCCTCCAGGTCGTCGGTCCGCTCCACCACCAGGATGTCGCCCGCCGCCTCGGGTACGGACGGCAGCCCCACCTCCGTGGTGATGTAGGAGACCTGGTGGGTGGCGTGGTCGAGGTATTCGGCATAGCGGGCGTACTGCTCGCGCCAGCGGTTGATGACGACGATGTGCGGCAGGGCGGCGTTGTTCACGTTCATGGGGTCAGGACTCCTCGGAGAGTGCGTACATTCCGTCGCCGTCCAGGTAGTGGATGGTGTTGATGTCGCGCATGACGACTTCCTCGAGCTCGTGGAAGAGCCGCACGAAACCGACGTAGGTGCTGTCGTTGACCGTGGGGACGACCGTGCCGCCGAGCGGGACGAACTGCGACAGGTCGTGGAAGCTTTCGAGCTCCTCGATCTCCTTGAGGTGTCGCAGCGACTCCAGCTGCCCCTCCTTGGCGCAGACCAGGCCCACCGAGGCGAAGTACCGCTGGATCTCGTAGTCGTCGTCGTGGCGCTCGTGGAAGCGGTCCGGCCGCACGAAGGCGTCGACGGTCCAGTCGAAGGGGGACTCGCCGGTCGCCAGCTGCACGTAGTGCGGCAGGTCTCCGCCACAGATGCGGGCGCCCATCTCGATGAGCACGGGCCCTGAGGGGGTGAGCTTCAGCTCGATGTGCGAGGGGCCGTGCCGCACGCCCAGGGCGTCAAGCACTTCGAACGCGTACGGGACGAGCTGGTCCTGCGCCTCACCGTGGCGGGGGAGCAGATAGCAGGAGTTGCTGATGTCGTGAACGCCGTTCACGGAAATGCGCGTGGTGGCGATGATGTCGGTGACATGGTGCTTGCCGTCGCGGCTGACGGTGTTGACCATGTACTCGCCGCCGAAGAGATGTTCCTGGGCGACGACGCCCTCGTTGCGCTGGCTGAACAGATTCTCCGCGCCGGTGAGTTCGAGGAAGGCGGCCGCGCTCTCCTCAGGGGTGGCGCAGAACCTGACGCCGTCATTGCCCGCGCTCTTGAGCGGCTTGACCACGACACGGGTACCCAACTCCTGGTGCCACCGGGCAAGTTCGTCGGCACTTGTGGCAAGCAGCTGCCTGGCTCCGCGCACACCGGCGGCCTTGATCGTCTCGATCATCGTGAACTTGTCGCGGCGGGCGGCGCTGAGCTCCGTGCCGTTGGTCGGCAGGCCCATGGCCTCGCTGAGCCGGTCGGCGAACTCGACTCCGAACTCGCTGCCGGCGAAGACCGCCACCGGTTCGTACGCACCGGCTGCCCGTACGGTCTCTTCGAGGTCCCCGGTGTGGACGATGTTGTCGGCGTAGAGCGTCAGGTCGAGGGAGCCGGCGAAGGCCGGCGGGATCTCAGGGGTGCTCTGCACTCGCACGCATGCGTAGCCCGCTTCGTGGAACTCCGGCGGGAAGAACCGGGCCGGGGCGAATGCGTCCACGATGACGACGTAACCCTTGGTGTCCATTCAGGTCTCCAACTGCTGTGCATGAAGGGTGATATGAGATGTCTGCCGTCAGGCGGCGGCGTCGGCGAGGACCGGCGTGCTCTGCGGCTCGGCGGCCGGCCTGCGAGCCAGCCAGGCCGCCCAGCCGAGGGCGACACCGGAGAGGGCGGCGCTGGTGAGGCCGATGACCACGAAGGCCCAGAGTGGGCTCCTGGCGTCCTGGATCGCCCCGGACAGGGGGGCACCGATGCTGTTGCCGAGGGTGAGGGAGGCGCTGTAGACACCCATCACGACTCCCCGCGCCCCGGCCGGGGCCAGCCCGCTCGCGGCGCCGCCCGTCGCCGCGAAGGAGGGCGAGCAGAGGGCGGCCGGCAGCACCATGGCCAGGCACAGCAGGCGCCAGTCGCCGGTGGCGAAGCCACCGACCACGGTCGTGAGGCCCACCAGTGCCGAGATGACGGCGAAGTGCGGCGGCCGTTTCAGCGTGCCGTACAGGAGCGCGCCGATGAAGGAGCAGAGCCCGCAGACCGTGAGGACGAGGCCGGCCCATTCGACCTGGCCCGAGTCGCGCAGCCCGCCCACGATCGCCGTCTCGTAGCCGGCGGTCGCCAGAGTGGTGGCGGTAGTGGCCACGAGGACCGGGACGAGCGCGGGCTTGAACCACTCGCGGAACGTCATACGGGGGGCGGGCTCGCTGCCGGTCTCCTTGGCGGAGTCGCGGACCTGGGGGTTGAGCAGGGCCAGGCCCGCCCCGGCGAGTGCCACGATCACGCCGAGGCCCCGCATCGAGACATCGCTGGAGACGGCGGTCGCCACGGTCACACCGAGCGCCGGGCCCACCATGTACGAGATGTTGGACGTCATGGCGTCGAGCGCGAAGGCGGTGTGCCGCTGCTCCTCCGGGATGGCGACCGCGAGCCTCAGCCGCACGACGGCGAACCCCGGCAGGTTGAAGAGTCCGCAGCCGACGGCGGCCACCGACAGCACTTCGTAGGACATGCTGGGGCCGATCCCCCAGAAGAGCGCCTGGCCGGTCAGCGAGACGATGAGGACGGGCCGTACGCCGTACTTGTCCATCATGCGGCCCTGCACCGGACCGCCGACCGCCACGCCCACCGTCCACAGCGCGATCACCAGGCCGGCGGCGCCGAAGCCTCGGTCGAGGCCGAGCACGACGCCGAGGTTCATCACCACGGGGATCGCCACCACCGCGATCTTCGAGAAGAACCCGAGGAGCATGAGCAGGCCGATACCTGGCTGGCTCACGACTTTGCGATAGCCGTCAATCCGCATGGCTGCCTGCCGTTTCCTTCATCTCTTTCTCCCACACTTCGGTTTTCGTCATGCCGTTGCCACAGCGGTCTCCGCCGCTTCCGCGTCGGCCACTCCTACGGCCGCTGCGATCTGCCGCAGGAATGACCGGTCGGTGAATTCGTGGCGCTGCCAGAGCGATTCGAGCTTCGCCGGGAGATCCGCCCGGTCGTCGAGCTCGCAGGTGATGATCACATTGGGGTGGTCGACGCCGTCGATATTGAGCGACTGCGTCCGTACGACGTCCAGCTCGCGGGTCACGTCGTGCACAAATTCGGGGGAGAGTTCGCGCACCGGGAACTGCAGGCACACCCGCTGGAGGCCGTGCCCGTGGTCCACCTCGTCCGGCCAGGTCCCGTCCAGGATGGAGAGCAGGCAGTCGTACGTGTTGAAGCCGGTGGAGGCTATGCAGGGGGTGGTCGTTCCAGTGACCCTGGGGTTGATTTCGAGAATCCGGTAGATTCCGTCCTCGTAAATCATGTCCAGACCGACCGCTCCGTGCAGATCGAGGGCCCGAGCGATCTTCTTGAGTTTCTCGGCCACCGGGGCGAATGCCAGATCCGCCTCCCGGCGCGGTGCCACATAGCGCAGCCGGCCGAAGTTGAAGACCGGGCCGATCTCCGCCGGACCCTGCCACACCACCGGGTGGACCACGTACTGTCCGCGGGCGCCGACCACTTCCACCGAGCAGATCTCACCGGACACACAGCGTTCCAGGATGAAATTTCCGCTGTGCGGTTCAGCCAAGTGCCGTTCCAGTTCCGCTTCGTCGGCCAGCGGCACCATGCCGGCGCCCATGCAGTCCCAGAGCGGCTTGCTGAGCACGGGATATCCCATGTCGGCGGTCTGGATCAGGATCGAGTCGACGTAGGCGGGAATTCGCAGGCCGCGACCGGCGAGTACATCGCTGTCCACGAGCACTCCGGGCGGAATGTCGAATCCGTGCTCCTCCAGCAGCCGCTTCGTCTCCCACTTGTTGGCGGTGAGACTCGTGGCGGCCAGGCTGTGCGCCACCATGGGAATTCCCACAGTCTCCAGGCGGCGCCGCACCACCGAGTCACGCAGGGCGTTCTCGTCTGCGATGGAAAGGGAGATCACTCCATGGGCGCCCCAATCGATGACCTTCTTGGCGAGTTCGTCGGCGGATATGTCACCGGCTATCTTCTCCGATTCGCCGGGGAAGTCATCGGGTCCGCACTCGCCGTCCGTGAAGAAGAGTTTTGCTTCGGTGTCCTCCCGTTGGAGACGTGCTTCAAGGGCTGTGAGAAAAGGCTTTGTCTGCTGAATCTCAATGGATCGCAGGAATGCGATTCGGCGCATTGCTTCACCCTTCCGGGGAACCTCGGTCGTTCAGATCGACCGTGCTGTACAGCGCGATATGAAGACTTTGCCAGCAACAGCAGCTCAGTTGGAGAGATACTCGGTGTCCTAAGCTGGCCAGACCGGAAGAGGATCTCGACAAATGGCGCGTTCAGGGACACAACGCGGCGCCTCGGCGCTCATTCTCGAGCCAGTCTCGCTGTCCGTCTATGAATGGGCGCTGCGGAACGGCGGGCTCCGCGACGCCGACGTCGCTGCGGCCGAATTGGGCTTGCCCATAGGCGAGTTGACTCTTGCGCGCGACAACCTACTGGAACTCGGGTTGCTTGTGTCCAGTACTGACGGCGGCGAACTGCTGCCGGCGGACCCGGCGATCGCCGAGATGCTCGCCCGGGCACCGTTGGAGCAGGAGATCCGGCAGCGGCAGCAGGAGCTGACCCGTATGCACGCCCAACTTCGCCCTCTGGCACCGCTGTTCGCGGAGCACAGCCGCGCCGGGCGCACCTCTGACGGGCTGCGCTCCTTCGACGATCCCGCCGAGGTGCGCCGCGAGTTGTCGATGATGACCCGGCTGTGCACCGAGGAGATGGTCTCCATCCAGCCGGGCGGCGGCCGCGCCCCCGACACGCTGAGCTCGATCGTGGCGGAGAGTCTGTCGATGCTGGAGAGAGGGGTGCGACTGCGCACCCTGTACCAGCACACCGCCCGGGCGAGCCTGTCGACGCAGGCCTATGTGCGGTCGGTCTCCGCCGCCGGGGCCCGGATCCGCACCACCGCCGAGGCGTTCGACCGGATCATCGTCTTCGACCGGGAGACGGCGTTCGTCCCGCAGCCCCGGGCCGCGGGCCGGCCGCAGGGGGCCTCGGTGGTCACCGACCCGACGGTGGTGGGCTTCCTGTACCGGATGTTCGAGAGCCTCTGGGAGTCGGGTCGGCCCTTTGACGCCCATCAGGCCGAATTCCAGCCATCCACAGAGGAGTTGAAAGCCTCGATCCTGCGCCTGATGGCGACCGGCCTGAAGGACGAAGTGATTGCCAAGCGACTGGGGATGGCGACCCGGACCTTCCGCCGGCACGTGAAGGACATCACCGACGAGCTGGGGGTCGAGAGCCGATTCCAAGCCGGTTTCCGTGCTTGGCAATTGGGGATTGCCCTGGGAGAAAGCGACGATCCCGGCACATCCGGGACGGATTGACACGCCTGGCGGTTCCGGGCAGGCCGGCGGGCCACGGCTTCGCCCCTGGCCGGCATCCGACGGCTATTTGACATCTATGTGAAATAGGCGCGTTCTGTTCACCGCACTGCGGACGAACAGGCACAATGTCCATGCAGCAGGCACACAACCTTGTTCTGTCGGCGGCGGATTCGGCCTACTATCGGCACTTGGCCCATGGACGCTACACTCCGCCTCCTTCTGCGTGATCACCAATACTCTCAACGGAGTTGGCTATGTATCCGGCAAAGCCAGTGGTGCCCATACCCAGCACGAAGGCGCGCGCCACGTACGTCGAACTCCTCCGGAAAGTCTCGGGTGCGCAGTCCGAGCGGGAGCAGTCGGACGGCCCGTCGGAGTGCCCTGCGGACGGTATCCGCGAGGATCGCGAGATCATGGATGAGCTCCTGTCCATGGGAATGGTCCGCGAGGACACCTCCTCCCCCTCGCGTTTCGTCGCGGTGGAACCCGGCATCGTGGAGGCCCGGATCGGAGCGCTGCTGCGCTCTTCCGCGCTGAACATGCTGGAGGAGGCCCGGAACCTCACGGACCTGCTGCGACCCCTCATCATCGACTCCCGGCACACCGCGGGACCGCAGGGCGGCGAGTCCATCGTCCGCATCCAGGGCAAGGCCGCGATCAGCGCCATCGTCAACGAGAGTGTGCAGCAGAGCACCTCGGAGCTGTTCACCGCCCAGCCGGGGGGCGGCCGGCCCAAGGCCACGCTCGAGCAGATCCGTCAGCAGACCGCCGAGCTGCTCGACCGCGGGGTGGAGGTGCGGACGCTCTACCAGCACACCGCCTGGCACGACGGGCCCACCCGTGAATACGTGACCGAAATGACCTCGCTGGGCGCCCAGGTCCGTACCCTCGACGAGTTCTTCGACCGGCTGATCATCGTCGACCGGAGCATGGCATTCGTCCCTGCCGACACCGAGCGGGACCAGGCCGTCATTATCAGGGAACCGGCCGTGGTGCGTTTCCTCACCGAGGTGTTCGAGCGCAACTGGCAGCGCGCCAAGCCCTTTCAGGGGTCCCGGACTCCGAATGAATCGAGCCATATCAGCGCCGTATTACGCGAGACCATTATCAGGTGCCTCATCCATGGGGACAGCGACAATGCCATCGCCAAGCGGATCGGGCTCAGCACCCGCGCGTACGCCACCCACCTGGCCAAACTCAAGGCCGACCTCAAGGCCGAGAGCCGCTTCCAACTCGGATACCGGCTCGGTCAGTTGGCCAGTGGCGGCCCGGCTCCCGAGGCAGGCGAAACAGCCGGGGTGTGAAGTGACCCTGGGATCACTTCACACCCCGGCTGCGGGTGCGCCGTAGCGACGGCTGGTTGATGCGCTTCGCTGTCCTGGTCTAGGAGACCGTGACCGCCGGAGCCGGGCTGGGCTCGAGGAGGGCGGGCGCGCGCTCCTGGACCGGGGCCGGCGGCACGAGCCGGGCGGCGGGAGCCGGCGCCGTGGGTGCGGCCTCGCGCGTCTGCGCGACGGGTGCCGGACGGGACTCCGGAGCCGACTCGGCGGCGGGACGCCGCAGGGCCGCCAGGACGTGGTAGCCGAGGAGGGTGACGAGAGTGCCCAGGGCTATGCCGCTGACCGAGAAGGTGTCCGTCACCTTGAGCGAGACCCCGCCGATGCCCAGCACTGCGCCGGCTGCGATCGGGACCAGGTTCACCGGGTCCGCGAAGTCCACCGACGACTTGATCCAGATCTTGGCGCCGAGCAGCCCGATCATCCCGTACAGGACGACGGTGATGCCGCCGAGGACACCGCCCGGCGTGGCCGCGACGAGCGCGCCGAACTTGGGGCACAGGCCGAACAGCAGGGCCGAGGCGGCCGCCATCCAGTACGCGGCGGTCGAGTAGACCCGGGTCGCTGCCATCACCCCGATGTTCTCCGCGAAGGTCGTGGTCGGCGCGCCGCCGACCGCCGAGGAGACCGCCGTGGCCAGTCCGTCGCCGAGGATGGCCCGTCCGAGCACCGGGTCGAGGTCGGACCCCGTCATCTCGGCCACCGCCTTGATGTGCCCGGTGTTCTCCGCCACCAGGGCGATCACGCCCGGAAGCACGAGGAGCGCGGCGGACGCGGTGAACGTCGGTGCGTGCATGGCCGGCAGGCCGAACCATGGGGCCGAGGCGGCCTCCGAGAGCTGCACCCGCAGATGGCGGGTGACCTCGCCGGTGGCCCCGGGCGCGGTGATCGGGCCCGCCGTCCTGTCCAGCACCCACGAAAGAACGTATCCGAAGACCAGACCGACGAAGACCGCGAGCCTGCTCCAGAATCCGCGCAGCAGCACGCCCGTGACGACGACCACGCACATGGTCGCGAGTGCCACCCACTGGTCCTGGGGCCAGTAGATGTCGGCCACCACCGGCGCCAGGTTGAGCCCGATCAGCAGGACCACCGCGCCCGCCACAACGGGCGGGAATGCCTTGTTGATCAGTCCGGGCCCGGCGAAGTGGACGATCAGGCCCACCGCGGCGAGCACCAGACCCGCGACGAGGATCGCGCCGGTGACGGTGGACGTGGTGCCGCCGGCCGCCCGGATGGCCGCCACCGCGCCGACGAACGAGGCGCTCGTGCCGAGGTAACTGGGGATCCGGCCCTGAACCACCAGCAGAAACAGAACGGTCGAGACTCCGGACATCATGATGGCCAGGTTCGGGTCGAGCCCCATGACCACCGGAAAGACGAATGTCGCACCGAACATCGCCACTACGTGCTGGGCTCCGAGGCCCACCGTGCGCGGCCAGGAGAGCCGCTCGTCCGGCATCACCGCGGCGCCCGGTCGCGGTGCCCGGCCGTCGCCGTGCAGTCGCCATCCGACACCGAGGATCCGGCGCGCCGGACTCGGACTCTGTGTTCCCTTCATGGTTCTCGTTCCTCCGGTCATGGGCAGGCCGCCGCACCGCCGTGGCGGCGGCACGGCGGTGCCGTTCAAGGGGTGGGTGCGGAGAGGGGGGACAGCCGGTCTCTCCGTGAGGGGCTCAGCTTTCGATGCAGCTGGAGATGCCCGCGATGGCCTCGTCGGCGCGGGCGTCGGCCTGGTCCGGTCCCGACGCCAGGACGATGACGTGGCCGAGACGGGTGTACTTGGAGTGGGTGCTGCCCACCAGGTCGCCCGGCTCCGCGTAGGAGCGGACGGCGATGACATGCGGGCTGGCGGCGAGGCCGCTCAGGCCGCGGAAGACACCGTGCCGCGGGGTGTTGATGAACCGGAGCGCCACCGCACCGCTGCGGGTCGGCCGGGTGTCGGGCAGCTCGCCGAGGACGGCCTGGAGATAGGCTGCGGCCTCGCTGACGCCGGTGGCGTGCTCGATCATCTCCATGACGGGTCCGTCGGGCGGGCCCGCGCCCACCTCGATGAGCCGGGGGCCCTCTGCCGTCATCTTCAGATGACTGTGCGCGATACCGTCCCGCAGCCCGAGGGCCGCGAGCCCGCGTTCCACGGTGGCCAGGATCGTGATCCGGGTCAGCTCGTCCAGGTCGGCGGGCAGAGTACGGCCGAGTTCCTCGCTGTTCCGGCCGCCGGTGGAGATCCGGCGGACGATCGCCAGGTGCGTGCAGCCGCCGCGGTGCAGCACGGTCTCCACGCTGTACTCGGCGCCTTTCAGGTGCTCCTGGATCACCGCGACGGCATCGAAGCGGATTCCGTACGTGAAGTCCTCGCGCCATTTCAAGGCGCGCCGGACCGCGCCGGGCAGCTCGTCCGGCGTCTCGACGAGGGTCAGCCCGACAGTGCCCGAGCCCTCGGCCGGTCTGACGACAACCGGGTAGTGAAGGCCGGCCGACCGCAGCCGCTCCTCGGCGGCCTCGGGGGAGACGACCGCCACCGTGCGCGGCCCGGGTACGCCGCGTGTCCGCAGGGTCTGCGCCATCTGCCACTTGCCGCGGGCGGACTGTGCCATGGCTGGATCATGGCCAGGCAGTCCCAGCCGGTCGGTCAGCGCTGCGGCGACCGGGGACAGCGTCTCCTGGCCCACCGCCACTCCACCGATGCCTTCCTGGGCGCAGTACTCGGCGAGTTGATCGACGGCGTACGCCGTGCTGCGGAAGTCGGTGAAGACGGTGCCGGCGAGCTGCTTACGCAGTTCGTCGGGACAGCTCCGGTACAACTCCCGGTGGGTCGCGATGTGCAGGTGGATCTCGAGGGTCTGAGCCGCGCCCACCAGCTGCTCGGCCACGGCGCCTTCGGCACCCAGCAGCAGAACTGCTCTGGCCATGGTGTTCTCACCTCGCTTTCGACGGCATCTCGTAGTTCACGGAACTGTTCGCCCCGGACTTACGCGCCATACGCTCTACTGAACTTACCGATGATGTAG
The DNA here is from genome assembly GCF_044453545.1 of Streptomyces sp. NPDC051664. NCBI lineage: Bacteria > Bacillati > Actinomycetota > Actinomycetes > Kitasatosporales > Streptomycetaceae > Streptomyces > Streptomyces sp. NPDC051664. The sequence goes on along the minus strand of NZ_JBITCU010000025.1, from coordinate 45,453 downwards.
TCGCCCGAGCGCACCGGTCGGTGCCTCGGCGGATTGAGCGGTCCGGTGCAGGTGGGGATGCACTCGATGAGGGCGTCGTACGCCGGCTGGTGGAAGAACGGGACCGAGTAGCGTTCCTTTCCAGCCAGTTCACGCGGCGGATTGACCACCCGGTGGACGGTGCTCACCCATCGATTATTGGTCCAAATGGCCATCAGGTCACCGATGTTGACAACAAAGGAACCCTCGATGACAGGCACGTCGAGCCACTGGCCGGCCTTGTCGAGGACCTGCAGGCCGCCCGGGCCGTCGTCCTGGTAGAGGATGGTCAGGCTGCCCCAGTCGCTGTGCATTCCCTTGCGGAGCTGCCCGGGTGCGGGGGGCTCCGGCTGCTGCGGGTAGAAGTTGGCGGTGAGGTTGGTCATGTGCTGCTCGATCTTGTCCTCGAACCAGTCCTCGGGCAGATCGAGCGCAAGGGCGAACAGCCGCATGATGTCCGCGGCCAGCACCTCCATGGCCGCGTAGTAGGACCGGTACGCCTCGGTGAAGCCGGGCAGTTCGGGCCAGCGGTTCGGGGTCCGCAGCGCCGGGTCGGCGTCGGCGGGCAGCGCCCGTTCGGCATCCGGCTCACCCAGGCGGTTGACCGTGAAGGTCTCCGAGATGTCCGGCAGTGCCCGCTCCTGCTCGACCTCGGCCTCCGCGTTGGAGGCCGCGAGGCTGCCCTGGCGGCCGAATCCCCGCATCAGCGGGTCGGCCGGGACGGCGAGCAGTTCCACCTTGGTCTCGGCCGACAGCGCGAAGAACTCCCGGGTGGCCCGGTACATCTCCGCTATCGTGCGCTCGGGCACGCCGTGGCCGACGATCACCAGGAAGCCGCTGGTACGGCAGACCTCGTCGATCACCGCGGCCAGTTGCCGTTCCGCCGCCCCGCCCGACCGTGCGGAACTCAGGTCGATCACCGGGACATAGCCGTCCACCACGGTGACCTGCGCGGCCTCGGGGGCCGCACTCTCCACATTCAGTACCGACATCGCTGCTACTCCCGATCTCAGCCCCATCGCGGCGGCGGGGGCTCCCACTGGCTTACAAGGTCGAGGAATTCGTTCGCGTCCCCGACGGACGCGAGGGTGCCCAGCTCCTGTTCGCGCAGGAATCCGCTGGCGGACATGCGGCAGATCATCCGCAGGAGCCGGTCCCAGTAGCCGTCCACGTTCAGCATCGCCATCGGCTTTCCGTGCCGGCCGAGGATGAGCCAGGCCCAGGCTTCGAGGATCTCCTCGACGGTGCCCACTCCGCCCGGCAGCGCCACGAAGGCGTCCGCCAGGTCGGCCATGATCTGCTTGCGTTGGTGCATGGTGTCGACAATGTGCAGTTCGGTCAGGCCCTGGTGGGCGACCTCGGCATCGACCAGGTGTTTCGGGATCACTCCGGTGACCCGGCCGCCGGCCGCGAGGGCGGAGTCGGCGACGACCCCCATGAGGCCGGCCGCTCCCCCGCCGTAGACGATCTCGTGGCCCTCGGCGACGAGTTGCTTGGCGAAGGCCGCGGCGGCTTCTTGGTAGATGGCCTGGTTCCCCAGGGCCGAGCCCGCGTAGACCGTGATTCTCATGGCAGGAACCTCCGTCGGATCGCGATCCGGTCAGGGACTGACGCGTCCGAACTTCTCGAAGGCCTCGTGGGTCAGCGGCATCAGCCGCGCGAACTCGTCCTCCATCTGCTCGGCCACCACCTCGATCTCCCGCTGCGGGTGCGACACATAAGCGGCGTCGGCGCGGTTGGTACGCAGGCCGAGGAAGTGCATCAGCGAGCGGGCGTTGCAGGTGGCGTACACGGTGGAGAAGGTGGCCACGGGGAGCACCATGCGGGCCAGCTCGCGGGCGATTCCGGCATCGAGCATCTTCTGGTATTCGCGGAAGGCGGACCGGTAGGCCTCGCTGGTGGCGGTGGAGAGCAGCTCGTAGTCCTCCTCGCTGCCCGGCACGTACTGGTAGTGACCGGGCTTCCCCTCCTGTTTCAGCGCCCGGTCGCGGTCGGGCACGTAAAAGACGTTCTTGAGGTCCTTGTAGCGGGCGCTCTCCTCATTGAAGGACCACATTCGGTGACGCATCATGTGGCGGATCGCGAAGATCGGCGCGTGCACCAGGAAGGTCATCGAATTGTGCTCGAAAGGGCTGCCGTGACGGCTGCGCATCAAATACCGGATGAGACCTCCGATATACGCGTCACCGCGCTCCTCGCGGTGCGCCGCCTCGCCGGCGGTGGAGACCCGCGCCGCACGTACGACTCCCAGGTCGGAGGCGGTGTGGTCGACGAGCTCGACGGTGATCTGGCTGCGCAGTTCGATTTCGGGACCGAAGACGGGTGCGTCGGGGGCGTGGACCTCAAGGGCCGGGCTGATCGTCATCGTACGTTCCTCCGATGGATTCTGTTCAGCGGTGCTCGATATTGTGCTGCTGGAATATGCCTCTTCAGTCCCAGCCGTGATCGTCGGGCGAGGCGCTCGTGGAGGGGGTGGTCGTCGTAGTGGACGTGTCGGCCGCGGCAGAACCGGCGGTCGCGACGCCCACCGCAGTGGCGACGAGTACCGCCGAAGCGGCGGCGACCAGGGCGGACTGAATCCCACGGCGAGTGGTGGAAAGCTTCATCTGGAACGTGTTGCTACGCATAATTCGATTCCTCTTCTCGTTGTTTGTGGGCGGCTCCCCCGCTCACATCTCTATTCTTCGAAAACTGGAGGCCCCCAATAAGGTCAGACTTGTGCAGTGCGTAAGTACGAAACCAAGTGCACGAACATGCGCCCCACGCCGAAGCCCCGCTGCCGCAGTGCGGCAGCGGGGCTTCGAGGGGACGACGGGACAAGGCTCCTGACCTGGGCGGAACGGTCGCCCCGCTACCGGTCGAGGCCGCAGCAGACCCGGCCCGGACCACGCGCGGACCCGGCCGGCGGCTTCCCGGGGGCGGCCAGGGACACCGGCTCGGACGTCTCCCGGGCCTGGGCGTGGATCTCCCGTACGGCACAGGTCGCGGTCACCACCGCCGCGCGGGCCAGCCCGAGCGCCTCCCGCGCCGAGTCGATGTCACGGTCGGGCAGACGTACGACAACGTCCGTGGCGCACTCGATGAGGTGCAGCGCGGCGCGTGCCAGCCGGTCGTCGCAGGGATAGCCCTGCGAGACGGCCTTGTGGGCGGTCTCCAGGAGCGCGGCTGCGCTCAGGGTGTGCTCGTTGGTTTCCAACTCTCTTCTCCTTCAACGGTGTGAGCCGGTCAGTTCGTCGGTCGGTCGGTCGGTCAGGAATCGGATGTCCTTGTCGATCTCCTCGCACCGGGTGACCGCGGCCTCCCGGTCCACGCCGGACGCGATCACCTGTCCGGACATGCAGTCGGCGACGGTGAGCAGCTCCGGGACGGTGTCGCCCGAGCTCTCGGCGATGACCGCGGCGGCCGACAGCTGCCTGAACTCGTCGCGGTACGGCAGGAGAGCAGCGGTGTCTCCCCTTTCGGGACCCGCGTCACCTCGGCACCCACCTGAGTGGCCACCTCGACCGCGCGGACCTGTCCCGGCTGCGGGGTGGGGAACCCGGTGTGCGAGGCGGCCGGTTCGTCGTCGGTGAAGCCGTGCAGTCAGCCACCGTCGATCACCGTCAGCGGGGCGAGCTGGACGGTCGACTCGACGAGTGCCTCGGGGCTCGGCACCGGGGCGTCCTGTCCGGCGGAGAACTCCGCCGCGCGCCGGTCGTTCTGCTCCGCCGACCAGGGCCGCAGCGCCTCCGCGGGCCACTGCTCCGGCAGTCTTCAGAGGGCGCGGTATCCGCCGCCGGTCTCGTAGTTGACGAACGCGGCCGTCGATGTCACGTTGACGACGGTGCCCGCCGCCTCAGCAGCGGGAGCAGGGCCTGTGACATGGAGCGTGCCCAGCACGTCGACCGCGTACATGTGCTGCCAGTGGCCGGGGTCGACGCCCGTCACCGGCTCGGCGCCGAGCGCGCCGCCCGCGTTGTTCACCAGGGATGTCAGAGGAGTCGAGGCGCTCGGCCGGAGCCCGTACGGCATCGGCGTCGGTGAGGTCGACCGTCTCTGCCCGCCCGTCTCCTCGGCGACCCGTTGGATCAACTCGCCCCGGCGGGCCACCAGTACGGTGTCGAATCCGTCCTTGGCGAGGCGTCGGGCGACGGCCGCGCCGATCCCGCTGCTCGCCCCTGTCACCACGGCTGTTCTGATCATGCCGGCCTTCCCCACAGTCGTCCGTCCGCGGTCGCTTTCCGTCGGGCTGCGCTGCCCAGAACGACTGTGCGCCGGGCGGTCGGGCCCCGAAAGGGTCACAAGCTTGCAGCTGCAGGGATCTGAACCGGTCGCTGCCTTCATGACTGTGCGGCGTCATATTTCTGATGGTTCCGATCCTCCGGGACCGACGGAAGAGTCACCTCCGACCGAGGCGGACCCTTCACGAACCGGGAGGAATCATGGCGGAGCAGAGGGTGACGCACGGCCGAAAGCGGGGCACGCGTCTCGTTCGTGCTGCAGCCGCCGGCCGGGTGCTCAGTTCCGGCCGCGACGCCGACGTGGCGGTCGCCCGGTGCGGCCGGGTCGCCGACGGCATCCGCACAGAGACCGAAGAGAGAGGTGCCTGACATGACCCACAACCTGATGCCGTACCGGACCGCCCCGCAGCGGACCGCCCCACGCGATCCGGCAACCGTCCCGACAGGCCATCCGGTCGAGGACACCGCCTGCACGAGCCTTACGCGGCAGCGCCGCGCGCCCGGCACCACCACCCACCACGCGGCCGTCGACACCCGTCCGCACATCCTTGTCGTGCACCGCTGGCGCGACGAGCACGCCCTGTACGAGAACTACATCGACCACACCACCCACCGGGTCACCTACGTGACCACGGAGCTCGGCTGGTCCTCACTCCCGCCTGCTGCCGCCGGCGTCGTCGAGGTCACCGCCACCGACGACTTCGCCCAGGTCAGCGCTGCGGCCGCAACACTGACCGCACTCTTCGGCGCCCCGGACCGGGTGGTCGCCCTCAACGAGGGCGACCTCGACACCGCCGCCGGTCTCCGGGCCCGTCCGGGCCTGCCCGGCCAGTCCCCGCAGGACCTGGCGAGGTTCCGGGACAACTTGGTGATGTGCGAGACGGTCAGCGCCGCCGGTGTCCGCACGCCCGCCTTCGCCGACGCCCCGGACGCCGCCGCCGTGCGCGCCTTCGCGGACACCCACGGCCGGCCCGTCATCGTCAAGCCGTTGCTTTGATCACCGACCTGCACTACGTCGGCTCCGTCACCATCGACCTCGACCTGCTCGAAGCGGCGGACCTGCTGCCCGGAGAGAAGGTGGCGATCGTCGACGTGACCAACGGCGCCCGCCTGGAGACCTGCGCCATCCCGGGCGAACGGGGCTCAGGTGTGATCGGTGTCAACGGCGCCGCCGCCCACCTGGTCTCCCCCGGCGACCTGGTGATCACCATCGCGTACGGCCTTACGCCCGTGAGGAGGCCCTGGCGTTGCGCCCCGGCGTGGTCCGCGTGGACGGGCACAACCACGTGGTCCACCTCGGAACCGACCCCACGGAGGCCCTCGTCCCGGGCCTGACCACCAGCCCGTCGGTCGCCCGCACGGCGCCGGGGGCCTGATGAACACGGCGCGGCCCCCACGGAGGGAGCCGGATTCCGGGGCCGTTGACTGGGCGGACCACTGCTCGGCGACAACGTCACAGATCCGGCGCGCGATCGGCGCGCCCCGGGGCCTGTTTGGGTCCCGCGGGTGCGTGCACCTATGTTGGCGCACATGCAGTCCTACACGATCGGCCAGGCCGCCCGGCTGCTGGGCGTGAGTCCCGACACCGCACGGCGGTGGGCGGATGCCGGCCGGATGGCGACCCACCGGGACGAGGGCGGGCGGCGGCTCATCGACGGCAAGGATCTGGCCGCCTTCTCCGTGGAGCTCGCCAAGACCGGAAGTGGCGAGGAGGACGCCTCGTACACCTCGGTCCGCAACGCCTTCCCCGGCATCGTCACCGCCGTGAAGCTCGGCGACATCGCGGCTCAGGTGGAGATCCAGGCCGGTCCGCACCGACTGGTCTCGCTGCTGACCCGGGAGGCCGTGGAGGAGCTGGGCCTGGAGGTCGGCATGGAGGCCACCGCCCGTGTGAAGTCGACGAACGTGCACATCGACCGGGCCTGACGCGGGGTTCACGGGCGGCCCCGTGGACCACGCCGTTACGAAGCAGAAGGGCGCCCCGCAGAGGTAGCGGGTGGCCGCCGCCCTGGCGAAGTGCCGCTCACGGGGCGAGCGCGACCAGGTGCTCCGGCCGACGCAGCAGCATGCGCCGCCTGCCCCGCCTGCGGTACGTGCTCCGCGACCAGGACGCCCACCGGATCGGCCGGGCTCGCCGAGCTCCGCTCGCCCGTGTCACGTCCACGGGGTGTAACCACCGTCCACGCGTATCGCGTTGATGCCGCTGATGTGCCGTGCCCCGCAGCGGTCCTGGGGCAGCACGAGCTGAGGTCCGGCACGGTCGAGCGGGGTGTCGTCGATGCTGACCGCGAGCAGGACGGCGGCACGGCCGAAGTCCGGGTCGATCTCCGCCCAGGAGAGGAGGGCTTGGTGGCCGTCCACGCCCGTCACGGCGATCAGGAAACGGAGGCGGTCCTTGCGCCGGGCCGGGTCGAAGACAGGGCCGGCGGCGGACAGGACGTCGTGCAGCAGCGGTCCCGTGAAGCCGTGATGCTGGATGCAGCTGGTGGCGCACTCGAAGCTGACCCGCACGCGATGCTGGGGCCAGGCGAGCAGGTCGGACACAGTCAGCCGGGCCGGGCGCGCAATATCCCCGGTCAGCGCGAGCTCCGCCACCGGATCGGCAATCCGTTCCGTCAAGGGCCGGCTCACTGGCCACCACCTCCCCCGGATGACGGTACCCGGACCGCAGCCCCGTACAAACGCACATGCCCACCCTGTCCACAAACGGTCCAGCTCATGCAATGCAACAGGAGACTTCCCCCTTGCATCTGCGGCAGTATCATCCCCATGTGCATGCCCACCGGATCGGGGAGGCGGCTGCCTTGACGGGCGTCGGTGACGACGCGCTCGGGCACCGGGTCGGCGACGGCAGGCTGCACGCCGAGCCGGACCGCCGGATCATCCTCGGACCGGACAGAGAAGAATCAGAGGGAGTGGACCCGTGATGACCCGTTCCGCACGCCGGACCCGCCGGACCCTGCAGGTGGCCGTTGCAGGTACTGCTGCGCTGCTGGCACTGAGCGCCTGCTCCTCGTCCGACGACTCGTCGCCCAAGTCGGACTCGTCCGCCTCGGCGCCCACGGACTCGTCGAAGAAGCTGTCCGGCACGGTGACGGTGTTCGCCGCCGCCTCGCTCAAGGAAAGCTTCACGACCCTGGGCAAGGAGTTCGAGAAGGAACACCCCGGTACGAAGGTCACCTTCAACTTCGGCGGCAGCGACACCCTCGCCGCCGGCATCACGGGTGGCGCCCCGGCCGACGTCTTCGCCGCCGCCAGCCCCAAGACCATGGCGATCGTCACCGACGCGAAGGACGCGTCCGGCACCCCGTCCACCTTCGTGCGCAACCAGCTGGAGATCGCCACCCTGCCGGGCAACCCCGACAAGGTCTCCTCCCTCAAGGACCTCACCAAGGCCGGTCTCAAGGTCGTCCTGTGCGACAAGACCGTGCCGTGCGGCGCCGCCGCGCAGAAGGCCCTCGACGCCAGCAGTCTGAAGCTCACCCCCGTCTCGTACGAGCAGGACGTCAAGAGCGCCCTGACCAAGGTCGAGCTGAAGGAGGCCGACGCCGCGGTCGTCTACAAGACGGACGTGAAGGCGGCAGGTGACAAGGTGGAGGGCGTGGAGTTCCCCGAGTCGGCCGACGCCGTCAACGACTACCCGATCGCCCTGCTCAAGGACGCGCCCAACGCGGACGCGGCAAAGGCATTCATCGAACTGGTGCAGTCCGCCGAGGGCCAGAAGGTCCTGACCGAGGCCGGGTTCCTCAAGCCGTGACCTCGCTCGACAAGTCCGACGCCGCGGTCGAGCCCCTCCCGGGCGGGCCGCGGCGCGGGCGTGTCCGGCGCCGCCGCGCGGGGGTTCCGCTCCCGCTGCTGGTGCCCGCGCTGATCGGCCTGGTGTTCCTGCTGCTGCCCCTGGTCGCGCTGCTCGTACGGGCGCCGTGGCGCAGCCTGCCCGACCAGCTGACCGGTACGGAGGTCTGGCAGTCGCTGCAGCTGTCCCTGGTCTGCGCCACCGCGGCCACGGCGGTGAGCCTGGTCATCGGTGTGCCGCTGGCCTGGCTGCTGGCCCGTACGGACTTCCCCGGACGCGGCCTCGTACGCGCCCTGGTGACCCTGCCGCTCGTCCTGCCCCCGGTGGTGGGAGGTGTGGCACTGCTGATGGCTCTCGGCCGCAACGGCGTCGTGGGACAGTGGCTGGACTCCTGGTTCGGCATCACTCTGCCGTTCACCACGGCCGGGGTCGTGGTCGCGGAGGCGTTCGTCGCGATGCCGTTCCTCGTCATCAGCGTGGAGGGCACACTGCGGGCGGCCGACCCTCGCTACGAGGAGGCCGCCGCGACCCTGGGCGCCTCCCGCTTCACCGCGTTCCGCCGGGTCACCCTGCCGCTGATCGCCCCCGGCATCGCGGCCGGCTCCGTGCTGGCGTGGGCACGCGCGCTGGGCGAGTTCGGCGCGACGATCACCTTCGCGGGCAACTTTCCGGGCCGTACGCAGACGATGCCGCTGGCCGTCTACCTGGCGTTGCAGAGCGACCCGGCTGCGGCGATCGCGCTCAGTCTGGTGCTGCTGGCCGTGTCGGTCGCGGTACTGGCCGGGCTGCGGGACCGTTGGATGACGGCGCCATGACCCACATCGACAGCGCCACCGCCGGCCCCGTCTCCGACGCCGTACGCGGCGATGGCCTCGACGCCCGTCTCGTCGTGGAGCGCAGTTCCTTCCGACTCGACGTGGCGTTGACCGCCGCGCCCGGTGACGTCGTCGCGCTGCTCGGGCCCAACGGTGCCGGAAAGACCACCGCGCTGCGCGCGCTGGCCGGACTCACCGCGCTCACCGGCGGTCATCTGCGCCTCGACGGCGCCTCGTTGGACCGTACGCCGCCCGAGTCCCGTCCGGTCGGCGTGGTCTTCCAGGACTATCTGCTCTTCCCGCACCTTTCCGCCCTGGACAACGTCGCCTTCGGCCCCCGCTGCCAGGGCGCGTCCAAGGCCGAGGCCCGCGCGCAGGCCGCGCAGTGGCTGGACCGCATGGGCCTCGCCGACCACGCCGGCGCCAGACCCCGCCGCCTCTCCGGCGGCCAGGCCCAGCGCGTCGCCCTGGCCCGCGCCCTGGCCACCCACCCCCGGCTGCTGCTGCTCGACGAACCGCTCGCCGCACTGGACGCCCGCACCCGTCTGGATGTACGCGCTCAACTGCGTCGCCACCTCACCGAGTTCGAGGCAGTCGCCGTGCTGGTCACCCACGACCCGCTGGACGCCATGGTCCTCGCCGACCGGCTCGTCGTCATCGAGCACGGGCACATCGTCCAGGAGGGCGCCCCCTCCGACATCGCCCGTCATCCGCGTACGGACTACATCGCCCAGCTGGTCGGCCTGAACCTCTACACGGGGCGGGCCGAAGGGCACACCGTACGACTCGACGCGGGACCCGCGATCACCACCACCGAGGACCTCACCGGCCCCGCCTTCGTCGCCTTCCCGCCGGGCGCCGTGACCCTGTACCGCGACCACCCCACCGGCTCCAGCGCGCGCAACCTGTGGCGATGCGAGGTGGCCGGCCTGGAGACCCACGGTGATCAGATCCGCGCGGACCTCACCGGCGAACTCCCCCTCGCCGCCGACCTGACCACGGTCGCCGCGGCCGAGCTCGACCTCCACCCGGGCGCCACGGTCTGGGCAACGGTCAAAGCGAGCCAGACGCACGCCTATCCGGCCTGACCACAGCGCAGGCCCCGATGGGGCCGCACGACGACGTCCGGTGGTGTTCCGGACCGGCCCGGTGGCACAGCGCACAACAATGCCCGAAATGCGACGTTCGTACTCACATGCGAATCTGATAGTGGCCCATTTTCCGAGAACGACAGCCGCTAACAGGAGGCACGATCGTGAGCAAGAAACAGAGCCGGCAGAACCGTGGTGCCCGCACTGGCGGCCATGAACGCAGCGCCCCTGCGGAGACGAAGGAGCAGCAGCCGCAGACGACGGACACGCCCGACACGGTGCGCTCGATATTGGAGCCGGTGTCCCACAGGAAGCAGCGAAAGTTCGGCCACAACTGATCTCCAGCGGTCGACCGCCACACGGAGACCGCAGTGTCGGCGCACCCCTGAGGGGCCACCGCATGGCCCCCTCAGGGGCGTTTCTTGGCGTTCGAACGACGGACCGCTGTCGGCCGCGCCCGGCTGAAGGGCGTTCAGGGCACCGGCTGTTCGGTCCAGATGCACTTGCCGGTGGCCGTGTAGCGGGCGCCCCAGCGCTGCGCGAGGGCGGCGACCAGTTGCAGTCCGCGGCCACCCTCATCGGTCTCGGTAGCGTGCCGGATGCGGGGCGTGGTCAGGCTGCCGTCGGAGACCTCGCAGATCAGGCCCTCCGCGCGCAGCAGCCGGAGTCCGATGGGGCTTCGGCCGTACCGGACGGCGTTCCCGACCAGCTCGCTGACCAGGAGTTCCGCGGTCATGGCGAGCTCGTCGAGCTGCCAGTCGGCCAGCTGGTCCCGGACGTGGTTGCGGGCCTCCTGTGCGGCGATCGGGCCGTCGGAGAGGACCCAGCCGGCGATCGACTCGGCGGGTATCGCTCGGGTGCGGGCGACGAGCAGCGCGGCGTCGTCGGTGAGCTGCTGGCCCGGCAGCAGCTCGGCCAGGATGTCGTCGCAGAGCCGCTCCAGTGATGCCCCCTCGTCCTGGCCCTGTACGGCGGCAGCGGCGGTGGCCAGCGCCTTCGTCAGGTGGGACATGCCCCGGTCGATGTCCCGGGTTGCGGATTCGATCAGCCCGTCCGTGTAGAGCACGAGCAGGCTGCCCTCCTCCAGGACCGCTTCGGTGGTCTCGAACGGTGGCAGAGCCGCGCCCAGCGGGGGGTCCGGTGGGCGGTTGAGGAACTCGGTGGTGCCGTCCGGGTGCACGACCGCCGGCGGGGGGTGCCCGGCGGAGCCGAACGTGCACGTGCGGGTGACGGGGTCGTACACGGCGTACAGGCAGGTCGCGTAGAAGTCGTCGCCGAGGTCGTTGACCACGTCGTTGAGGCGGTTGAGGAGCTCGTCGGGCGCGAAGTCGAGATCGGCGAGCGTATGTACGGCGGTGCGCAGCCGGCCCATGGTGGCCGCCTGGGACAGGCCGTGTCCCATCACATCGCCGATGACCAGCGCCACCCGGGCGCCGGACAGCGGGATCACGTCGTACCAGTCGCCGCCGACCTCGACGCCCTCGTTGGCGGGCAGATAGCGGGCGGCGGAGGCTACGGCCGGCAGCGTGGGCAGAACCACCGGCAGCAGACCGCGCTGGAGCTCCTGGGCCCTGGTGTGCTCGGCGTCGAACAGCCGGGCGCGCTCGATGGCCTGCGCCATCAGCCCGCTGAGCGTGATGAGCAGCGCCCGCTCCTCCCCGCTGAGGTGGCGCGGTTCGGTGAAGGACATGACGCAGCACCCGATGAAACGTCCGGAGACGATCAGCGGCAGGAAGGCCCAGGCGGCCTTGTTGATCGCCGCGGGGGAGTCGCCCCTGTCGGGATAGCGCTCGACGTACTCCTCCGCCGAGTCGATGAAGGTCGGCGTCCTGGTGCGGTGCACCTCATCGACCGGGGTGATGTCGCTGACCGGCACCCCGTCGACCAGGTTGAGAAACGATTGCGGGTATCCGACCGCCCCGGCGACCCGTACCGTCTCGTCCTCGATGAGATGGAAGACGAGGCCGGAGGCGCCGAACGGTGCCATGACCCGCTCGGCGGTGGCGTTCACGACGTCCTGCATGGTCAGGGCCTCGGCGAGCGCGCTGGTCAGCTCGGTGATACGGGCGGTGCGGTCGGCCGTGACGCGTTCCGCCGTAGCGGTCTCCGCCTCCCGCGACCGGATCTCGGTGACATCGGTGGCGTACACCGTCAGGCCGTCCGGCACCGGGACCAGCCGCATGTGGTACCAGCGCCGGTTGGTCGGCCACCGCACCTCGAAGCCGCCCGGTGTACCGCTTTCGGCGGCCCGCCGGTAGGCCGCCTCCAGGCCGAGTTCCATGGCGTCGACGCCGATCTCGGCCAGGGCGTCCCACAGGATCCGGCCGAGAAGGTCGTGCGAGGCGCCGAGGAACCGCTCCGCCTCCACATTGACGAAGGTGATCCGCCACCCGCTGTCGACCGCGAAGAACGCCTCACTCATGTGCAGCAGCGCGCGGCTCACCGAGTCCCGGGCGATTCGGCTCTCGGTGGTGTCCCACACCGTGCCGACCATGCGGGCGGCCCGGCCGTCCTCCCCCGGCAGGACCCGGCCCCGCGCGCTGACCCAGCCCGTGGTCCCGTCCGAGCGGCAGATCCGGTACTCCGTAGCGGACACCCGGCGGTTGCGGATCGCCTGCTCGATCTCGACGAGCAGCCAGGGGAGGTCGTCGGCGTGGACCAGTTGGGTCCACGTCTCGAAAGTCTGTTTCGAGGGCTCCCCCTCCATGCCGAGGATGGCGAGGGTCGACTCGTCCCACACCTGCTCCCCGGTGGCCAGGTCCCACTCCCAGGAACCCATCTTGAGAGCTTCCAGCGCCTGCCGCAGCAGGGTGGCGGACGGCTCCTTCGGCAGCCGCGAGCCGGGCGGCTTCTCGCGCAGCCGACCGGCTTCGGTCCGGTCCGACCCCGTCCACTGGTCCCGCAGCCGCAGGGCGGCCCAGGCGGCCAGCACCTCGACGGCCCCGCGCTGCCACGGCGTGGGCTGCCCTTTGCCGACAGTGAGCACGGACAGTGCGCCGGCCGCCCCACCCGGGGTGAGCAGCGGAACGGCCAGCAGCCCACTGCCGTCGGGCAGCGCGGAGGTGGGGGACCAGGGGGCGGAACCGTGGGGGTGGTGGCCGACGGTGTCCCCGGGGGCCGATTCGTGTGTGCTGTCCGGTGAGTCGCCCTTCGTGCCGGGCTCGGCCGCGGAGGCTTCCGAGGCATGGCCCCGGTCGTCATCGGCTGCGGGCATCCATACCGATGCGCCGCCGGTCACCGCCCGGGCGGGCGCGGTCTCGCCGTGCTCCTCGATCTCTTCCCAGTCCTGGGCGACGGTGCGGACCAACCCACTGCTCGCCATCAGCAGCAGCCCCCGGCCTCCGGGGCCCCGCACATGGACCATTCCGCCCAGGCCACCCGCCTCCGTCACCGCGTGTTCCAGCGCAAAATTCAGCAGATCGGCACCCCTGAGTTCCGCACCTGCTTCAATGATCATCCGAAGTCGCGCCGCGCCGGCCTCGTCCATGAGGAGCTGTTCAGCCATCGCTCACTTCCCTCCGCGAACCCGCGTAGGGCAGGACACCCGGATTGAGTGGTATTTCCTTTTTCAGTGTACTGACGAGTCGCCCATGCGTACCGCTGAGAGATCGCCCCGCCGAAGACGCCCAGGGGCGGCACCGCCTGCTGCCAGGCCGTGCCGCCCCTCACCGGGACGACCTCCGCGAGGGTTACCCGGCATCGATCACTGTCGTGCGGCCGGGCTTGACGACGGCCTGGTAGCAGGTCCGGGCCGTCGCGTCGCAGCAGGTCTGCCCGGCACCCGCGAACGCCGCGCGGCCCCGCTCGAGGTCGGCATGGAAGGCGTCTCGATGTGGGGCGGGCGGGGCGTCGAGGCGGGCGAGTCCGAGGGTCATGGCGAGTGCGACGATGCGCTGCTGAGCCCCGTCGTGCAGGTCGCGTTCGATGCGGCGCCGTTCCGCCTCGAAGGCGTCGACCAACCGGACGCAGGAGCTGGTGAGTTCGGTGACCCTGTCCCCCAACTCGCTTCTGCGGTCGCCGATCAGAAGCCGGGTCAGTTCGGCCTGCGCCCCGACCGGCAGGCCGAGGACGCAGCAGCCGAGCGTGAGGAGTACGAGGATGCCTGCGAGGGCTCCGCTCAGCAGGTATCCGGCCGACCGCCAGAGCCAGGACGACAGCAGATAGCGGGGGCTCGCCAGAGCCTGCCACACATTCCGGGGGCGCATGGCCTCACCGTAGAAGAACCCGATCCGCCCGGACCATCCGTGCTGCCGGAGTCCCGGAAGTAGGGCCGGCCCTACCTCCGCCGCGGGGGAAGCCGATGACTTGGGGAGATGCCGGACGCCGCGGCCCGGAACCGCGGGACAGCCCTCGCAGCCTGCCCTAAACGGCCGCGGCGACCAGCAGAGCGAACGCACCCGTCGACAGCACGGTGCGGATCCGGTGGAGGGTGTTCCAGCGGGACTCGAAGGCCCGGCGGGCCGCCCTGTCGTCGCCGCCCTCGGATGCCGCGAGTGCCGAGTTGAGCGGGATGTTGCCGCTCACGGTGACGAGATGGCTGAGCACCGCGCAGGCCAGAGCGCCCGCGACGAGACCGCCCTCGGCGGAGGTCCGGCCGTCGACCGGTACGACGAGGGCGGCGACCGGGAAGGCGATCACCCCGAGGAAGAGAACGAGGAACCCCGGCCCCGGCACCTTCTCGTTGAAGCTGCGCATCGCGGCGGCGAACTGGTCGTCGGGCAGCGGCTTGAGGCCGGGCATGATCCCGATCAGGAAGCACACCATGAAGCCGGCGTAGAGGCCGGTGGTGAAGGCGGCGAGCGCGAGCAACAGGGAGGCCATGACCCACATCATGGCGTGGCGGGGCGGGCTGTGCGGTGCCATTTCCGTAAGGCCGCCGCTCAGAACCGCCCCCTCGTCCACCACCTGCCCGCCCCGGCTCGCCGCCTTCCGGGCCCTCTCGCGGTCAGTCCATCTCGCCCTCCTGCTGTCCCCCTCCGTCCGATCCGCTGCCGCCCTTGAGCCCGTCCGCCCGGGCGATCGCGGTTGCCAGCTTCCGGACCGAGCTGTCCTCCGTGTCGGTCGCCAACTTCGCTGCCCGATCGGCGAGTTCACCGAGTCCCGGCTGACCCGGCAGCTTGCCGCCACGCAGATCCTCCGCGAAGTACGCAGCCACCGCGGCCACCTGGAGCCGCCTGCCGCTGTCGCCGCCCCACAGCCTGCCGTCGATCGCGCCGGTCTCGACCGACCCGGACCGCTCGTGCGGCGCCCGCGTCTTCGGGTCCAGCCAGCGCACCGTCGCGGTCGCCACATGTCCGGCGGCGCCGTCGCGGAGCCGTACGGCGTAGAGCGCCGTCACCGTGTGGCCGGGGCCGATCTCGCCGCCGTCCACGCTGTCGTCTCGGAAGTCGTCGTCGGCGACCTTCCGGTCCTCGTAGCCGATCAGCTTGAACTGCTGGACGGTCTTCGGGTCGAAGGCGACCTGGGCCTTGGCGTCGCGCGCCCGCAGTTCGATGTGGGCGGGGAGCTGGTCGACGAAGACCTTTCGCGCCTGGGTCTCGTCGGCGATGTACGTGGTGTGGCCGTCGCCCCTGTTGGTGAGGCGTTCCATCAGCTCGTCGCCGTAGTCGCTGCCGACGCCGACGCCGAAGAGGGTGATGCCGTAGTCGCGGCGGGCGGCGTCGATCCGTTCGAGGATGGCGTCGGCGTCGGTCTCGCCCGTGTTGGCGAGGGCATCGGAGAGCAGGACGACCCGGTTGTTGGCGCCCTCGCGGTGACCGTCTACCGCCTCCTCGTAGCCGCGCCGGATGCCTGCTTCCACGTTGGTGGAGTCCGTCGGTTCCATGGAGTCGACAGCGTCATGGATCCTTCCGCGGTGGTCCCGCAGCCGGGTCATCGGCAGCAGGGTCTTCGCCTCGTCACTGAAGGTGACCAGGGAGACGGAGTCGTCGTCGCGGAGTTCGTCGGTGAGGAGGGAGAGGGACTTCTTCACCAGGTCGAGGCGGCCTGGTTCGGCCATCGATCCGGAGATGTCGACCACGAAGGTGAGCGCGGCGGCCGGGCGTTCGCCGTGCTCGTCCGCGACCCGGGTGGCCAGACCGACCCGTACGAGCGACCAGTCGCCGGCCCGCGCGCCATCTCCCCCGCCGGTGCCCGTCCGGGCTCCGTCGACCGTCACCGAGAAGCCGTTGCCGGCCGGCCGCCGGTAGCCCTGGCGGAAGCTGTTGACGAACTCCTCGGGCCGCACGGTCTCCGCTCCCGGCAGTTCACCGTCGTCGAGCTTGCGGCGCGCGTACCCGTAACTGGCGGTGTCCACGTCCAGCGCGAACGTGGACAGATAGTCCGGCGCCACGGGCTTCTGCCGCCCCTCCTCCGCGTTCTGCGCACCGTCGTCCGACGCACCGGGGGCCGGCGCGGGGGCGACCTGGCCGCCCCCGCTCGTCCCTCGCTTACCGCTCGCGCGGTCGACCGCCGAGTCGTTCGTGCTTCCCCCGCCCCCGCAGCCGGTGAGCAGCACCCCGCCCACCAGAAGCAGACCCAGCGTCCTTGCGTATGTCCCTCTGTACGTCCGGCGTCCCATTCCCTGCCCCCAACGTCGTGTCAGCACTTGTGAATGTGACGTTCGGGACGGCGTCAAGGAGCAGACGAAGACGTTGCGGATGAATCTCGATGCGGCAACGGCAGGCACGAAGGCCGCGAATCACCTCGGAACATCAAGGTCAGGACACGATGTCCTTACGGCTGAACCCTCGGAAGGCGAACGCGAACAGGATCAGGGCGTACGTCACCGAGATCGCCGCGCCCTTTGCCATGCCGCCCCACTCCAGGTCGGGCTGGAGGGCGTCCGCCCAGGCGAACTGCCAGTGCGCGGGCAGGAATTCGCGCCAGGAACCGAGTGCGGTGACGGCGTCGAGCACATTGCCGACGATGGTCAGTCCGACCGCGCCGCCGACCGCGCCCAGCGGGGCGTCGGTCTTCGTCGACAGCCAGAACGCCAGCCCGGCGGTGACCAGTTGGGACACAAAGATGAACGCGACGACGAGCGCGAGCCGGGGCACGGTGTCGCCGGCCGCCAGCGCACCCCCGGTGGGGAGCTGGAGCGGCCCCCAGCCGTACGCGGCGGCTCCCGCGGCCAGAGCGACGACTGGCAGCAGCACCATCGCGGCCAGGCTGAAGCCGAGTGCCACGACGAGTTTGCTCCACAGCAGCCTGGCCCGGGGGACGGGTGCCGCCAGCAGATAGCGCAGCGACGACCAACTCGCCTCCGAGGCGACGGTGTCCCCGCAGAACAGCGCCACCGGCACGACGAGCAGGAACCCGGCGGAGACGAACAGGCAGGTCGCGGCAAAGTTCGCAGCGGACGCGGTCGCCGTGTCCATCAGCGTGAGCCGGTCGCCGCCGCCCCGGGAGTCGGGGGTGCCGCCGATCGCGAACGCGATGATCAGGATGAACGGGAGGGCCGCCAGCACCCCGCCCATCAGCAGGGTGCGGCGCCTGCGCAGCTGCCGTACGGCCTCGACGCGCAGCGGCAGGGTGTGCCGCGCCCGGTATCCGCGGGCTTCGGCGGCGTCGGTGACATCGACTGCGGCACTCATGCGGAGCCTCCGGAGATCAGGGTGAGGAACGCGTCCTCCAGGCGGCGGTGCGGTCCGACACCGGTCAACGGCACGTCGAGCCGGACGAGTTCGGCGATCAGGGTGGAGGACGAGGTGTCGCCGTCGAGCCGTACGAGCAGCCCGCGCCCGTCGTCGGTACGGACCGCGGAGCCGATGCCCGGCAGCGCGGCGACCTTGTCCACCAGCGGTTCGGTGACCTCTGCCGCGGTGCTGATCAGCAGCGTGTCGCCGGAGCCGGTGATCGCGGCGACCGGGCCCGCCTGGACGAGCCGGCCACGGTCCATGACCACCAGGTGGGTGCAGGACTGTTCGACCTCGGAGAGGAGATGGCTGGAGACGATGACGGTCCGGCCCCCGGCCGCGTACCGGATCATCACGTCCCGCATCTCGCGGATCTGGGGCGGGTCGAGGCCGTTGGTCGGCTCGTCGAGGATGAGGAGGTCCGGCATGCCCAGCATGGCCTGGGCGATGGCGAGCCGCTGCCGCATTCCTTGCGAATACGTCCGCACCGCGCGGGCCAGCGCGTCGCCGAGTCCGGCGATCTCCAGGGCCTCCTCGATGTGCGAGTCCTCGGCGGGGCGTCCGGTGGCCTGCCAGTACAGCTCCAGGTTGGCCCGCCCGGACAGATGCGGCAGGAAGCCCGCCCCTTCGACGAACGCCCCGACGCGGGACAGCACGGGCGCGCCCGGCCGGATGGCATGCCCGAAGACGCGGATCTCGCCGCCGTCGGGGCCGATGAGCCCCATCAGCATCCGCAGGGTGGTGGTCTTCCCCGCCCCGTTCGGTCCGAGGAGCCCGAGGACCTGGCCCTTCTCGACCCGGAAGGACAGGTCCTTGACCGCGTACCGGTCGGCCGACCTGGCGTACTTCTTCGACAGGTCGGTGATCTGGAGCGGGACGTCGGCGAGCGCCGGCTCCGGAGCCGGGGTCGCGGTGCGGCGGCGTGCGGTGAGCAGCAGCGCGAGAGCGATGACGGCGGCTGCGGCGGGAAGTCCCCAGGTCCACCACGGCAGTCCGGCCGGCGCGGTCTTCACCGCGGGTGCGGTGGGGACGTTCAGCGGGCCGTCGAGGGAGACGGTGTACGTGGTCGGCTCGGCCGGTGAGGCGTAGCCGAGGTCGGTGGCGGAGAGGACCAGACGGAGCCGGTGTCCGGCGTCGAGCGCGTGGTCGACGGCGGGCAGGGTCAGCTCGACGGTCTTGTTCTGCTGCGCGGGCGTGATCCGGTAGGGGGCGACGAGCTGGGAGGGCAACACCTGCTGCCGCCCGTCCGGCGCCACGTCGTACACCTTGCCGAACAGCACCGCATCGCCCTGCGCGGCCGTCACCTTGACGCGGACGGTGGGTGATCCGGTGATACGCATCGATGTGCCGAGGGCCGCGGAGTCGAAGCGGGCGTACTGGCCGGGGAAGTCGAGCGAGAGTCCGACGCCGAGGGTGGAGAGCTGGGCGAGTCCGCCGCCGACGCCCGGGACGGCGGAGATGGCGGGCGGGTTGGCGCCGGCCGGGTTCCGGAAGGTCTGCGTCCGCAGACCGGCGGAGGCGCCGTCCTGTGCACCGCCGTTCGCGTCGTCCTGTGTGCCGCCCCGACCACTGCTCCCGCCCAGGCCACTGCTCCCGCCCAGGCCCGTGATCTCCTGCCGGCCTCCCGTGCCCGTGAGCGCGATCTGCCGGCCGCCGCTCGACAGCCCCGGGTAGTGGTCGCTGCTCGCACCGCGCTGGAGGGCGGCCCCATCGGTGGAGTCGATACCTCCGGTACGGGTGACGCGGAAGCCGGGCCCGGTGTCGACGCCCTTGTCCTCCTTCAGGTACCGGTCGAACCATGCCCCGATCCGGTTCTCGACCCGACCGCTCTCCAGGTCCCCGCCGTCGTGCCCGCCCGCGATCCAGTCGACGGAGACGGGTGCGCCGTTCCCGCTGATGGTGCGTGCCATGGCATCGGCCTGGCCGAGCGGGAAGAGGGAGTCGGTCTGTCCCTGCACGATGAGCGCGGGCACCTTGATGCGGTCGCCGACGGCGGCCGGTGAGCGGTCGGTCAGCAGGGCACGGGCGGCGGCGTCCGGCTTCCCGGAGACGGCGACCCGTTCGTACATGTCGCACAGCTGCTTCTCGAACTTGTCGCAGCCGCCGCCCGAGGTGATGAAGATCCCCGCCCAGAGCTTCTTGAAGACCCCGTCGGGGAACAGCGCGTCGGCAAGGTTCCAGTATGTGATCACCGGTGCGATGGCGTCGACGCGCTTGTCGTGCCCGGCGGCGAGGAGCGAGACCGCGCCACCGTACGAGGCGCCGGTGACGCCGACGCGCGGGTCACCCTTGCCGTCCAGCTGCACCTCGGGCCTGCGGGCCAGCCAGTCGATCAGCCCGGACACGTCCTTGACCTCGCGGCCGGGTGCGTTGAGCGAGATCTCCCCGCCGGACTTCCCGAACCCGCGGGCCGACCAGGTCAGGACGGCGTAACCGGCACCGGCCAACTTCTCGGCCTGCGCCCGCACATCGTCCTTGGAGCCGCCGAAGCCGTGCCCGATCAGCACGGCGGGCCGGCGCTCCGAACCCCCGGACGTGAAGTACGAGGTGTCGATCGACACCCCGTCCACCCGCATCATCCGGTCCTCGCGGTGCACCGCGGGCGCGCTGTCGTCGGCCGCCGCGGTCCAGGTGCCGGCGCCCGCCAGCACGACGAGCGCGGCCAGGGCCGCCGCCCACCGGCCGCGTCCGCGGGTCCATCGGCGCCATCGGGAGTCAGGGGTCTGCATGTATCGACCCTAAGCGCCCGCCCCGCGCTCCCGGGCTGCCGAAAGGGGGAACTGCCGAGCCTCCTTGAGACGTACGCTCCTCCCCCGCCGTACTCCGTACGCGGTATGCCGGACGCGTGTTTCTCAGGGCGCCGTGAACAAGGCCGGGAAGCGAGGGGCCAGCCAGGGCTTGCGGCCCCAGGTGAGCACCCGGCCGCGGGCCATGGCGCCCCACGGGTCGCAGCGGCCGAGTGCGATCAGCAGGAAGGTGACCGGTTCGATGAGGATGGTGCAGTCCGGGCGGCTCAAGGGCCCCGGGCTGACGGTCAGCGCTCCGTCGGTGAAGGTCGCACCGAAGCGCTGTCCACCCCGCAGACGGATCGCGAAGCGGGCGGTCAGCCCGGCAGCGGCGGTGGCGACCACCCGCGGCATGCTGGTGATCATGAAGGGCATGGACAGCTCGACCCGGGCGCCGTCGAGCATGTGCGGACGCCCCACCGCGCGGGCGAGATCGTAGCCGTGACCGAGCATGTGCGTGAGCAGATACGAGCCGAGGGTGGCCACATCCATCGAGCCCAGAGGGGTGACCACGGTCTCGTCCAGCGGGCGCTGCTCCGCCGCCGCGAGGAAGGCGTCGGCCTGCGTCACGATCATCTCGGCGAGCGGATCGGCTCCACGCTCGCCGAACCCGGCGAGGGAGCGCTCGTTGGCCGCCGCCAGGCTCTGCGGCGTACCGTCCCCGTACGGGCGGTCATGGCCGCCCGCGATATCGGCCATCAGCTCATTGGCCTGTGCCAGGTGGGCCGCCGCCTCGCCGAGGGTCCAGGTGGATCCGGGGACCGGGATGCCCGTGTCCGTCCGGCCGCGCAGCAACGCCGCTATCTCCTCGGCGGTGTCGTGTATCGCCTCGGCAAGTCCCTCGGGAAGCGCGTCTCGCCGCTCCCGGGCAGGCGTTGGTTCCACGGCTGTCTCCCTCTGTCCCGCTGCCATGAGCCGGCCTCCACGGTCGAAGGTCCGGCGGATCCGTGCAGAATGCCAGGCCGCGGCGGTGGGAGCAGCCACCGGGGCGGGGATCCGGGGAGTTCGTGGTGGTTCAGCCGGTCGTTGGCGTGACGTCCGTGAGGTAGGGCGACTCGGCCGGGGGCGGCGGCGCCGCCTCGTCGAGCCGGCCGGCCCGCACCTGGGCGTGGATCTCCCGGGCGAGCGGGGTGACGTCGCAGGACAAGATCGAACTGCACAGGCAGTCGGGGCCGGGGGGCAGAACCGGGCTGTTCCGGCCTGCCCCCGTGATCCACGGGCGGTCGGTGGTTCCGAGCGGGGTCAGTTCCTCGCCTCATCGGCCAGGAAGGCGCTCAGGCTGTCGAGGAGCATGGTGCTGCCCTGCTCGCTCATGTCGCGTTCCTCGGCGGTGTCGCAGGTCTGGTGGAGCACGATCTGCGTGTGGTGGTCGTTCTGCTCGTCGAGTTCCACGGTCATGGCTGCGGGCGCGGGCTTGCCGGGTACGTCCATGCCGACCACCAGGAGGCGGTTCTCGGCGACCTCGAGATAGGAGCCGGTCAGCGGGAACTGTCCGCCGTCGGGCGTGGCCATCGTGGCCTTCCACGCTCCGCCCGGCCGTACGTCCATCTCGACGGAGCCGGCAACGGCGTAAGCCCAGCGGGCGTACTGCTCGGGAGTCGTCCACGCCTGCCACACCTTCGCCGCGGAGGCGTCGAGCTTTCGGGTCAGCTCGTAGGAGAAGCCGTCGGCCGGGGTGGTCTGCTCGGTGCTCATTCTTCGTCTCCTCGTTTTTTCGTGCCTGGTCGGGACTGTCGCACCTGTAGACGCCCGTGGACGCGGAGACTCATCGGTCCTGCTGAGACTTCCCGGCCTGATCCGCCGCGATCCGCCGCGACAGCACCTGCTGGAACAGAAACGCCCTCGTCGCGGGTCATGCGTGCGGGAGAGGCTGCTCCGTCCAAACCGTCTTGCCGTCGTGGCTGTAGCGGGTGCCCCACCGCTCCGTGAGCTGCGCGACCAGGAAGAGCCCGCGGCCGCCCTCGTCCGTACTGAGGGCCCGTCGCAGGTGAGGCGAGGTGTGGCTGGTGTCCGACACCTCACAGATCAGGCAATGCGTACGGATGAGGCGCAGGGTGACCGGGCCGGCCGCGTACCGGTAGGTGTTGGTGACGAGCTCGCTGGCGACCAGCTCGGTGGTGCAGGCCAGTTCCGTCAGCCCCCATTCGGTCAGTTTCGCCGTGGTCAGCTGCCTGGCACGGGCAGCGGCGGTCGCTTCCAAGGGCAGCTGCCATGTGGCGACATTCTCTGGGAGCAGCACCCGGGTACGGGCGATGAGCAGCGCGATGTCGTCGGTGGGTGGGTGCTCCTTGGGCAGCAGTGCTTCGACCACGGCATGGCAGGTGCTGTCCAGGGGCGCGGTGGAGTCGGTGAGACATTCGTGCAGGTGCTCCAGCGCGACGTCGATGTCGCCGTCGCGCGCCTCCAGAAGACCGTTGGTGTAGAGCGTGAGCAGGCTCCCCTCGGGGACGTCGAGGTCACACGTCTCGAACGGCAGCCCGCCCAGTCCGAGCGGTGGGCCTGCGGGCAGGTCGACCACGGTCACCTGGCCGTCCGGCGTGGTCATCACCGGTGCCGGGTGGCCGGCGCGTGCCAGGGAGCAGTGCCGGGAGACCGGATCGTAGACCGCGTAGACGCAGGTGGCCCCGATCATCTGCTCGATCGCCGACCCGTTGCCGTCGGTGTTCGCCTCCAGCTCGGTGGCCAGCAGACTGACCAGATCGTCCAGCCGCGCCACCACCTCGTCCGGTTCCAGGTCGAGGCTGGCCAGGGTGCGCACGGCGGCGCGCAGGCGGCCCATCGAGGCCGCGGCGTGGATCCCGTGGCCGACCACGTCTCCCACGACGAGGGCGACCCGGGCCCCTGACAACGGGATCACGTCGAACCAGTCACCGCCGATGCCCGGTTCACCGCTCGCCGGGAGATATCGGCAGGCCACCTCGACGGACGGCAGGTCGGATGCCGCGCGCGGCAGCAGACTGCGCTGCAGAGTCAGGGCGGCGCTCTGCTGCTGGGTGAAGCGGCGCGCATTGTCGATGCAAACGGCCGCACGCGAGGAAAGCTCCTGGGCCACGGCGGCATCGTCGTCCTCGAAAGGCTCCGAATTACGCGATCGCCACAGGCTCACTACGCCCAGTACCAGACCGCGCGCGACCAGGGGCGCCGCGATCAGCGAATGAACTCCGAGACCCAGGGCGATCTCGATCCGCCGCCGGTCCATGGCGTACCACTCGGGGCGGAGAGGCAGCAGTCCTTCGAGAATCGGGCGACGCTCGTACAGGCACCGCGCCTGCGGAGATTCCGGAAACAGCGTGACCACATCGCCTTCCTTGAACGGGACGCGATGCTCCGGTGGGGAGAGGGCGACTCGGACCAGCGGACCTGACGCTCCGGGAACCGGTTCGTCACCCAGTGTCACCGGATTGAGGAGGTCCACCGAGCAGTAGTCGGCCAGGCCGTGGACGGCCACCTCGGCCAGTTCCCGAGCGGTCTGTGTCACGTCCAGTGACGTTCCGATCCGGACGCTTGCCTCGTTCAGCAGGGCGAGCCTGCGTTGGGCCCGGTGGCGGTCGGTCACGTCCTCGATCGTCTCGGCCACGCCGAGTACCCGGCCCGAGGGGTCTTCCATACGGAACGCCGAGACGGACACGATCCGTTCCCGACCTGGATCGTGGCGTGCCCGGGCGGACTGCTCCGTGAAGATCAACGGCTCGCCGGTCTCCAGGACGTGCCGTACCCGCTCATCGGTCGGACCCGCGTCCTCGTCGACCATGAATTCGTGGGGGCGATGGCCCACCGGTGCCTCGGCCGGGACGCCGCTTGCCTTTTCGACCGCGCGGTTGATCCGAATCACTCTCCTGTCCGGGCCGTAGGTGACCAGCCCGATCGGGGACCGGCGGTACAGGCCGTCCAGCAGCGCACGGTCCCGCTGCCAGGCATCGACCTCCGCGGCCGGGGCTCCGACCAGGACCCACTCCCGGCTGTCCCCGTCCCGGGTGATCGCGCGGGCCCGGAAACCCATCTCCACACGCCGTCCGTCGCGGTGGCGGACGGGCAGGACCCCGAACCAGCCCCCCGCCCTCATGGCGTCCACGACGACGGACCGCGCGGCAGGCAGGTCAAGGGCGTCGACCAGGAGGTCCTGCCACGCCCGTCCGATCACTTCCTTGGCCGGATAGCCCAGCAACTCCTGTGCACGTGCGCTCCAGCCGACCACGGTGCCTTGATCGTCGAGCACAGCCGAGGCGCCACGCCCGAGGGCGAACGGATCCTCGGCACTCTCGCTGAAACGCATCGACGGAGTCCCCATAGCCACCACCTTGCCTACGTGATTCCGATATTCCTCCCCGCGGTCTCCGTTCGCGACCTCCCGTCCTCTCGGCCCGGCCGTTCGGTGCACCTGTCAGTCACAGGTGCAGGGCGGCCAGTGGTTCGTCCCCGACGGGGTAGGGGTGTTCCTGGGGCAGCAGTCCCGCGGCGGCGTCCAGCTCGCTGCGGCTCACCAGGTCGTGGATCTCTCGGGCGAGCGGAGTCACATCGCTGATTGCCACCGTCCACTCGTCCGCGTAGCGTCCTACGGCCTCGCCGGAGAGACCGAGTTGGAGTGAGCGGTGCGTCAGGGGGCGCAGGTGCAGATCACGCTCGGGGTCCCACTGGACGCGGGTCGGTGCGCGCTTGAGCTGACGTTGCCAGGTGCTGCGGTCGGGGTGCAGCCCCCGCACGTAGCTCGACAGGCACGCGTGGCGCAATGCCCACTCGAAGCCGTCGCGGGTGATCTCGATGGCCAGGACGGTCTCCTGCCCGGATTTCGTCGCCCACCCGCAGCGGTACATCATCCACAGGAAGCTCGGCTTGATCCACGTCATGCGGTCGCGCTTCCAGGCAGCGGGAAAGCGGCCGTCACGGGCGGCAGGCAGCCCGATGAGCGGTGTGTACGCCTGGTAGACGGTGACCGTGGAGGCGGTGTGCCGGGCGCGGATCTCGTATCGGGGTGCGGTAGGGAGGGCCGGTGCGGTCATGGGGTCCAGGATGGGCGAGGCGCACCGCATCCTGCCACCGGGTTTCGGCAGGTCCGGCACGGTACCGGCCGGCGCGGCGGACTGTTCCGGAACGCCGCGCCCCGCCGGGCGGCTCGCCGTCGAAGAACGGCCGGACCCCCGGTCGCTGGTGCGGCCGGGGGCCCGGTACGGGTGGGGTGGGGATCAGTGGTTACGGGGGAAGCCGAGATCCACGCCGACGGGGGCGTCGGCCGGGTCCGGCCAGCGGGTGGTGACGACCTTGCCGCGGGTGTAGAAGTGCACGCCGTCGTTGCCGTAGATGTGGTGGTCGCCGAAGAGCGAGTCCTTCCAGCCACCGAAGGAGTGGTAGCCCACCGGCACCGGGATCGGCACGTTGACGCCGACCATGCCGGCCTCGATCTCCAGCTGGAAGCGGCGGGCCGCGCCGCCGTCGCGGGTGAAGATCGCGGTGCCGTTGCCGAACGGCGAGGCGTTCATGAGGGCGACGCCCTCCTCGTACGTCTCGGCGCGCAGGACGCACAGCACCGGGCCGAAGATCTCGTCCTTGTACGCGTCCGAGTCGGTGGACACGCGGTCGAGGAGGGAGAGGCCGATCCAGTGGCCGTCCTCGAACCCTTCGACGGTGTAGCCGGTGCCGTCGAGGACGACGTCGGCGCCCTGGGCCGCCGCGCCCGTGACGTACGAGGCGACCTTGTCGCGGTGGGCCGCGGTGATCAGCGGGCCCATCTCGGACGTCGGGTCGTTGCCGGGGCCGATCTTGATCTTCTCGGCGCGCTCCCTGATCCTCGCGACGAGCTCGTCACCGATCGCGCCCACCGCGACGACCGCGGAGATGGCCATGCAGCGCTCACCGGCGGAGCCGTACGCGGCGGAGACCGCGGCGTCGGCGGCGGCGTCGAGGTCCGCGTCCGGCAGGACCAGCATGTGGTTCTTCGCACCGCCGAGCGCCTGGACGCGCTTGCCGTTGGCGGAGGCAGTGGTGTGGATGTAGCGGGCGATCGGGGTGGAACCGACGAATGAGACCGCGGCGACGTCCGGGTGGTTCAGCAGTCCGTCGACGGCGACCTTGTCGCCGTGCAGCACGTTCAGCACGCCGTCCGGCAGTCCGGCCTCGGCGGCCAGCTCGGCCAGCAGGTTGGCGGCCGACGGGTCCTTCTCGCTCGGCTTCAGCACGAACGTGTTGCCGCAGGCGATGGCCAGCGGGAACATCCACATCGGCACCATCGCCGGGAAGTTGAACGGCGTGATGCCCGCGACGACACCGAGCGACTGGCGGATCGAGGAGACGTCGACCCGGCTGGAGACCTGGGTGGACAGCTCGCCCTTGAGCTGGGTGGTGATGCCGCAGGCCAGCTCGACGATCTCCAGACCGCGGGCGACCTCACCGAGCGCGTCGGAGTGCACCTTGCCGTGCTCGGCGGTGATCAGCGCGGCGATGTCGTCGCGGTGGGCGTCGAGCAGTGCGCGGTAGCGGAACAGGACGGCGGTGCGGGCGGCCAGCGAGGACGTGCCCCACGTCGCGTACGCGTCCTTGGCGGCGGCGACCGCGGCGTCGACCTCTTCGAGGGAGGCGAGTGCGACCTGGGTGGTGACGGCGCCGGTGGCCGGGTCGGTGACCGGGCCGTAGTTGCCCGACGTGCCCTCGACGGTCTTGCCACCGATCCAGTGGTTGACGGTCTTCATTACGAAACTCCTTCAGGCCTTCAGAGGTGGCGGCGTCGGGCTGCGACTTGGCGGTCGTAGTCTTCCCGGGCTTTGACCGCCGACGGGCGGGTGGCCGTTTCGGCTACAGGAACATCCCACCACGCCTGCGCCGGAGGGGGGCCCGACACTGTGTCTGCCGTTTCGGTCTCGACGTAGACACAAGTGGGGCGGTCCGAGGTCCGCGCGACGGCGAGGGCTTCGCGCAGGTCACGCACGGTCTTGGCACGCAGTACCCGCATCCCGAGAGAGCCCGCGTTGGCCGCGAGATCGACGGGCAGCGGGGGGCCGGTGAAACTGCCGTCGGCGGCGCGCTGCCGGTAGGCGGTGCCGAAGCGTTCGGCGCCGACCGACTCGGAGAGTCCGCCGATCGAGGCGTAGCCGTGGTTCTGCAGGACGACGACCTTGACCGGCAGGTTCTCCTGCACGGCGGTGACGATCTCGGTGGGGTTCATGAGGTAGGTGCCGTCGCCGACGAGCGCCCAGACGGGCCGGCCGGGGGCGGCCAGCTGCACGCCGATCGCGGCCGGGATCTCGTATCCCATGCAGGAGTAGCCGTACTCGACGTGGTACTGGCTGCGGGAGCGGGTCCGCCACAGCTGGTGCAGGTCGCCGGGGAGCGAGCCGGCCGCGTTGATCAGGATGTCGTCGTCGTCGACCAGGGTGTCGAGCAGACCGAGGACCTGGGCCTGGGTGGGCCGCGCAGCCGGGTCGTCCGCGGCGAACGCCGTGTCGACGCGCTGCTCCCAGCGCTCCTTGGCGTCGGTGTACTCGGTCTCGTAGGCCGGGTCGACGCGGTAGTTGCGCTCGTTCAGGGCCTCGGTCAGCGCTTCGAGGGCGGTGCGGGCATCGGCGACGAGCGGGAGCGCGGCGAGCTTGTGGGCGTCGAAGCCGGTGATGTTGAGGTTGAGGAAGCGGACCGCCGGGTTCGAGAAGAGGGTGGCGGAGGCGGTGGTGAAGTCGGAGTAGCGGGTGCCGATGCCGATGATCAGGTCGGCGGTACGGGCCAGTTCGTCGGCGGTCGCGGTGCCGGTGTGTCCGATGCCGCCGACGTCGGCGGGGTGGTCGTGACGCAGCGAACCCTTGCCGGACTGGGTGGAGGCGACGGGGATCCGGGTGGCGGCGGCCAGTGCGGCCAGGGTCTCCTCGGCCGCGCTGTGATGGACCCCGCCGCCTGCGACGATCAGCGGCCGGCGGGCGGTGCGCACGGCCCGTACCGCCCGTTCCAGTTCGTGGGCGTCGGGTGCGGGGCGGCGTACGTGCCAGACGCGCTCGGCGAAGAACTCCTCCGGCCAGTCGTACGCCTCCGCCTGCACGTCCTGTGGGAGCGCGAGTGTGACGGCGCCGGTCTCCGCCGGGTCGGCGAGGGTCCGCATGGCCTGGAGGGCGGCCGGAACGAGCGCTTCGGGGCGGGTGATGCGGTCGAAGTAGCGGGAGACGGGGCGCAGGCAGTCGTTGACGGAGAGGTCGCCCGCGGACGGGACCTCGAGCTGCTGCAGCACGGGGTCGGCGGGGCGGGTCGCGAAGATGTCGCCGGGGAGGAGGAGGACGGGGAGGTGGTTGATGGTGGCGAGGGCGGCGCCGGTGACCAGGTTGGTGGCGCCGGGGCCGATAGAGGTGGTGACGGCGTGCGCGGAGAGGCGGCCGGACTGGCGGGCGTAGCCGACGGCGGCGTGCACCATGGACTGCTCGTTGCGGCCCTGGAGATAGGGCATGGCCGGCCGGGCGGATACGGACCCGGGCGCGGCGGCCCCCGTCTCCAGGAGCGCCTGGCCGATTCCGGCGACGTTGCCGTGGCCGAAGATGCCCCAGGTGGCGCTGATCAGACGCTGCCGCCGGCCGTCGCGCTCGGTGTACTGGCGGGCGAGGAAGGACACCAGGGCCTGGGCGGTGGTGAGCCTGCGGGTGCTCATCGAGGTGCCTCCTGACCGGAGAGTCCGGACGTTCCGGAGAGTCCGTGGAGCGGCAGCCGGGGGTCGACCGGCTGGGCGTGCCAGGTGTCGCGGATCCAGCCGTGCTCGGGGTGGTCGCTGATCAGCCACTCCCGCTGCTCGCCCGGGCCCGCCATCACATTGAGGTAGTACAGCGTGTGGCCGGGAGCGGCGATGGACGGGCCGTGCCAGCCGTCGGGGATCAGCACGGCGTCGCCGCTGCGGACTTCGGCGAGAACGTCCGTGCCGCCGGGCCGGGACGGGGACACCCGGTGGTAGCCGAGGCCGGGCCGGCCCCGGTTCTCCTCGATCTCGAAGTAGTAGATCTCTTCGAGGACGGACTCGGCGCCGGGGCGGTGCTCGTCGTGCTTGTGCGGCGGGTACGAGGACCAGTTGCCGCCGGGGGTGAGGACCTCGACGGCGATCAGCCGGTCGCAGTCGAATGTGTCGGCAGCGGCGAAGTTGTTGACCTGGCGCGAGCAGTTCCCGGCGCCGCGCAGCTCGACGGGTACCTCCGGCGCGGGGCCGTAGCGAGCGGGGAGTCGTCGCTCGCACTTCGCTCCTGCCAGGGCGAAGCGGCCTCCGGCGCCGGAGGAGATCTGGGCATGGGCGTCGCGCGGTACGTAGGCGAAGTCGGTTACCCCGCTGAACACGCTTTCCCGGCCCAGCAGTTCAAAGATCTCACCTGAGGTGTGCACCGTACAGCCACCGGTCAACGGCAGGATGATCCATTCACTCTCCCCGGTGGCCAGTGTGTGAACACCACCTGGCGGAAGCTCCACCACGCGCAGGCTCGACCGGTCCCAACCGGCCCGCTTCGGGTCGATGTCCAGGGCATACGGTCCGTCGGCCGCACTGCCGGCGGGCAGATGCCGCTCGTGCGACGGCCGGTCGCGTACGCCTTCGTCGTTGTCCGTAGTCATGCCCTCTCCCATACCCGTCCCCGCTCTCTCGCTACAGCAGCGCCACGGCTGTGTCGACAGCTCCGGCCACATCGCCGTCGACCGGATAGAGCAACGACCGCCCGACCACCAGCCCTTGGACGGTGGGGAGTCGGAGCGCCCTGCGCCATTTCTCGTACGCACCCTCCTGGTCGCCGCCCACCTCGCCGCCCAGCAGCACGGCAGGCAGGGTCGATGTCTCCATCACGCGCGCCATGTCGTCGGGGTTCTCGGTGACGGGGACCTTGAGCCAGGTGTACGCGGAGGTGCCGGCCAGCCCCGAGGCGATGGCGATCGACGTGGTCACCGCCGCCGCACCGAGATCGTTGCGGACCTTGCCGTCGACACGGCGGCAGAGGAACGGCTCGACGAAGACCGGCAGCCGGTGCGCGGCCATGGCGTCGATCGCGCGGGCGGTGGCATGCATCGTGTCGAGGGAACCGGGGTCGTCGTAGTCGATACGGAGCAGCAGCTTGCCCGCGTCGAAGCCGAGCCGGGCGAGGTCGTCGGGGCGGTGGCCGGTGAAGCGGTCGTCGAGTTCGAAGGAGGCACCCGCGAGTCCGCCGCGGTTCATCGAGCCGACGACGACCTTGTTCTCCAGCGCGCCGAGAAGCAGCAGGTCGTCGAGGATGTCGGCGGTGGCGAGGACGCCGTCGACGCCGGGGCGGGAGAGGGCGAGGCAGAGCCGCTCCAGGAGCTCGAACCGGTTGGCCATGGCCAGTTCTTGCTCGCCGACGGCGAAGGAGCCGCGGGCCGGGTGGTCCGCGGCGATGATCATCAGGCGGCCGCTGTCGCCGACGAGGGGCCGCCTTCGGCGCCGGGCGGCGGCCTCGATGACGGCCTCGGGGTGACGCACGCGCAGCCGGACGAGGTCGGAGACGGAGGAGGCCGCGGGCGTCATGAGCCCGCCCCGGGTTCACCGGCGGTGACGGCGCCCCGGACGAGCGCCTCTTCCACCTCGTACGGGAACGGCATGGCCGGCGAACAGGCGAGCCGGGACGCGACGATGGCGCCGGCGGCATTGGCGTACCGCATGACGCGCTCGGTCTCCCAGCCGGCGAGCAGCCCGTGACAGAGCGCACCGCCGAACGCGTCTCCGGCGCCGAGACCGTTGACGACCTCGACGGGCAGGGGCGGGACGTCGGCGACGGTGCCGTCGCGGTGGACGGCGAGGACGCCCTTGGGGCCCTGCTTGACGACGGCGAGCTCGACCCCGGCGGCGAGCAGGGCGCGGGCGGCCGCGTACGGCTCCCGCTCCCCGGTGGCGATCTCGCATTCGTCGAGATTGCCGACGGCAACGGTGGCGTGCGCAAGAGCGTCGCGGTAACGGGCGGAGGCGTTGGGGTGGACGGGGTGGTCCGTGCCGGGGTGGCCGGGGTCGTCGGTCCAGAACATCGGGCGCCAGTCCAGGTCGAAGACCGTGACGGGCCCGGGGCCCGGGCCCTGCTCGCCGCGGGACCGCCGGGCCTCGCTCCGGGCGCGCAGCGCCATCAGCGTGGCCGTGCGGCTGGGTTCCGCGCACAGGCCGGTGCCCGTCATCCAGAAGACCCGGGCCTCGCGGATCGCGTCGAGGTCGAGTTCCGCTTCGTGGATCTCCAGGTCGGGTGCCTTGGGCTGCCGGTAGAAGTAGAGCGGGAAGTCGTCCGGCGGGAAGATCTCGCAGAAGGTCACCGGGGTCGGATACGCGTCGACGGACGTCACCCATCGGTCGTCCACCCCGAACTCCCGCAGCTGCTGGTGGAGATAGTCCCCGAACGCGTCCCGGCCGGTGCGCGTCACCACCGCCGTCCGCCTGCCGAGCCGGGCCGCCGCGACGGCCACATTGGTCGGTGAGCCACCGAGAAACTTTCCGAATGTGTCGACCTGAGCCAGCGGCAGACCGGTCTGAAGCGGGTAGAGGTCAACCCCGATCCGCCCCATGGTGATCACGTCGTACATCTCAGGCATACGCGTCCCTTCGACCGGCGACCGGAGCGGCTGCCCCCAGGTCTAGCCCTCTCTCGGGAACCCTGTCAACATTTTGTCCGGACATAAGGACGAAGCCTTGACACCCGTCTCCCGAGGCCGGGAGTGTGAGCGATATGACCTCTTCAGCATCCGCTCCGGCCCGCATCCGTATCGGCTCGGCACCCGACTCCTGGGGGGTCTGGTTCCCCGACGATCCGCAGCAGGTGCCGTGGCAGCGCTTCCTCGACGAGGTCTCCGAGGCCGGTTACGAGTGGATCGAGCTGGGCCCCTACGGCTACCTCCCGACCGACCCGGCCCGCCTGACGGACGAGACCCGACGCCGCGGTCTCACCGTCTCCGCGGGCACCGTTTTTACCGGATTGCACCATGGACCGGACGTCTGGGACCGGACCTGGGCGCATGTCGCCGACATCGCGGCGCTCACCCGGGCCATGGGCGCCGAGCATCTGGTGGTCATCCCGTCGTTCTGGCGCGACGACAAGACCGGTGAGGTTCTGGAGGACCGCACGCTCACCGCGGAGCAGTGGCGCGACCTCACCACCCAGACGGAGCGGCTGGGCCGCGAGGTACGGGACCGGTACGGGCTGCGCATCGTCGTCCATCCTCATGCGGACACCCATGTCGACAGCGAGGAGAACGTCAGCCGGTTCCTCGACGCCACGGACCCCGACCTGGTCTCGCTCTGTCTCGACACCGGTCACTACGCCTACTGCGGCGGTGACAGCGTCAAGCTGATCGAGACCTTCGGCGAGCGGATCGGCTATCTGCACCTCAAGCAGGTCGACCCGGAGATCCTGGCCCAAGTCGTGGCGGACGAGGTGCCGTTCGGACCCGCCGTGGCGCGCGGGGTGATGTGCGAACCGCCGAACGGCGTACCCGCCCTGGAGCCCGTGCTCGACGCCGCCCGCCGGCTGGACGTCGATCTGTTCGCGATCGTCGAGCAGGACATGTACCCGTGCCCGCCCGACAAGCCCCTCCCGATCGCCCGCCGCACCCGTGACTTCCTCCGCTCCTGCGGCACCCCGGTGCGGGCACCCGACACGCCGAACCGCCCGGGGAAGTGACGTGGGGGCGGATTGCGGTGTTGTTCTCGGCGAGAGGAGGGTGCGGCCCCACCGCACCCCTCGACCGGACAAGGAGCAACTCACCGTGATCCGAAAAGCGTTCCGCACCCCCAGGACTGCCGGGGCCTCGGCCCTGGCCGCACTCGCCCTCGCCGCCGCCCTCGTCGCAGCCCCGGCCGCCTCGGCCGCCGGGCGGGAGCCGGCACCGCCGCTCGCACCGCCCGGCGCCGGCGCGGTCTGCGCGTTCTACTTCGGCAACGAGCCGACCTTCTACGGCGATCAGGGCGACCGGGCCTCGGAGGTGCAGTGCCTGCTGGCCAACCGCCGCTATCTGCCGTGGAGTGAGGTCGACGGCACCTTCGGGCCGACGACCCTCGCCGCTGTCCAACGCTTCCAGGCGGACCACCCGCCGCTCATTCCGAGCGGCCTGGTCGGACCGCGAACCTGGTCGGCGCTCTGGAACGCTTAGTCGAATTCGACCCCAATGCACGCCTTCTGTCACAAAGATCACCTCCTCGTCACACATGTCTCCGTTACGCGGGTCTTCCGTCACAGGCGCTCGACAGCCCCTCTCCGCCGCTCACTCCGCGTCGTTCACCGAACACAGGCCGAGTGATCGTCGGCGTCGTGCGCACCGCGGCTCCCCCGACGGCCCCCCGACTGCCGCTGCGGTGCAGAGAGGTGTCATTCATGACGGACAGAAGGCTCTGGTCCTACAAGGACATTGCAGCGCACATCCGGGTGCAGCCGGACACGGTCCGCTCGTACCGCAAACACGGGCTGCTTCCCGCACCGGACCATGTGGAGGGCGGTAAGCCCTACTGGTACGCGGACACCGTCCGCGCCTGGGTCGCGTCACGCCCGGGCAACC
Organism: Streptomyces sp. NPDC051664; assembly: GCF_044453545.1. Classification (NCBI taxonomy): domain Bacteria; kingdom Bacillati; phylum Actinomycetota; class Actinomycetes; order Kitasatosporales; family Streptomycetaceae; genus Streptomyces; species Streptomyces sp. NPDC051664. The sequence goes on along the minus strand of NZ_JBITCU010000025.1, from coordinate 11,638 downwards.
GGGGCCGCAGGGACTGACACCTCCTCCTTGTCGCCCCGTTTCCGTTCCGGCCCCGTCCGGCGATCGGCCTCCGTGATCCGCCGACGCCGTACGGGGCCTCCGTCTTCGCCGGGTCCGGGCGGGCGCGGCTACTGCGCCGGTTCGATGATCGTCACTCCTGCCCCGAGGGCCGTTCCCATCGCGGCGAGCGCCGCCGGGGCAGCGTCCAGCGCGATGGTGGAGGTCACCAGCAGGTCCGGGCGCAGGGTGCCGGCCCGCACCATGTCCATCATCGGCGGGTAGTCGTGCGCGGCCATTCCATGGCTGCCGAGGATCTCCAGTTCCAGGCCTGTCACCCGCGACATGGGGACGACGGGGTCACCGGCCGCCGTGGGCAGCAGACCCACCTGCACATGGCGGCCCTGCCACCGCAGGCTCCGGACCGAGGCGGCGCAGGTGACCGGGGAGCCCAGCGCGTCGAGCGACAGATGGGCACCGCCACCCGTCAGTTCGCGCACCGCTTCGCCCGCGCCGCCCGGATGGGCGGACGCGTCCACACACTCCACCGCTCCGAACGTCCGCGCCAGTTGGAGCGCGCGAGCCGAGACGTCGACGGCGACCACCCGCGCCCCACAGGCCACCGCGATCATGACGGCCGACAGCCCGACCCCGCCGCAGCCGTGCACCGCGACCCACTCGCCCGGACCCACCCTCCCCTGACCGACGACGGCCCGGAACGCCGTCGCGAACCGGCAGCCGAGACCTGCCGCCGTCGCGAACGACAGCTCTTCGGGCACGGCGACCAGATTGACGTCGGCCTGTTCCAGCGCCACGTACCGGGCGAACGACCCCCAGTGGGTGAAACCGGGCTGGGTCTGCCGCTCGCAGACCTGCTGGGCCCCGGCCGCGCAGGCGGGGCAGCGGCCGCAGGCGCAGACGAAGGGAACGGTGACGCGGTCGCCCGGTCGCCAGTTGACGACTGCGCTCCCGACCGCCTCGACCACACCGGCGAGTTCATGACCGGGCACATGCGGCAGGGTGATGTCCGGGTCGTGACCCATCCAGCCGTGCCAGTCGCTGCGGCACAGCCCGGTCGCCTCGACGCGGACCACGACGCCCTGGTCGGAGGGGGCGGGATCCGGCACGTCCCGCACCCCGGCGATCTTCCCGAACTCCTCGAACACCACAGCCCGCATCGGCCCCGCCTCTCGTCCCGCCCACCCGCCGTCGCCCGGCCTTCCATCGGACCGCCCACCGGGCCGGCCATCAGGTCGCCGAATCTACGCCCCGGCGGTGATCTTGTGGCGCGCCCGTCGCATCGAAGCCGGTCGGCGGTGCCGCCCGCCGCATTCCGCCGGATGGCCGACACCGCTCGTCCGAAAGCGTGCCCCGCCTCGCATTCATACCCCCTAGGGGTATAAAGTATGAGTGTTGGGGTGCACCAGCATTCCCGGGAGCCCCTGGCGTCACACCGAGACGTACGCGTCGAAGAGGAGAACACCATGACCGCCGAGATCCAGCTCACCCAGGCCACCGGCTCCTGCTGCTCGCCGAGCGGCTCCTGCCACGACGGTACGGGCACCGAGGCCACGACGGGCGGGGTCACCACCGTGTACCAGGTGACCGGCATGACCTGCGGGCACTGCGAAGGCGCCGTCTCCGAGGAGATCTCCGGCATCGAGGGCGTCACCTCGGTGAAGGCCGTGGCCGCCACCGGCCAGGTGACCGTGGTCTCCGAGACGCCGCTGACCGAGGGCACCGTGCGCGCCGCGGTCGACGAGGCGGGTTACGAACTCGTCGGCCAGGCCTGAATACCGTCCCGGCCCCTCAACACGCCTGCCAGACCCACGCAGCCCCGCATCATTCGCACCACCCGCACCGCCCTTTACCGCCGGGCCGGACCGACCAGCAGATACTGGCAGGCACGGCCCGGTCGGCATTTCAGGAGTTCGGACATGTACAGCGCAACAGAGGCCGAGGCCCCGGCAGCCGGGAGTTCGGAGGCCGAGCTCGCGATCGGCGGGATGACCTGCGCCTCGTGCGCGGCCCGCATCGAGAAGAAGCTCAACCGGATGGACGGCGTCACCGCCACCGTCAACTACGCGACCGAGAAGGCCCGCGTCGAGTTCGGTGCCGGAACCCGGCTCGACGACGTGATCGCCGCTGTCGAGAAGACCGGCTACACGGCGCAGCCGCTGCAGCGGCCCGCACCGACGCCGCCCGCCTCGCCTGTACCGCCACCCGCGACCGAGCGGACGCCACCGGCCGACGACACGAGCCCCACCGAACAGGCAGTGACCGAATCCGCAGACACCGAGGACACTGTGGACGCCACACCCCCCGCACACCCCGCAGACACTGCGGACGCCGCGGACGCCGCGGACACCTACGCCGCCGACGCCCTCGCAGCCCTGCGTCAGCGCCTCATCGTCTCGGCCGTCCTCGCCACCCCCGTCGTCCTCCTGGCCATGGTTCCCGCCTTCCAGTTCGACAACTGGCAGTGGCTCTCCCTCACCCTCGCCGCCCCCGTGGTCGTCTGGGGCGGCCTGCCCTTCCACCGCGCCAGCTGGGCCAATCTCCGGCACGGCGCGGCCACCATGGACACCCTGGTCTCGATAGGCACCCTTGCCGCCTTCGGGTGGTCGCTCTGGGCGCTGTTCTTCGGCGACGCCGGCATGACCGGCATGCGGCACGGCTTCGACTTCACCGTCTCGCGCGCCGAGGGCTCCTCCACGATCTATCTGGAGGTCGCCGCCGGGGTCATCACCTTCATCCTGCTGGGCCGCTATCTGGAGGCGAAGTCCAAGCGGAAGGCCGGTTCCGCGCTCCGCGCGCTGATGCATCTCGGCGCCAAGGACGTCGCCGTCCTCCAGGGCGGCACGGAGGTGCGCATCCCTGTCGACCGGCTGACCGTCGGCGACCGTTTCGTCGTCCGTCCGGGCGAGAAGATCGCGACCGACGGCACCGTCACCGAGGGCGCCTCGGCGGTGGACGCGTCCATGCTCACCGGCGAGTCCGTCCCGGTCGATGTGAACGTCGGGGACGACGTCACCGGCGCCACCGTCAATGTCTCGGGCCGTCTCGTCGTGCGCGCCACCCGGGTCGGCGCCGACACCCAGCTGGCACGGATGGCCAGGCTCGTCGAGGACGCCCAGAACGGGAAGGCCGAGGTGCAGCGCCTCGCCGACCGGATCTCGGCGGTGTTCGTCCCGGTCGTCCTGCTGATCGCGCTGGCCACTCTCGTCGCCTGGCTGCTTCTCACCGACGACGTGACGGCCTCGTTCACCGCCGCCGTCGCCGTACTGATCATCGCCTGCCCCTGCGCCCTCGGCCTCGCCACACCCACCGCCCTCATGGTCGGCACAGGGCGCGGCGCACAGCTCGGCATCCTGATCAAGGGACCCGAGATCCTGGAGACCACACGCCGTATCGACACGATCGTCCTCGACAAGACCGGTACCGTCACCACCGGCCGGATGACCCTCCAGGACACCCACACGGCGGCAGGCACCGACGCATCGCAGGTGCTGCGGCTGGCAGGCGCCCTGGAGCACGCCTCCGAACACCCCATCGCCCAAGCGGTCGCCACCGGCGCCCGCGAACGGACCCGGGCGGCACTGCCGGTCGTCCAGGACTTCGCCAACGTCCCGGGGCTCGGGGTGCGCGGCACCGTCGACGGACATCAGGTCCTCGTCGGGCGCCCGAAGCTGCTCACCGACGCCGGAATCGGCATCCCCGAGGCACTGTCCGCCGCCCTCGCGGACGCGGCGGCCCGGGGTCGCACGGCCATCGCCGTCGCCTGGGACGGCGAGGCGCGCGGTGTCCTCGGGGTCGCCGACACGATCAAGGACTCCAGCGCGGCAGCAGTGGCCGAGCTGCGCGCTCTCGGCCTGCGGCCGGTGCTGCTGACCGGTGACAACCGGGCCGTGGCGGACAGCGTGGCCCGTACCGTCTCCATCGACGAGGTCTACGCCGAGGTGCTGCCCGAGGACAAGGTGAACGTCATCAAGCAGCTGCAGGCCGAGGGACGCACGGTCGCGATGGTCGGCGACGGCATCAACGACGCCGCCGCGCTCGCCACGGCGGATCTCGGGCTGGCGATGGGTACCGGCACGGACGCCGCGATCGAGGCGAGCGACCTCACCCTCGTTCGTGGAGATCTGAAGGTGGCTGCCGATGCCATCCGGCTCTCGCGGCGGACACTGGCCACCATCAGGGGCAACCTCTTCTGGGCCTTCGGCTACAACGTCGTCGCTCTACCCCTTGCGGCATATGGCCTGCTCAACCCTATGATTGCCGGAGCGGCGATGGCGTTCTCATCGGTCTTCGTCGTGACGAACAGCCTGCGACTGCGATCCTTCACATGATTTCCACAATGAGATTTAGATCACATTGGTTTTGGGGTAACCATTCAGCAGGTTCGAGAGTCTTAGAGTGCGATGCCAAGGATGTCTTGGGGGACGTCCAGCGAAGCGTCTTGGGGGACGCTTCAGGCAAGCGTTGGCCGGGGCACGTGCCCGGGGAGCTTTGAGCGGCCCTCCCGTGCGTACGTACCCCGGCGGACCGCCATGAGGAACAGCGGTACAGCGCAGTGGTACGAGGAATGCCCAGGAGCTTCGGCTCCCACAGACGCCCGGCCGGATCCCGTGGGGGGAATCCGCTCCGGGATATGGGAAGCGCCTCGCTGTCGACCCGTGGGGGGATCGATGGCGGGGCGCTTCTCGCCTTCTGTACGGATGCCTGCCGGACCGGGCAGGCTCGCGGGCCCGGTCCCGGGCAAGCAAATCGCCCCGGACACCGCGCTCTGTGCGAAGCGCGGTACGCGGGGCGAAGGCAGCCGGCCACCGAGGCCGGGGTGGTGCTGGGGACGCTACGAAGCTCAGCGACCCTCGACCGGGACGAAGTCGCGCAGGACCTCACCGGTGTAGATCTGGCGCGGGCGGCCGATGCGGGAACCCGGCTCCTTGATCATCTCGTGCCACTGGGCGATCCAGCCGGGGAGCCGGCCGAGCGCGAAGAGCACGGTGAACATCTCGGTCGGGAAGCCCATGGCCCGGTAGATCAGACCGGTGTAGAAGTCCACGTTGGGGTAGAGGTTGCGCGAGACGAAGTACTCGTCGGAGAGCGCGTGCTCCTCCAGCTTGAGCGCGATGTCGAGCAGCTCGTCGGACTTGCCGAGCGCCGACAGCACGTCGTGGGCCGCGGCCTTGATGATCTTGGCGCGCGGGTCGAAGGACTTGTAGACGCGGTGGCCGAAGCCCATCAGCCGGACGCCGTCCTCCTTGTTCTTCACCTTGCGGATGAAGGAGTCGACATCGCCGCCGTTGGCCTGGATGCCCTCGAGCATCTCCAGCACCGACTGGTTGGCGCCACCGTGCAGCGGGCCCCACAGCGCCGAGATACCGGCGGAGATCGAGGCGAACATGTTCGCCTGCGAGGAGCCGACCAGGCGCACGGTGGAGGTCGAACAGTTCTGCTCGTGGTCCGCGTGCAGGATGAGCAGCTTGTCGAGCGCGGAGACGACGACCGGGTCCAGCTCGTACTCCTGGGCGGGGACCGAGAAGGTCATGCGCAGGAAGTTCTCGACGTACCCGAGGTCGTTGCGCGGGTAGACGAAGGGGTGCCCGATCGACTTCTTGTACGCGTACGCGGCGATCGTCGGCAGCTTGGCCAGCAGACGGATCGTCGAGAGGTGACGCTGCTCCTCGTCGAACGGGTTGTGGCTGTCCTGGTAGAACGTGGACAGCGCGCTGACGACCGAGGACAGCATGGCCATCGGGTGGGCGTCACGCGGGAAGCCGTCGAAGAACCGCTTGACGTCCTCGTGCAGCAGCGTGTGCTGGGTGATCTCGTTCCTGAAGGTCGACAGCTCGTCGACCTTGGGAAGCTCACCGTTGATGAGCGTGTACGCGACCTCGAGGAACGACGAGTGCTCAGCGAGCTGCTCGATGGGATAGCCGCGGTACCGCAGGATGCCCTGCTCACCGTCGAGATAGGTGATGGCGGATTTATATGCGGCGGTGTTGCCGTATCCGCTGTCCAGCGTCACCAGGCCGGTATTTGCACGGAGCTTCCCGATGTCGAAGCCCTTGTCGCCGACGGTGCTGTCGATCACCGGGTAGGTGTACTCGTCATCGCCGTACCGCAGTACTACAGAGTTGTCGCTCACGTCATCCCTCACCGACGTAGTGCCTCTTCTTCGAGGTTCCCTGACTGTCTCCACCCTCCCCCATTTGGCTCAGGAGAGTGCACTCGGGGTCGTCCATTGGACCTACCCACGGCACTCAGTGCCGCGAACTTACTCATCCTGCCCCCTTGACTCCGGTTCCGGAAGGCCTCCGTGATGTTTCCCACCGATTTGATCGATCATTTTTTCGGGGGATCCTCCGCCGGACCCTCCGCGCAGCCGGTAATCCAGCGCCGTACAGCGTCTGCCTGCGGAAACTGTCCGGACCGCCTGGCCGATCGCCTGCCGTGAGCCGACCAGCACGACGAGCTTCTTGGCCCTCGTCACGGCCGTGTACAGGAGGTTTCGCTGGAGCATCATCCAGGCGCTCTTGGTGACGGGGACGACGACGGCCGGGTACTCGCTGCCCTGGGAGCGGTGAATCGTCATGGCGTACGCGTGGGCCAGCTCGTCCAACTCGTCGAAGTCGTACGGAATCTCCTCGTCCTCGTCCGTGAGGACCATCAGTTTCTGCTCGTCCAGGTCGAGCGAGGTGACGACGCCGACCGTGCCGTTGAAGACGCCGTTCTCCCCTTTGTCGTAGTTGTTTCTGATTTGGGTTACCTTGTCGCCGACACGGAAGACCCGGCCACCGAACCGCTTCTCGGGCAGGTCGGGGCGGCCCGGGGTGATGACCTGTTGCAGCAGGCCGTTGAGGTGGCCGGCACCGGCCGGGCCGCGGTGCATGGGTGCGAGGACCTGCACGTCACGCCTGGGGTCGAGGCCGAATCTGGCCGGGATACGGCGGGCCGCGACGTCCACCGCGAGCACGCCCGCGTCCTCCGTCTCGTCCTCGACGAAGAGGAAGAAGTCGTCGAGGCCCTGGGTGAGGGGCGGCACTCCGGAGTTGATCCGGTGCGCGTTGGTGACGACGCCGGACTTCTGGGCCTGGCGGAAGATCGTCGTCAGCCGGACCGCCGGGACAGGACCGCCCTCGGCGAGCAGATCGCGCAGCACCTCCCCCGCGCCTACCGACGGCAGCTGGTCGACGTCTCCGACAAGCAGCAGATGGGCACCGGGTGCCACGGCCTTCAGGAGCTTGTTGGCCAGCAGCAGATCGAGCATCGACGCCTCGTCGACGACGACCAGATCGGCCTCCAGCGGACGGTCCCGGTCATAAGCCGCGTCCCCGCCCGGCTTGAGCTCCAGCAGTCGGTGCACGGTGGACGCCTCGGCCCCGGTCAGCTCCGACAGCCGCTTCGCCGCCCGCCCGGTGGGCGCGGCCAGAACGACCTTTGCGCGTTTGGCACGGGCCAGCTCGACGATGGAGCGGACGGTGAACGACTTCCCGCAGCCGGGTCCGCCGGTCAGCACGGCCACCTTCCGGCTGAGCGCGAGCCGGACGGCGGCCTCCTGCTCAGGGGCGAGCGTCGCCCCTGTACGGCCGGCCAGCCACGTCAGGGCCTTGCCCCAGTCCACGTCCTGGAAGGCGGGCATCCGGTCCTCGGGCGTCCGCAGCAGCCGCTGCACCTGGGCGGCGAGGGCGACCTCGGCACGGTGAAACGGTACGAGGTAGATGGCGGTGATCGGCTCGCCCCCCTCGGGCGACGGCACCTTCTCCCGTACAACACCCTCCGGATCCTCGGCCAGTTCGGCGAGGCACTCGATGACCAGCCCCGTATCGACCTGGAGCAGCTTGACCGCGTCGGCGATCAGCCGCTCCTCCGGGAGGAAGCAGTGGCCCTGGTCGGTGGATTGCGACAGCGCGTACTGCAGACCGGCCTTGACCCGCTCCGGGCTGTCGTGCGGGATACCGACCGCCTGCGCGATCTTGTCGGCGGTGAGGAAGCCGATGCCCCAGACGTCGGCGGCCAGCCGGTAGGGCTGGTTCTTGACGACGGAGATCGACGCGTCCTCGTACTTCTTGTAGATACGGACAGCGATGGACGTCGAGACACCGACACCCTGAAGGAAGACCATGACCTCCTTGATCGCCTTCTGTTCCTCCCAGGCGGCGGCGATCATCTTCGTCCGCTTCGGCCCGAGCCCGGGGACCTCGACGAGCCGCTTCGGCTGCTGCTCGATGATGTCGAGCGTCTCGACGCCGAAGTGGGTGGTGATCCGGTCGGCCATCACCGGGCCGATGCCCTTGATCAGCCCGGAGCCGAGATAGCGGCGGATGCCCTGGATCGTGGCGGGCAGCACGGTCGTGTAGTTCTCCACCGTGAACTGCTTGCCGTACTGGGAGTGCGAACCCCAGCGCCCCTCCATCCGCAGCGACTCCCCGACCTGCGCGCCGAGCAGCGAGCCGACCACCGTGAGGAGATCACCGCCGCCCCGACCCGTGTCGACGCGGGCGACCGTGTACCCGTTCTCCTCGTTGGCGTACGTGATGCGCTCAAGCACGCCTTCGAGGACGGCCATGTTGGACATACCCCGACGGTATCGGGCGGCACCGACAGTCCGAAGGGGGAGTCACGGACCTGGCGCCTCCAGCCGCGCGCCCCTGCTCTCCGCGATCCGTACGACGTCTCGCAGGGACTCGCTCAGCCGACCGGCCAGAAAGCGGAGCTCGACGGCACCGACCCGGCGGTCGCCCAGCAGGTGGGTGGCATGGCCCAGCAGATCCTCAGCCATGGAGAGCTGGATGCTCTCGACGCTGTCCGCGACCCGGGACACATGGCCGGTGCCATCCGTCAGTACGTAAGAGGGCTTGCCTTCCGCCCCGGTCCATGGCAGAAGCCTGAACACACCGGGCTCGTGCTCCCCGTCACTCATGCGGCGGCCACCTCCTCCGCGCGGCCGCGCATGAGGCGCGGGTCGACGTCCACCCCGTACACGGCGATCCTCAGCCCGCCCCCGCGCATCCGTCGGCGCCGCTCCTCGACGACTTGGCGCTCGTGCGCCTCGAAGTAGGGGCGTACCAACGGGCTGTCCTCCCCGCGCGGCGGCCGCTCGCCGGTGCGGTGGACGGTGGGTCCTGCGACGTACTCGCAGGAGTACGGGTAGACGCAGGCGGGTTGCGACTTCGGCCGGCCCCGCCTTCGGAGCCGTACCAACCGCATCAGCGGCGCGGTGAGTCGGTGGACAAGATCCCTCATGTCGGCGTGCTCCCTCTGCTTACCCACGAACGAATGCGGTCTGTGGCGAACTCATCACAGACTGGGGTCGCGGCTGGCTACGCCGCCAGGGGTTCGGGCTTGACAGCGCGCTGGTCAGGTAAGGGAGTTGATCTCGTGGGGATGAGCCGTAAACCGCGTACGCCGAGGGAGAAGTACGGCGAGGAGTTGAGACTGCGGCGGACAGGGGCGGGGCTGACCCAGGAAGCGCTGGGCGATCAGGTCGTGTGCTCGCCGACGCTCATCAGCCACTTCGAGGCGGGGCGGCGGCTACCCAACCCGGATGACGCGCAGCGGGTCGACCGGGCGCTGGGGACGGACGGGTTCTTTACCCGCTGGCTGGAAGACCTGGAGTCGAAGTACGCCGATCATTTCGCGGTGGTGGCGGAGCTGGAGCGACAGGCGGCGCTGATCCAGCAGTTCGCGCTCTCGCTGGTTCCCGGTCTGCTCCAGACTGAGGGATATGCGCGGGCGCTGTTCCGTGCGTACCGGCCAAATCACAGGAAAGAGGAACTTGACAGGGACGTCGTCATCCGGACCGAGCGCGCCCGCGTCCTCGACGGCCCGTTGAATCCTGTCCTGTGGACCATGCTGGACGAAGCTGTGCTCAGGCGCCGGGTGGGAGGACCGCAGGTGATGGCGGAGCAGCTGCGCAAAATCGCGGACATGGCCGATGCCGGTCGGTTACGGCTGCATGTGCTGCCGTTCGGGGTGGGCGCCCATGCGCTCCAGGAGGGCTTGGCCACCATCCTGGGCTTTGAGGACGCCGCGTCGGTTGCCTATGTCGAAGGATTTCTGACAGGACACTTGATCGATGATCCGGCCCTGGTGACCTCCAGTCGGACGGCCTACGATCTGGCCTTGAGCGATGCGATGTCGCACCAGGAATCAGTGGCCCTTGTGCGGGCGGCAGCAGAGGAACACGAACATGGTCAGCAGTAAGCACACCGTCTCCGACTCGGCCATGCTCACGGGGTGGTTCACGTCCAGCTTCAGCGGCGGCGGTCAGGGCGACTGCGTTGAGGTCGCCCGCGGCCACGCCACCGTGCCCGTCCGGGACAGCAAGTGCGCCAACGGCCCCGCGCTCCTCTTCTCCACGGGCGGCTGGTCGGCCTTCGTCGCCGCAGTCAAGCAGGGCGATCTCTCCAGCTGAGGTGTGCTCAGCAGCGCAGCGGCCCGTTACGGTCTTGGACCTGACGGGGCCGCTGTCAGGTCCTGCGAGTGACGGGTTCCGAGCTCATGCTGCGAAGATCGGCCGGAAATCTACGGGGGCCGGCCCACAGAGCAACGAGCCACTCCTTGCAGCAGGTCAAGTACGTCACATTTTCCCCCATTTCGCGCCACCAGGTCTAGTGCCGCCCTCCCGTGCGTTCTCCACGACGTGATGCATTCAATTGCATTGGCAACGCGGAGTTGATAGGGATGGCGGAACGTATGTTCGTCTGACTTTGCAGGGGGAAGCATATGAAGTTCGATATGGGGGCGCAGGTTCTGTCGAGTCTGACGTCGAAGTCGCGTGGTTCGAGTGATGACTTGGGCACGTTGATCCGTCAGCTGGTGCAGGCGGCGGCGCCGTTGGAGGGGAAGTTCAACGGTGCGGGTCGGGTGGCGTTCGATTCGTTCAAGAACCGGTCGGACGAGATCACGGCGGCGTTGAACGGTTCGCTGTCGGCGCTGCTGGGTGGTCAGTCGGGCATGGAGTCGGCGTTCGGCTCGGGTGACCAGGAGCAGGGTGACAACGCGCGTCAGCAGATGGGCGCGGCGAACTTCGACGCGGCCCGCTTCGGCGGACGCTGACCGCCTCTCGGTTTCTTGGGTTCCACAGATTTCACGGATTTCACGGGGAGTGTTTGTTGATGGCTGGTGGCAGTGATCGTCGTGCGTATGACACGGGTGCGTCGGCGGATGCGCAGGGCAACATCCAGATTGTGATCGCGCGTCTGGAGGAAGTGATCGCGGCGCGTGACGGGCAGGTGAAGGCTGCGATGGCGGACTTCACGGCGGACGGTGTGGCGGATGAGTACCACGGCAAGGAAATGCGGTGGAACCGGGCCTCGCAGGAGGTCAAGAGCATCATCCAGCTGCTGAAGACGACGCTGGAGAAGAACGACGGGACCGCGCAGCACACGATCACGCGCGCGAAGGCAGCCGTCGACAACATCGGCTGAGACGTCACCGCACCGGATTTCCGGGGGTGTCGGCCCTCGGGACGGTGGTGCGCGCGGAAACGTTTTGTTCGACTGTTCGTGGTGGGTAGTTGGGGCACGGGGGTGTGCTGGTGACCGGGTGGGATCTGAAGCCGCAGGGTATTCAGGGTGTGCTGAAGACGACGGGTGAGACGGCGGGGAAGATCGAGTCGTACGCGAAGTCGTAC
>NZ_JBITCU010000024.1:86969-109821 GCF_044453545.1 Streptomyces sp. NPDC051664 | reverse complement strand
TCCCGGATCTGGATCTGACGAAGCCCGGGGTGCAGACCAAGTGATCAAGCCGGAAGCGATACCGCAGTTCACCGGTGACCTCGGGCAGCTGGAGAGGGACTACGGCAGCCTGAAAACCGATGCCGGGCACATCCGCGGCACCGGGTCCGATGTCCACACCCAGTTCCAGGGTTTGTCCGCCTACTACCAGGCACCCGAGGCGGAGAAGCTGTTCGCGTCGACGAAACCGGTCCAGGACCGGGCCGACACCTTCGCCGACGACCTGGAAAAAGTCTCCACCGCCCTGTCGGACTACGCCACCGAAGTCCGTCCGCTGGCCGCGAAGCTCGAGCAGCTGAAGACGGACGCGACGACGTTCGTCAACGCGAACAAGGACGACGACGACTGGGAGTACGACGAAGACAAGATCGACGAGCACAACCAGCTCCGCGACGACGTCACCGCCACCGTCGCCGCGTTCTGGGCCGCCGAACGCACCTGCCACAACAAGATCACCGCCCTGTTCGGCGGAACCCAGATGGTCGCCGGCGACGGATCCGACCGCAAAGACCAGTACGGATTCAACGCCGACGACCTCAAGAACGCGAAACTCCCCTGGGGTGACCCGGTCGAGGAGAAGCACCATGTCTGGGAAGTCGGCCACTGGGTCAAGTCGTTCGTCTGGGACGGACTGATCGTCGACGGGATCTGGGGCACCATCAAGGGCCTGGGAACCCTCGTCGGGTTCGGCGGCTGGGACGCCATGGGCCAGGCCTGGAAAGGCCTCGCCCAACTCGCCACCGGCCTCGCGATCACCTCGATCCCCGGCGCCAGCACCTTGTTCTGGACCCTCCCCGACGACAAACTCCCCTCCTGGCTGCGTGACTCACGCACCGCGATGAAGGAAACCGGCAAAGCACTCGTCGCCTGGGACGAATGGGGCAAGAACCCCGGACGCGCCGCCGGAGCCGTCACCTTCAACGTCCTGACCACCGTCTTCACCGGCGGCGCAGGCGCCGGAGTCTCCGGCGCCGGCAAAGCCGGCGCCGTCGCCAAGGTCCTCTCCGTCGCAGGCAAAGCCGGCAAGGTCATCGACCCCATGACCTACATCGCCAAAGGCGCAGGCGCCGGCCTCTCCAAAATCGGCGACATCACCAAAGGCCTCAAGGGCATCGAGAACATCGAGATCCCGAAGCTGCCGGACGACGCGATCGTGCTGCCCGAGGGCTCGTTCAAGCTGCCCGACGGCGCGGTACACCTCCCCGAGGGAGCAGTCATCCCGGACGGGGCGGTCAAGCTCCCCGACGGCAACATCAAGCTGCCCGACGACGTACCCGTGCTGCCCGAGGGCGCCACGAAACTGCCCACAGAGCCCGGCGCACCGGCCCAGTACTTCGACCACGACGGCAACCTCCTCAACGAGAAGGGCGACGTCATCCAGAAAGCCGGGGACGCCCGCCCGGAAGGCTCCCCGGACATCCACCCCGACACCGGCGCCGACACCCCACACATCGGCTCACCCGACAGGGAACCCGTGCTGGTCGGCGCGGGCGCCCACACCGCCGACACCACTGCCCACGTCGGCGCCGACGCGGGCGACCACGCCATCCGCATCGGCGACAGCCTCGGCAACGACCTCGGCGACATCGGCCGCACCGGCGACAACATCCCGGGCAACAACATCGGCGACAACCTCCCCGGCGGCAACAGAGGCAACCACCTCCCCGGAGGCGGAGTCGGCGACCACATGCCTACCGGCCACGCCGGCGACAACCTGCCCAGCAACAGCCTGGACAACGCCCCGCCCGGCAGCCGCATCGGCGACAACGTGCCGGGTCCCCGCACCGAGACCCCCGGCGCGGGTTCCTCCGCCGGCCACGACGTACCCGGCGGCTCCAACGCGGACAACGGGCTCCCCCACACCGGCGACCACGGCCCGATCGGCCCCGGCAGCCTGGACGACCTGGGACACACCGCCGACGACGCGGGCCATGGCGCGGACGACGCAGGCCACGTCGCCGACGACGGGACCACGCCGGCGAACCACGCGGACGAGGGCACCGGAAACGGCGGCCACAACGGGGAGCGGGAGCTGACCCCCGCCGAGCGGAAGCAGATCCAGGACGAGCACATCCGGAAGGCCAACGACCCTGACAAGACGTGGTTCGAGAAGTACTACGACAGTCGGGGCCATCGATTGGACAAGTCCACGAAGGAGAGCGGCGTCGAGCTGCCCATCCTGGCCAAGGACAGCAACGGTAACTGGATATCCAAGTACGACATGCCGCACGGACCGTCCGAGGTCAAGGTCGACCGGACGCCGCTCGGGCGGAACTCCGCCGATCCCATACGTCTCGGGGACCTCGACAACGCGGCGAAGAATCGTCATCTGGGCATGGAGCTCAACGACGCGCAAAAGGCATTCGACGACGCCCCGTCCGACACGACGAAGCACGCCCTCGAAGCCGCGCAGGACGCCTACCGCGACCAACTCGGTGACATTCCCAACAACAGCAAGCTGGGCGAGCGGCTCGGTGAGGACGCCGCCGCGTTGCACGTCGTGCCCAATGAGTTCCCGACAGCCCAGGTGGTCGACCTCCCGAAGACGCCCAATGGCGCCAACATGTTCGACCAGGTGTACAAGCTCAGCGATGACGGCGACTACCTCATCGTCGAGGCAAAGGCCCCTTCCGGGGAGCTCGACTGGCGTCAGGGCGTCGGCGACACGGCCCAGGGCATGAGGGTCAAACAGGGCACCAAGCTGTACATCCACACCATCCTGGCGGAGATGTGGAAGCGCGGCCCCGAGGACATCAAGATCGCGGACGATCTCTTCGACGCACTGGAGGATGGAAAGCTCAAGTACGTACTGGTGAAGGCGAACGGCAACGCGGGCTCCTACGCTGGTGCCGTGCTGGAACATTTCAAGATCTGACAGAGGAGAGTTTCAGTGGTCACGAGCATTCCCCGCCACGATTTCCCGACGGAGGAAACCGCGGAGGCCATCGCGGCGCGGGCTCAGAGCACGAATCGGGTGATCGCTCGGCTCGAAGGGTCCGAGATGGCCGGCTCGCGTGCCCTGAGCAGCACGCTGACCGTGGCCAAGTCGTACTGTGCGACCGACCCTGAGGCGACGAAGTTCGAGACTTGGGAGGCCTGGGTCACGGCCATGCAGGTCGGCTCGGCCCTGTTCGCTGCGGGCACCGCGCCCGAGGGCCCGGTGCCGTCCCGGATCGGGGTCGACGGCGAGGTGAAGAACCTTCCGGCGACCGGGCCGAAGCCGTACCTGCATGCGGGGGCCTGGCTGACCTCCTTCTACCTGGCGGTGATCTGCCGCGAGAACCAGCGTCTGGAGCAGCTCGCGCAGGTCCCCGTCTCGTTCCTGCGTGCTTCGGGTGCAGTGTTCGACGAGTTCATCTACGACTGGGTGGAGGCTCTGCAGAGCTTCTGGGCCGGTCGCGCTGAGGACATGTGGAACAAGCTCGTCGCTGCGGCGAAAGGCACCGCCCCCGAGACAGTCGGCAACGCCGACACGGAACTGGTGCTGAAGATCCTCTACCCTCCGATCAATCTCTTCGACCGTTACCAGCGCGTGGACACAGCACAGTTCAACGAGGCGCTGGTCGACGCCCTCACATGGCACAAGCAGTACTGGACCGCAGACGAGGCACGCTCTCTCAGCAGCGACGGTCTGGTCGCCCTTGCCCCGCTCGCCCTCGCCTGCTTGGCCCGCGACGGAGGCATCCCGATCGAAGTCGAATCGGAGTACCTGCCCAAGGAGCTCCTGGAGTTCGGCTGGGCGGGCGAGGTCGATGCCTGAGCCGTCGGCGTGAGGGCTGTAACCGTCGCCCTTCCCCCTGCATGGTGTGCCAGGGCCCAACGCAGCGGCTCGAGTCCGCCCGAAACCCGGTGTCGATGCCGCGACCGTCACCGCAGTCCCGCCGCGATGTCATCGAGTGGCTCCTCATTGCGGGCCAGTGCCCCTGTTGACCCCTACATTCTCCGGGTCGACGAAGGAGATAATCAGTGGTCACGCAGATTCCCCGCCACGGCTTCCGCACGGCCAACGCGACTGCAGCCATGGCGCCGATCATCAAGGCCGGCGAAGAGGTGCTCGACGATCTCGAGACGTCCGAGTTCGACCGCTTCGATGCCTTGGGCTATGCCCTGGCTGCAGCGGAGTGGCACTGTTTGACGGACCCCATGGCCACGGAGTTCCCGACCTGGGAGGCGTGGGTCACGGCCATGCAGGTCGGCTCCGCCCTGTTCATCTCGGGTACGGCGGCCGAAGGGCCCGTGCCGTGCCGTGCCGTATCGGGAGCAGGGGCGAGGTGAAGAACCTGCCCGCGACCGGCCCACAGGAGTACCTGCACGCGGGGAACTGGCTCAATTCCTTCTATCTGGCAACGATCTGCCGCGAGAACGAGCGTCTCAACCAGCTGGCGCAGGTGCCTGTCTCGTTCCTCCGCGAGTCCGGCGCGGAGTGACGAGTACATCTACGCGTGGGTGGAGACCCTGCAGAACGCCTGGTTCGGGCGGCGGGAAACCTGGGACACCCTGGTCACGGCGGTCAATGGCACCGGCCCCGAGAGGGCACAGGTCGCCGGCAAAGAGCTGATGCTGGAGATTCTTTATCCGCCGCTGGAGCTCTTCCACCGCTATCAGCGGCAGGATCCCGAAGTTCAACGCTGCGCTGGTCGACGCTCTCACCTGGCACAAGGAGTACTGGACCGCCGACGAGGACCGGGCCAAGGATCCTGATGGCCGTATCGCTCTGGGCCCTCTTGCCCTGGCCTGCCTCGCCCACGACGGCGAGATCGCTCTCGCAGTGGAGTCCGACTACCTGCCCAAGCACCTCCTGCAGCGCAGCTGGCTCGGCGAGTTCCCCACCTGAGCTTCAGGGCAGCGGCGCTGATGTCTACTGTGCTCCGGGAGCACGAACTGTTCGAGCCCATAATTCTGGAATGCCACTGGTTCGCCTACGGCGTCGGCGTCATCAGCATTCGCTACGCGAGTCTCCGTGATGGGGCGTCTCGGCGAAGCCGACCTCTCGCCCAGCGGAATCGGCAGAGCCCACTCGCCATCGCTTGTATGGCCCGCGATGCCGACATGCCGATCGAGGTCGAGTCCGAGTACCTGCCCAAGGAGCTCCTGGAGTTCGGGTGGGTCGGCGAACTCGACACCTGACCCTCAACCCGCAGCTGACAAAGATTGTCCATGGAGGCGCGGCGCCGTGGCGAAGGATCTTCGGTATTCGGGCAGGCACATGCGCGTGCCGAAGCCGGTGCGTGAGCAACTGAGCGGCTCGGCTCGATGCCGGCACGCCCACGGGGCCGAGCAGCTCCGGTCGTTCATCGACATCGTTGCGGACCGAGCAACCCCGGCGCCCCGCCGTTCCTCATCCCCGCCCCGCGTCCCACCGGTCCACCGTCTGTATCGCCCTGATTCCTGTCCTTTGGAACTGCTTCATGATTGTCCGGGGACTGTCCCACTCCCGGCTCCGGGTTGTACTGGTGACTTGTCCATGCCTTATGTTGCGGAGGCAAGGCAAGGGGGATTTCCGTATGCCGCAACACACGCAGCCGACTGCAGCGCAGCGGACGACATCGGCCGACGCCGGCGTCGGCACCGTGGTGCGCGTCGGGCGTGCCCGATGGGCAGTGGCCGGTCGAGGCGACGTTCATGCAGTGGACGCAGGACGCGGTACGCGCGACGGTTCACCGGCGACCGAGGCAACGGACGACTGAGGCAGCGGACGACGAATGGCACGGGATTACGACAGCCAGCTACTGGAGTCGGTGGCGGTACGCCGCCGCAGGATGCGGGACGCGCTGCTGTTCGGTGTGCAGCGGTCGCGGCGCACGGCGGACGAGCGGCTCGGGAAGGTGTTCGCCGGGATCGCCATCGCGGCTGTCCTGTGCGCGGGATGCGTCGGGTGGTCCTTCCTCCAGCACACGCTGGCGAAGCAGAAGGCCGAGCAGGAGAAGCAGCAGCGCCAGGAGCAGCAGTACGACCAGCCGACGCCCGCGGCGAAACCGGACAAGTCCGGGAAATCCAGCCCCGGTTCTCCGTAGTCCCGGCCGCCCGATGACGACTTCCGTGAACAGCACCCTGGGCGCGTCCAGCCGGCCCCCGTCCTCAACGTCGCGACGATAGGTTCCCGTAAAGTGGTGAGCACAGCAATGACTTCCCGGGCTCAGCTGAGCCGGGTGACCCTGGTGGGCGAGCGACGCCGGGCCGACATCGTCCTGCCGTCCGATACGCCGATCGGCCAACTGCTTCCGGACATATTGCAGTTGCTGGACGACCGGGCCGCATCGCGCCCGATGACACGGCAGTTGATCACGTCGGATGGTTCCGCGCTGCCGCACGACAGCACGCTGTCCTCTGCCGAGATCGCGGACGGCGCCGTGCTCCGGCTGGTCCGGGCACACTCCGCGCCGCCCGCCCCCGTCGTGCACGACGTCACCGATCTGGTGGCCGACGACCTCGACCTCCAGGCGTGGTGCTGGCGTCCCGCCGCCCGCCGGGCCAGTGCGGGCGTGGCGACCGTGGCATTCGCGGTGATCGCGGCACTGCTCGCACGCCGCGAGTTCGCGCTCGACGCCCTCGCGGGGGCGCTCGTCGCCGTCACGCTCCTCCTCCTGGTGGCCGGCGCGCTCGTCGCCAGGATCGGCCAGGGCAACCGCGGCCTCGCGACCGCCCTGCTGCTCGCCTCCGGCGGCCTCGGCATCCTCACCGCCTGGACCGCCGCGGACGCCTACGACTGGTCGGGAACCGCACGGCTCGCGGCCGTCGCGGGCGCGCTCGTCGTCGTACTGCTGCTGCTCGGCTACTTCTCGCCGCTCGGCCGCGGCGGACTCATCGGGGCCGTGGCCACCGCCGCGATCACCGTGGTGTGGGAGGCCGTCGCCGCAGTCCAGGGCGACCTGTCCCGGCTGGGCGCCGTGATGGCTGTCTTCTCCGTGGTGCTGCTCGGGCTGCTCCCCCGGCTCGCGCTGATGGCCTCCGGGCTGACCGCACTCGACGACCGCCGCTCCGGCGGCGTCTCCGTCAGCCGCCACCAGGTGGGCAACGCCCTCGCGGCCACCCACCGCGGCCTCGCTCTCGCGACGACGGTCACCGCCGTCTCCGCGGCGGCCGGCGGCTGGCTGCTCACCCAGGCGCAGACACCGACCGTGTGGACCGCGGCGCTGCCCGCGCTCGTGGCCCTCGTGCTGCTGTCCCGGGCCCGGGCCTTCCCGTTGGTCGCCGAGGTCGTGGCACTCATCGCCGCCGCCGCGGTCCTCGTCGTGCGCCTCGTCATGGTGTGGATGCAGCACTCCGGAGGCGCCGGGCCGCTCGCCGTGCTGTGCGCGGCCGCGGTCCTGCCGCTGCTCGTCCTGGCGGTGCAGCCGCCCGAGCATGTGCAGGTCCGGCTGCGTCGCATGGCCGACCTGGTCGAGTCCATCGGCGTCGTGGGGCTGTTCCCACTCGCCGTCGGGGCGTTCGGCGTGTACGGACAGCTGCTCAACAAGTTCTGAGTCGACGCTCAGGCGCTCCGAGCGGGGCAGCAGGGCGGAAAGAGGAAGGCTGACATGCCGAACGGAGACAACTGGCAGGGCGATGTGCTGCGCGACCTGCGCGGCGCCGCCGGCCGGCAGAGCGAGCCGCAGCAGGGCCCGCCGCAGCAAGGAGCGGGGCAGCAGAGCGCGCAGGACCCCGCCGGATACGCGCAGGGCGGCCCCACGCCGAACGCCGCGACCGGGCACGCAGCACCCCAGCAGGGACCCCCCGCACCGGAGTCCGGCTACGGGTACCCGCCCCAGCAGGGCGCCCCCGCAGTACCCGACGGATACGCCCAGCACGCCCCTGCGCCGGACGCCACATACGGGTATCCGCCCCAGCAGCAGGCCGGGCCCATACCCGACGCCTCATACGGATACGCACCACAGCAGCAGAACACCCCCGCGCCGGACCCCGCCTACGGCTACCCGCCCCAGCAGGGCACCCCCGCAGGCTCCGCCGGATACCCGCAAGCCGCGCCGGACCCCACGTACGGGCACGCACCACACCAACAGGCCGCCCCCGCACCGGACCCCGCCTACGGCTACCCGCCCCAGCAGGCCGCCCACCGGGCCGCCCCCGCGCAGCAGCCCCGGGCCACACCCGCGCAGACCTCCGCCTACACCCCCACGACCCGACCCCACCACGCCCCCGACTCCCGGCCCGTGGTGGACAAGGCCCTGGTCACCGCGGGGCGCAAGCCCCGGCACGGGCAGTCGTTCGCCTCGCGTGCCACGCGCGCCCTGCGCCGTACCGTCTCCTCGTCGGCCGCTAAGGAGGTCGCCGAGATCACCCGGATCGCCGAGGTGCTCCAGCAGCCTGTGACGACCGGCCGACAGATCTCCGTCACCTCCATCCGGGGCGGCGCCGGCAAGACGACCGTCGCGGCCCTGCTCGGCACCACGTACGCGCACTACCGGCAGGACCCGGTCCTCGTCGTCGAGGCCGATCCGGCGCTCGGCTCCCTGCCGCTGCGGCTCGGCGCGGAGACGCTGCGCTGGACCATCGGCGACTTCGCGGACATCGTCGAACCGCAGATGTCACTGCTCGACATCACCGGCTACCTCGTCCAACTGCCGGGCAACGCCTGGCTGCTGCCCGGCAGCCAGGGGCAGATCGGCGCGATGCTGGGCAGCAAGGCGTACGAGGGCGTCATGGTCTCGCTGCGCCGCTACTTCGGTGTCACGGTCGTCGACTGCGAGACGCTGCCCGCCGAGGTCGCCCGGGTCGCGCTCTCCGCCTCCCAGGCCCGCGTCCTGACCGCCCCCGCCACGCTGGAGGGGGTCACCAGTACGTACTCGGTGCTCCAGTGGATGCAGGGGCTGCCGCAGCATGTCATCGCCGGCACGGTCGTCGTGCTCACCGAACTGGTGCCGCACCCGGGGCTCGACCTGGCCGAGGCCGCCGAGAAGCTCAGGTCCACCGGGGCGAGCGTCCAGGTCCTGCCGTACGACCGGCACCTCGCGGCCGGCGGACTGATCCGTACCGAGCTGCTCGCCCACTCGACCCGGGAAGCCGCCACCCGCCTCGCCGCGGACGTCTTCCAGCTCTCCCAGAAGCGCCACTGACCCAGATGCCGAGCCCGACCGTGAGTGACGGACGCCGATGAGTACCCGACTGATCCACCGCCCGGCCAGGACCACCCGGCCCGCTGCCCCCTCCGAGGCGCGCACCATCGAGGCGCCGCCCAACCTCCCCGAGGGGAAGTCGGGCAACATCGCGATGTCGCTGCTGCCCGTCGCCGGTGTCATGTCGTCCGTCGTGATGATGACCGTCGTACGCAACAGTCAGTTCGCCGGGCTCGGCGCAATCATCCTCGTCGTCACCGTCATCGGCTCCGTCGCGCTCGTCTTCTCCCAGCGCGGCAAGGCCCAGCGCACCCGCCGCACCCAGCGCGAGGCCTACCTCGCCTATCTGGAGGACCTGCGCGAGGAACTCTCCGGCGAGGAACGCGAACGGCGCGAACGCACCGAGATCCTGACGCCGCCGCCGGACGCCCTGTACGACATAGTGCGCGACCCGGCCCGGCTGTGGGAGCGCCGCCGCCACGACGGCGACTTCCTGCGGGTCCGCGTCGGCACCGGCGAGATGCCCGTACGGGATCTGAAGGTCGCCCAGCAGGGTTCCTCGGTACTCTCCCCGCCCGACCGCTTCATGCTCAACGAGGCATCGGCACTGATGTCCCGGTTCCGCACCGGCACCGAACTCCCGCTCACCGTCCCGCTCGACCGCGTCGGCAACGTCAGCGTGATCGGCCCCCGCGAGGACTGCCTGCGCGTCGCCCGCGCCCTGCTCGTCCAGACCGCCGCCACGCACGCCCCCGACGACGTGGCGATGGCCCTCGCCGTACCCGGCGACCGGCTCGCCGACTGGGAGTGGGCCAAGTGGATGCCGCATCTGCTCGACCCCGAGCAGCTGGACGGCCCGGTCGCCGCCCGCCGCATCGCCCCGTCCGCACCCCAGCTCGCCCGGCAGATCGGAGCGGAGCTGCGCCGACGCGCCTCGTACGCGGCCGAGGTGCGCCGCGGCCTGTCCGGCAAGGACGCCCTGTCCATGACGTCACGGCTGCTCGTCGTCGCCGACGGACACGGCGAGGACGCCGTGGACCTGCCCTGCCCCGACGACGCGGTGGGCCTGCGCGAGATGAGCGTCACGATGCTGCACCTGCTCGAACAGCGGGTCCAGGAGCCCGGACACGTCGGCGTACGCATCAC
The DNA here is from genome assembly GCF_044453545.1 of Streptomyces sp. NPDC051664. NCBI lineage: Bacteria > Bacillati > Actinomycetota > Actinomycetes > Kitasatosporales > Streptomycetaceae > Streptomyces > Streptomyces sp. NPDC051664. The sequence continues at coordinate 99,583 of NZ_JBITCU010000024.1, read as the reverse complement.
CGTCGACGGCGACCAGGTGCTCATCGAGGACCTGCGCGAGCAGGAACCGATCAGCGCCCACGGCACCGTGGACGAGGTCAGCATCCCGTTCGCCGAAGGCCTGGCCCGGATGCTGGCGCCGCTTCGGCTCGCCGCCGAGTCCCTCGCCGACGCCCCGCTGTCCGGACCCGTCGACTTCGCCGACCTGCTCGGCATCGACGACGTCGCGCAACTCGACCTCTCACGCCTGTGGGCGCCGCGCGGCGAACGCTCCTTCCTGCGCGTGCCGATCGGTGTCAGCGACTCCCGCGAGCCGGTGCTCCTCGACCTCAAGGAGTCCTCCGAGCTCGGCATGGGCCCGCACGGCCTGTGCGTCGGCGCCACCGGTTCCGGGAAGTCGGAGCTGCTGCGCACCCTCGTCCTCGCCCTGGTCGCCACCCACCCGCCGGAGGACCTCGCACTCGTCCTCGTCGACTACAAGGGCGGTGCGACGTTCGCCCCGTTCGCCGACCTGCCGCACGTCGCCGGTGTCATCACCAACCTGGAGAACCAGGCCGGGCTCGTCGAGCGCGTCCACGCCTCGCTCGCCGGTGAGGTCAAGCGCCGCCAGCAGGTCCTCAAGGACGCGGGCAACGTCGCCGACATCGGTGACTACGCCGCCCTGCGGTCCGACAAGCGGCCCGACCTGGACCCGTTGCCGCACCTGTTCGTCGTCATCGACGAGTTCGGTGAACTCCTCACCGCCAAGCCGGACTTCATCGACCTGTTCCTGTCCATCGGACGCATCGGCCGCTCCATCGGCGTGCACCTGCTGCTGTCCAGCCAGCGCATCGAGGGCGGCAAGCTCAAGGGCCTGGACACCTACCTCTCGTACCGGCTCGGCCTGCGCACCTTCTCCGCCGACGAGTCCCGCACGGTCCTGGACACCACGGACGCCTTCCACCTGCCGCCACTGCCCGGCTTCGGCTACCTCAAGGTCGACACCAGCCACTACGAGCGCTTCAAGGCGAGCTACGTCTCCGGCGCCTACCGCGGCCCCGTACAGCGCGCGGAAGAGGTGGACACCGGGCCGCTCGCCCTCGAGTACGAGGCGTTCAACACCCTCGCCAAGAAGGAGGGTTCCGGCGATCAGGAGCCGACCGTACGGCGCCGCGAGACCGGGCCGACCGAGATGGGCGTCATCGTCGGACAGCTGGAGAGCGCCGCCGGTCCGGTACGCCGCATCTGGCTGCCGCCGCTCCCCGACGCCATCGCCCTGGACAAGGTCGCCGGCCCGCTGGACGTCGGCCCGCGCGGCATGCAGCTGGCCAAGCGGAGCGGCCCGCTCCGGGTTCCGCTCGGTCTGCTCGACGACCCCACCAAGCAGTGGCAGGGCCAGTGGTACCTGGACCTCACGGTCGCGGGCGGCCACGCCGCCGTCATCGGCGGCCCGCAGTCCGGCAAAACCACCCTCCTGCGCACACTCGCCCTGTCGATCGCACTGACCCACACCCCGCAGGAAGTCGGCGTCTACGGCCTCGACCTCGTCGGCGGCGGCCTCCAGGCACTGGCGGACCTGCCGCACGTCGGCGGCGTCGCAGGCCGCGCCGACCGCGAACGCGCCGGACGCACCGTCGAAGAAGTACGCAACGCGCTCGCCGCCCGCGAGGAGCTGTTCCGCGAACACGGCATCGACTCCGTCGAGCAGCTGCGCACCCTGCACGCGGCAGGCCGGCTGCCCCAGCTGGCCTCCGCCGAGATCGTGCTCATCATCGACGGCTTCGGCGCGCTCCGCGACGACTTCGAAGAGCTCGACGACGCCGTCGTCGACATCCTCAAGCGCGGCGGCGGCTACGGCATCCATGTCGTCGCAGGCATGCTCCGCTGGAACGACGTCCGCATCGCCACCCAGTCGAACTTCGGCACCCGCGTCGAGCTGCGCCTCAACGACCCCAGCGAGTCCAGCATCGACCGCAAGCTCGCCCAGACCCTGTCGCCCGACGAGCCCGGCCGCATCCTCACCGACAGCAAACTCTTCGCACAGGTCGCGCTGCCCCGTACGGACGGGCTCCCCGACACGTCCGCCCTCGGCGCCGTCCTGGAACGGACGGTCCGCACCGTCCGCGCCACCTGGAGCGGCGACGTCGCCCAGCCCGTACGGGTGCTGCCGCACGTCCTGGAACCGCACCTGCTGCCCGGCCCGGTCGCCGAACCCAAGCGGGTACCGATCGGCCTGGACCAGACGGCCCTCGCACCCGTCCTGCTCGACCTGTTCCACCACGACCAGCACCTGCTGATCATGGGCGACAGCGAATGCGGCAAGACGAACCTGCTCAAGACCGTCGCCGGCGGACTCATCGAGCGCTACAGCGAGGACGAGCTGGTCTTCGCCGTCATGGACCCACGGCGCGGACTGCGCGGCGCGATCCCCGAGGAGTTCCGCGGCGGCTACGCGTACAACGCCAAGATGTGCGCCGGCCTCGCCGCCGGCATCGCCACCGAGCTGGAGAAGCGGCTGCCCGACGACAGCGCGGGCACCGAGGACCTGGAGCCCGGCAGCTGGGGCAGCGGCCCACGGATCGTGGTCCTCGTCGACGACTACGACGTACTGACCACCGCGGGGCTCGCCCCGCTCGCACCCTTCCTGCCGTACATCCCCTCCGCGGTCGACATCGGGCTCCACTTCGTCCTGACCCGCCGCGTCGCGGGCGCCTCGCGCGGCATGTACGAGCCGCTGATGCAGGGCCTGCGCGAATCCGGCGCCTCGGCGATCGTCATGGCGGGCGACCGCAGCGAAGGCCAGCTGTTCCCCGGGGTGTACGCCACCCAGCAGCCGGCCGGCCGCGGCGTACTCATCCGCAGAGGCCAGTCGAACCGCCTGATCCAGACCGTGTACACCGCCGGATGACGCCCCCGGGAACCGTCCCGCGCACCGCACCGACATCCACGCCCCGCACCACGAAGGACCGGACGACCACATGACCAAGGACGTCATCGCCCTCACCCGGAGAATGCCCGACCCGCTGACCGTGCTCGCGGGTCTGCTCTCCGGAGGCCCCGACAAGCTGGTGGAGACCCTGGGCGAGGACGCCGTCGTACGGCTCTGCGACGAGGAAGGCCGCCCCCTCGTCTCCGTCGAGGCACCGCTGCTCGTACAGGTCGCCGGCGAGGCCGAGCGGCTGCTCGGGGCGACCGCACCCGCCGTCCCGTTCTGGTGGACCGAAGCGCGCGCCACCACCGGCGTCGAGGAGGCCGAGCGGCTCGCGGGCACCTTCGCGGCCCGCCTCATCAGCCTCGCCGGGGGCTCCGCCTGGCCACCGGAGGCCGCGCGCTCCGTCGCCGTGGTGAAGACCGACGGCGTCAGCGTCGCACCCACGCCCGCCGCCGCCCAGCCCGCAATCGACGCGCTCACCGACAAGGTGGCCGTCGTCATCCAGGACCGGCCGGTGGTCGCCATGACGGCCTGGCTCTCCGACGCGTTCCGGGCCACCGCCGACGCCGAGCTCGGCCTCCAGATCGTCACCTCCCCGGGCACCACGCTCTCCCCCGCCGTACGCAACAGCCTGACCGGCTGGCCGTCGCGCTGGGTCGTGCAGGACGAGCGGGACGGCTACTACGACGGCCTGTCCGGCGCCGTGCTGAGCTGGCAGAACGGCATGTTCGCAACGGTCGAAGCGGCCGACGCGACGCCCGACGACCCACGCACCCCGGTGGCCGCCTCCTTCAAGGAGTTCGCCGACACCGGCGAGCGCCAGCTCGCCATCTCGTTCCGCACCGTCCACCCCGCCGACGACCGGCTGGTGCTCGGCGGCGCCCTCGAATCGGTATGGCGCGAGCTCACCGGCAACCCCCCGGCCGGCTGGGGCACCGCCGAGCCCGCCAACCTGCCCTGGTCACTGCGCCAGCTCACCGATGTCGCCCACGACAGGTCGCCCGCGCCGACCTGGGTCGTGGTGGTCGGCAGCCCCGACCGGCCAGGCCTCGCCACGGTCCGCATCAGCCGTACGACGGGCGGCGTGGAGGAGGACGTCACCCTGGCGTTCGGCTACGGGCCCGACGAGGAACCACCGGTGGACGCCCTGCCCCGGGTCGCGGAGATCCTCGCCACCCGCCACCACCTGCAGTCGATGCTGATCCAGCTCCGCAAGGCCCGCCGCGACCTGGCGGTACCGCCCCGCTTCGAAGGCCCCGGTGTCCCGGTGGCGTTCGTGCTCGGCGCCGAGGAGGTCCGCGAGATGCCCGGCGACCGCGCCCGCCGCACCCCGCTGTCCGAGCCCCCGGTCCAGCTCGGCCCGAAGACCCGCCCCGCGCTGTACTACCCGCTGCCCGGCGACCCTTCGGACCTGTCGGGCTGGCAGGACTTCGAACGCCTGATGCGGCATCTGAAGGGCGCCTGACCGGTCTCCCCAGGGCAACTCATCCTGCGGCAGCACACGCGCCCGGCGACCACCCCACCGGTCCGCGTCCCCGGCGATCCTTATCGACAGGGGCGCGACGCCCTCGCTTCACCACTCTGCTGACGGATGTTCATCACCGGTGACCAACCTGGCCCTTCACTGTTTCCACTTGTGGAGGTACCCACACATGACTCGACCGGCCCGCCGCCGGGTCGCCGTCGCGGCAGTCTCGGCACTCGCCGTTTCCCTGCTGCTGCCGGCCGCGGCTGACGCCACCACCCAGTCGGGACCCGAGCAGGGTGTCTCCGGCAAGGTCGTCCGCACGTCCGCCCTCCCGGACATCCCGCTCGCCACCTTCTCCAACGCCCTGCTGCACCACTCGGTGGCCGACGACCACGGCGTCGACCTGGGCGGCATCGGCAGCGACCTCTTCCCGGCCGGACGACGCGGGGAGTTCTGGACCGTCACCGACCGCGGCCCCAACGGCCAGATCAAGATCGACGGTGTCAACCGGCGGACCTTCCCGGTCCCCGGCTTCGACCCCGCGATCGTCAAGGTCAAGGTCGAGGGCTCCAGGCTCGAAATCCTCAAGGCGCTCCCGATCCGGACGCGCAGCGGCGCACCCGTGACCGGCCTGTCCAACCAGAGCGGCCGTGACGAGAACCCGTACACCTACGACGCCTCCACCCCACTGGGGTTCAACCCCGACGGGCTGGACACCGAAGGCATCGTGCAATCTCACGACGGCACGTTCTGGCTGGTCGACGAGTACGGCCCGTCACTCGTCCACGTCTCGGCGACCGGCCGGGTGCTCACTCGGTACGTCCCCAAGGGCCTGGCTCTGAAGGGCGCCGACTACCCGGTGGTCGAGGGCCTCCCGTCGGTCTTCCTCACCCGCAAGGGCAACCGGGGCTTCGAAGGCCTCGCCCAACTTCCGGGCGGGGACCTGGTCATCGCCCTGCAGAGCCCGCTGCTCAACCCCTCCAAGCAGGTCGGCGAGGCATCGGGAACCACACGTCTGCTGCGCTTCTCGCCCCGCCGGGGCAAGGTCACGGCCGAGTACGCCTACGCCTTCGACCCGGTCGGCACGGTGGACCCGGGCGAGGACGACCCGACCGAGCTGAAGATCTCCTCGGTGGTCGCGATCGGCCCGGACACCCTGCTGGTGCAGGAGCGCACGGACCGGGCCGCCCGTCTCCACCGGGTGGTGCTGCGGCCCGGGAACAACATCCTGGGCACCGCCTGGGACTCGACCGCCACCACCCCGTCGCTGGAGGCGCTGCCGAACCCGGCGGCCGCCGGGGTGCCGGTGCTCTCGAAGAAGCTCGTCGTCGACCTCAACACGGTGCCCGGCGCGCCGAAGAAGATCGAGGGCGTCGCCGTCGTCGACTCGCGGACGATCGCGGTCATCAACGACAACGACTTCGGCATGACCGACGGCGCCGGCGCGTTCGGCCCCGACGGCCGCCTCGTCGACAGCGGTGTGGAGACCACGCTGGTCCAGATCCGTCTGGACGCACGGCTGCGCTGAGTCCCCGGCCGCCGACGGCGGCCACGAGAGGTCCCGGCCCGTGTGCGGGCCGGGACCACGTGCTCGCCGGGACCGTCCCGGCGTCACCACCGCCGAGTCGTCAAGCGCGTGGGCGTTCAGGCGTCCGGTCTCTTCCGCGCCGGTCGTACACAGTCACCCGTCGCCCTCGGACCAGCTCGTCTGCCACCACCGTGAAGTACTCCTTCAGTACGGCAGACTTCGCCTTGTCACGCCGCGCCGACACCGGCCATGCCACCTCGGGCGCATCAGTGACCAGCAGGATCCGCTCTTGCGCCAACATCGCGGTCCGTATCCGGACCGGACCGGCCTCCTCGCCATTCAATGTCCCGGACGCCACGGGGCTCCTCGCCAGCGCGATGTCCCGCAGGCCGACGAAACCGTCGGGGGAAACCAGTGCAGTATCGCGCCGAGCCGCCGGTATGAAGAGCACTGCATCCCCGGCCTTCTTCAACTGCCTCACGTGCGCCGCAACCGCCAGAACGTCATCCACCAAGGGCGCCAGTCGGCTCGTCAGCGAGAACTAGGGCCGGCTGCTTGACCATGAGTCGGGCGAGCGCCACACGCTGCTGCTCTCCGCCGCTCAGATGATGGATCTTCTCTTCCTCTCGCCCCGCAAGACCGACGCGATGTGACAGGCACCCCGTCACCAAGCGCTCTCGTAAATCAGGTTGCTCTCCCCGTCGTGACCATCGAGCCTGCAGGCTGTCGGGCGAGGCGGAGGGTGAAGGAACAAATTGCCCGGCTGAGGCTGTACAAGGCTTCACCTGGGCAAGTTCCTACCCATGAACGAAGCAATGACGGAGTGGGCGTGCACAGTGGCCGAGGCAGAGTTGTGTGGGCCGCTTCCTCGCCGGTGGGCGCACTCGCAAGGGGTCGCGCAGCGCGCGGTCGAAGTGGCCGGGATCCTGGGCGATGATGCGGAGCTGCTGACCTCTGCGGCCGTCCTGCACGATGTGGGCTACGCACCGCGGCTGGCGGCGACCGGATTTCATCCGCTGGACGGCGCGCGGTTTCTTCGTGACGTCCATGCTGCAGATGAACGGCTGGTTCGGTTGGTGGCGAACCACTCGTTGGCGTTGCTGGAAGCTCAGGAGCGCGGATTGCGGGACGTGCTTGAGGCCGAGTTTCCGCTGCTCGACGACCATCAGCTCGTGGACGCCTTGGTGTACTGCGACATGACGACGACGCCCGATGGAGAACGCACTTCCGCCGAGGCCCGGCTGGCGGAGATCATGGACCGTTACAGCGCCGACAGCGTGGTGGGACGGTTCATCCGTCGGGCATCGCCAGAGATCCTTGCTGCTGTGGAACGGGTGGAGGCAGCGCTGACGGCTCAGCCCAGGTAGGGGTACGTGCCCGCTAGGTAGTCGCCGATCTGCTGGCGCATGCTGGGGTGGATGTCGTATTGGTCGAGGTCGGCCGGCTGGATGAAGCGGACGCCGTCGGCCTCGTCGTTGATGGTGGGCTCGCCTCCGACGGGGCGGCCGATGTAGGTGTTCTCGTACTGCTGGCGGATTTCGCCATCGGTGTAGGCGACGATGTGGTTCGGGTTGGTGTAGACGCCCAGGAAGCCGGTGATCTCGGCGATGATGCCGGTCTCCTCCAGGCATTCCCGTACCGCGCACTGTCCCGCCGTCTCGCCGATGTCCTGAGCGCCGCCCGGCAAGGCCCACTGGCCCGTATCGCGACGGCGCTGGAGCAGGATGGCGCCGTTGTCGTCCACGACGAGCAGGTTGTTGGCGGGGATGAGGGTGTTCGCCTTGGGCGCCTTGGGATCGTTGTAGTACTCAGTCCTACCCATGCGGAGAGGTCCCCTCCTGGTCCGGCGTCCAAGGGCGCGCTGTGGCCCAGACGGCTTCGAAACTCTGAGCGTAGTTGTCGAACCAACCTGTGGCGTCGACTCTCTTGAGATGGAGCAGTGGGTTCGCGCTGGCTGGCTGACCCCACACGTGCGGGTTGACCAGCAGGTTGTCGTCGTAGCGGAACATGGAGGTGTAGAGCGTGGTGTCGTGCAGCCGGACCTCGCAGCCGGCCTCGGGCAGTAGGGGGCGGTAGTAGGTCAGGGAGGCGCGGATCTTGGCGCCGAGGGTGTCGCCGATGCCTTCTTCACGACCTCGGATGGCCGCCGCCTGGCCGTTTGACTCACCGAAGCACAAGCGGACTTGGACGCCGTCGGCCGCGCGCCCGGCAAGCATCTTGGCCACGTGCGGGTTGGACTGGGCGAAGAAAGTGCCGGAGAAGACGAGCACGCTGATCTGCTTCTGGGCTCCCTTCAGGAGCGAGAGCCATGTGTCCCGAGGAACGCTGGCCCTGTTCTGAAAGGTGCCGATGAGTTCGGAGCCTAACCCGGCGTTCGGTTGGCCCGCGCTCGGCGGCGGGGCCGGCCAGAGGAAGGTCTCCTCCACACGCAGGTGCTGGGCGACGTGAAATCGGTGGCGTGGGTGGGGCACCCGTCCGCCAAGCCAGCGACTGACGGTTTTCGGGTCTACCTCGCAGGCTTCGGCGAGCGATTCTGGTGAGACGCCGCGTTGGGCGAGTACGGAGTGCAGTCGCTCGTTCACAGCACTATCCAAGCCGAGGCGGCCGGAAGCGGGCAAGGACGCTTTGGGACGTTCCCGCGAAGCTGACGCCGTGACCGGCGTATCTACGCTGGTGGCATGGAGCTCATCGTCCTGTGGGACATCGACCACACGCTCATCGACAACTCAGGGGTGAGCAAAGAGATCTACGCCGCCGCGTACACGGCGCTGGCGGGGACCCTCCCGTCCGGGCCGGCGCGGACGGAGGGCCGTACGGATCGTCTGATCATGCGCGACATGTTCCAGCGGGAAGGGCTGTCCGAGCCGGACTGGGCGACTGTCGAGGCTGCTCTTGCTGGTGCTGGGGCGGAGCGTCTCCACGAGCTCAGCAAGCGCGGGACAGCCCTGCCAGGCGTCCGCGATGTCTTGAAGGCGGCCTCGGTACGAGAAGCCTGGGTCTCATCGGTCCTGACCGGCAATATCGCGTCCAATGCGCGCGTGAAGGTGTCGGCGTTCGGACTTGACCCCTTGGTGGATCTGGCTGTTGGCGCTTACGGGGCCGATGCCCTCCAGCGTCCCGGCCTGGTGGCCGTCGCCCAGGAGCGTGCCCAGCGCCTCCGGGGCGTACGGGATGACGTGCCTGTCGTGCTTGTAGGGGATACGCCGAGGGACGTCGAGGCGGCACTCGCCACGGGCTCCGGGATCATCGCCGTCGCTTCTGGCGTCCACAGCCCCGAAGAGTTGGCCGCTGCCGGCGCATCCGTGGTGCTACCGGATCTGACGGACACCGCGCAGGTGCTCGGGATTCTGGAGAGCTTCGCGGCGCACTGAAAACGTCCCAGGACGTCCCCGGATCGTCCGGATACGCGGTGATGCGGTCCTTTGCCGTTCCGCCAGCATCAGGTCTCCCACCAGGCAACTGCCCGAAGGAGACCCAGATGATCGGCGAAGTCACCGGTATCCGCAGGATCCGGATGCTGTACCTGCAACTGCTCTACCGCTGCAACTTCGAGTGCCTGCACTGCTTCCACGGCAAGCGGCTCCAGCACGCCGACGCGTTCACCGCGGACGAGGCGATCAACCTCCTCACGCTCATGCGCAAGCAGTACGGCACCGACGCTGTCACCCTGCTGGGCGGCGAGCCGTTCGTCTACAAGAACCTCACCCAGGTCGTCCGGTACGCCAAGCAAGAACTGGGCATGCAGGTCGAGATCTGCACCAACGGCTACCGGATCGAACGTCGGCTGACCGAGATCGCCCCCGACCTGGACCTGCTGCGGGTCTCGCTGGAGGGCATCGGCTCGACCAACGACCACATCCGCAAGTTCGGGAGCTACCAGAGTGCGCTGAGCGCACTCGACATCGCCCGAGGACTCGGTGTCCGCACCGGCGCGACCATGACGGTCACCTCTCGCAACATCGATGAGGTGCTGCCGCTCGCCCGCACCCTCCAGCAGTACGGGGCAGAGCAGTTGAAGCTCCACTGCCTGCGGCCGGTCGGCAACGCAGCCGCTCACCCCGAGCTCCTGATCACCGACCCCGCTGCGTACATCCGCCTTCGAGGCCAGCTCCAGACGGCCGAGCTGGACATCGAGGTGATCGTCGACGCGGACCTGTCCGAGCACGGCGCCCCGGAGATCTGCGCTCCCGAGGGAGGCCCCAAGGCAATCGAACGGATCGAAGTCGACCCGCGCGGTGCACTCACCATGTCCTGCAAGGCCGTCGGCAAGGACTCACACGCCTTCTGGTACGACAAGCTCGCCGACCACATCGACCACTGCCCATCCGCCACCGACGAACTCACCCTCGCGGTGCCAGACGTGGTCTACGGCCGTGTCTGACGCCCCACTGTTCGAGAGCCTCGAAGGACTCCGCGGCACCGGCAAGTCGACCGTCGCACCGATGCTGGCAGCAGCCCGTGGAGCCGTTCTGGTCCCGACCGTGCCGCTCATCTACCAGGCGCTGCGACGCGAAGTGGACCTGCGGGAGAACGCCGAGGCCCGGATGTGCTTCTACCTGTCCGCGCTGTTCACCGCGGCCGATGAGATACGGCGCCACCTGTCCGAGAGCACCCCCGTCGTCGTGGAGAGCTACTTCGCTCGCTGCCTGGCCAACCACCGCGCTCTCGGCGCCCGTCTCCGCGTCAGGCTTCCGCCCGACCTGCCCCAGCCTGTGACCTACCAGCTGACATGCGGCGAAGACGAGCGCCGGCGTCGGCTCGCTGACCGGACCAAGCCCGTATCCCGCTGGGACGCCCTCGTCGAAGGCGCAGCCGACCGGGTTACCGACGCCTACGCCCAGTTCCCGATGCACCCCGTGGACACCACGCGGCTGGACCCCGACGAGGTCCTCCAGGCGATCCTGGCCACCGACACGCAAGGAGCCAACCACCGTGCATACACAGAGCCTGTGGGAACACACCCTCACCTTCTTCCCCCAGTTCCTCGCCGCGCTGAAGGAACGTGCCGCTCCTGACGCCACTGTCGCGGTCGTAGGCGCGAGCGACGGCAAGTTCATCCTGCCGCTGGCCGCAGCCGGCTATCGCGTGATCGCCGTAGAGCGTGATCCCCTTGCTCTTCACGGCGGTGAGGTCAGCCTCCCGGGTGACAACCGCGCTCACGCGATGGGCCTCATCGACCGTCTCAAGCTTGAATCGCTCTACGACAGCGTGCAGGTGGTGGAGGAAGACTTCCTTCAATGGGAGCCGCTGGACATGCCGTGCGACGCCATCTGGACGAGCTGCTCGTGGCATTACAGTGCCAACCACCACCGTCCGCTCACCGAGTTCGTCACCCGCATGCAGGCTTCCGTACGCCAGGACGGCCTGTTCGGCGCGGAGTTCATGATGCCCGTCACCCAGCGCCAGCATCTGGTCGAGCACTACACGTCCCCCGAGAAGCTCCGGCGCCACTTCATCGGCGACTGGGACGTTCTTCTGACCCTGCGAACCAATGAGTTCGCCGAGCGGGCCCACATCGGTCAACTCCAGGACCACACCCACCGGATGGGCCTGCTCCTCGCGGCCCGCACCCCCTCCTTTCGCTAAGGGAAGAGCCCATGAAGCACGAGTACGAGGCCAAGTTCCTCGCCATCGACGTAGCCGCCCTCCAGGCCAAGCTCACCGCTCTCGGTGCCACCCAGGCGTTCGCGCGCACCCTTCTCACCCGCAAGATCTTCGAGAATGATGCCCTCGAAGGAGGTGCCTGGGTGCGGCTGCGTGACGAGGGCACGCGATCGACACTGACCCTCAAGCAGGTCACCGACGCCACTACGATCGACGGCACCACGGAGATCGAGACCGTGGTCGCGGACCTGCATGCCATGGCCGAGATCCTCCGTAGCCTCGGCATGCGTGAAGTCCGGTACCAGGAGAACTACCGCGAGGAGTGGCGCCTCGGCGAGGTCGCCTTTGACTTCGACACCTGGCCGGACCTCCCCACCTTCGTCGAGATCGAAGGGCCGGACGAGGCATCGGTCCGGCAGGCGGCTGCCCTGCTGAAACTCGATTACTCCGAAGCTCGGTTCGGCAGCGTGGATGAGATCTACAAGAGCGAATCCGGCCGCGACATCCTGGCCGAGCCCACCCTCCTCTTCGCGGACGCCGGCAAGGGCGAGGCAGCTCCCGTGTCCGCCCAAGGCCGATGACCGTGGGGGCCGAGCTGTGCTTATGGAACTGGCCGTGCCCCACCGGGTGATTCCCGGGATCGCCGAGTTCGCCCGTGGCGGTCTGCCCGCGCCGGCAGGCACTGACGACGCCAACCACTGGGTCGATGGGCTCTGCTGGCTCTACTGCGGCCAGAGGTGGACGCGTGGCCTATGGATCGGTCCCGTGAGCGTGGCCGGTGCCCAAGCAGCGATGTACGCCTGCGGCCCATGCATCCGGGAGCTCCAGGAGCAGGTCTGGCAATCCATCCTCCTCAACGATGATCCGGGTCGTTCGACGCGGTCCGGGGTTCCCGCTGAGGCTGAGCCTGATGGCCGACGCCGGGTGGGGAAGCATCGAGCACGAGGCGGATTCCTCCGCCGCGGATAAGCCCGCTTGGTGTGGGCGGTCACGGAGCCTCTCCACGGCGATGACGCCACGCGCTGCACCATCCAGCCGCAGGGGGGGGGGCCCCCCGGGGGGCCCCCCCCCCCCGCGGGGGGGGGGGGTGGGCGGGGCTGGGGCCGGGGGGGGTAGGTGGGGCC
>NZ_JBITCU010000024.1:0-86959 GCF_044453545.1 Streptomyces sp. NPDC051664 | reverse complement strand
ATACGCCCGGGGGGGGGGGGGGGGCCGGCCCCCCCCCCCCCCCCCGCCCCCCCCCGCGCCCCCCCCCCCCCGGGGGGGGGGGCCCCCCGGGGGGCCCCCCCCCCTGCGGCTGAGGACTTCTATCGGCGGCGATGCTGCCGGTGCTGATCGGTGGGCAAGGGCGGTGATGTTGTGTCTATCGGGGTTCGGTTCTGCTGGGTGGGGGCTCCTGCAGTCGAGGTGGTGTGCAGGACCACGTTCGGGCCCTCCTCGGGCTCGCCGATTCCGACGACCCGGAGGGTTGCACCCTCATAGCGGGGGATGCTCGAAAATGTGGGCGACGAGAAGGCGCCGATACCCGACGTGGAGGAGACCCGGCGTCGCCTCCGGTCCGGCCAGGACCTGATCGGTCGCCTGACTGTCGCCGAGTGGCTTGACCGATGGCTCGACGGCAAGCGCATCCGCAAGTCCGGGCTCAGCCGCTACGAGACTGATATCCGCGTCCATTTGAAGCCGCGCATCGGCCACCATCGTCTCGACCGTCTCCGCGTAAGCCACCTCAGCGAGATGTTCACGGCCATCACGGATGCCAACGCCGAAGCGCTGGAGCAGAACGCCCAGAGGCGCTCAGCCGTAGCCGAGTTGGCGGACGTCCCTTGGAAAGGCGCGGCGAACCGCACCCTCCGCACGCCACTAAAGGCGGCGATCGACGCCATGCCGCCCTACCGACGCGTGACCGGGCCTGCGACTCGACAGCACATCAAGGCCACGCTGCGGGCCGCGCTGAACGACGCGATCGGCCAGCAGATCATCACCTTCAATCCGGCCGCACACGTCGAGATCGACTCCGTCCGCAAGCCCAAGGCCCTGGTCTGGACGGATGAGCGAGTCGCGAAGTGGCGACAGACGGGTGAGAAGCCCTCACCCGTGATGGTCTGGACACCCGAGCAGACCGGAGCGGTCCTCGACTCGGTCGCCGAGGACCGGCTGTACGCGATGTGGCATCTGATCGCGTTCCGTGGTCTGCGGCGAGGCGAAGCCTGCGGGCAGCCATGGTCGGAGACCAACCTCGACCGGCACGCACTCACCGTCTCGGGACAGCTCGTTCAGGACGGCTGGGAGGTAGAGGCATCCGAACCGAAGACCGACAGCGGCTTTCGCGTCGTGGCCCTGGATGACGGCCCTGGATGACGACACCACCGGTGTCCTGGAGCGGCATCGCAAGCAGCAGGAAGCCGACCGCGCCGAGTGGGGCTCGGCCTGGGCCGACACCGGCCTCGTCTTCACCCACAAGACGGCTCCTGGCTGCACCCCGGCAAAGTCACCGATCTCTTCGAGCGACTCGTCACTGCCTCCGGTCTGCCGCCGATCCGGCTGCACGACCGCCGCCACGGCGCCGCGACGCTCATGCTCGCCGCCGGCATCGACGTGAAAATCGTCTCCGACACGCTCGGGCACAGCGACACCCGCATCACCCGGGACATCTACCAGAGCGTCCTCCCCCACGTCGGGAAGAGCGCGGCCGAGGCCACCGCCAAGCTGGTCCCACTCCAGCGGAAGGCCGAGGCGGAGGAGGCTGCCCGCAAGGCAGCGATGGCCCGGAAGAAGACACGGCGCACCAAGAAGGCCCAGACCGAAGGCAAGAAGAACGTGAAGCGGAAGCAGCCCGGGAAGTAGGGCCCGGCGGCCCTCCGCTCACGCATCGCTCACGCAAGCGCTCCCACCGCACCCCAACCATCTGAGGCGCCACACCTGCGGCAACAGAAAACCCCAGGTCACGGGCTATGTGACCTGGGGTCTCTCGAGCCCCCTATCGGATTCGAACCGATGACCTACGCATTACAAGTGCGTTGCTCTGGCCAGCTGAGCTAAGGAGGCAACGCGCACGCCAAAGCCGCGCGCGCAAGTTCCCACACTCTACACAGCGGCCCACCTCCTGATCCACGACGTTCTTCCGCACCCGTGACCACCGGCAGTGCGAGATATCCGTCCCCGCGAACTACTGACAGATTCTTAATGGCCAGGTAGCGTCGCTAAGGGTTCACTCAAGTGGACCAGACCACTCCCTTACTCGGATCGTCCGGCACGTTCCTGCCGGTGGAGGAGAAGATTCAGCATGGCCAGTGTCACGTTCGACAAGGCGTCCCGCGTCTACCCCGGCTCCACCAAGCCCGCCGTGGACCAGCTGGAGATCGACATCGCGGACGGTGAGTTCCTCGTCCTCGTCGGCCCTTCCGGTTGTGGCAAGTCGACCTCCCTGCGCATGCTCGCGGGTCTCGAGGACGTCAACGGCGGCGCGATCCGCATCGGTGACCGCGACGTCACGCACCTGCCGCCGAAGGACCGGGACATCGCCATGGTGTTCCAGAACTACGCGCTCTACCCGCACATGTCCGTCGCGGACAACATGGGCTTCGCGCTGAAGATCGCCGGTATCAACAAGACCGAGATCCGGGCGAAGGTCGAAGAGGCCGCCAAGATGCTCGACCTCACCGAGTACCTGGACCGCAAGCCGAAGGCGCTCTCCGGTGGTCAGCGTCAGCGTGTCGCGATGGGTCGCGCCATTGTGCGTGAGCCGCAGGTCTTCCTCATGGACGAGCCGCTGTCGAACCTCGACGCCAAGCTCCGCGTCTCCACCCGTACGCAGATCGCGTCGCTCCAGCGCCGCCTCGGCATCACGACCGTGTACGTCACGCACGACCAGGTCGAGGCCCTCACCATGGGCGACCGCGTCGCGGTCCTCAAGGACGGTCTGCTGCAGCAGGTCGACTCGCCGCGCCACATGTACGACCGCCCGGCCAACCTCTTCGTCGCCGGCTTCATCGGCTCCCCGGCCATGAACCTGGTCGAGGTCCCGATCACCGACGGTGGCGTGAAGTTCGGCAACAGCGTCGTCCCGGTCTCCCGCGAGGCGCTCACCGCCGCCGCGGACAAGGGTGACACCACGGTCACGGTCGGCATCCGCCCGGAGCACTTCGACATCGTCGAGCACGGTGGCGCCGCCGCCAAGTCGCTCTCCAAGGACAGCGCCGACGCCCCGGCCGGCCTGGCCGTCTCGGTCAACGTCGTCGAGGAGCTCGGCGCCGACGGCTTCGTCTACGGCTCCGCGCACGTCGGCGGTGCGGACAAGGACCTCGTCGTCCGCGTCGGCGGCCGTGCCGTGCCGGAGAAGGGCACCAAGCTGCACGTCGTGCCGCGCCCGGACGAGCTGCACGTCTTCTCGACCTCGACGGGCGAGCGTCTCGTCGACTGACGTCGCGCACAACGCCGTACGACGGCCCCGCACCCCTCGTGGTGCGGGGCCGTTCGCGTATCCGAGCGCACCTGAGGTTTGGGCGAAGAGACCCCGGGGACATCGCCAAATACCCCGGTACTTCGGCCATTTCACCGGTGGTCGTCAACACGGAATTCGAAAAGCACCCTCGAACCATCCCCCGCAAGGGTGACGAAATGTCGCCAAATCATCACTGCCCGCTACGCTCGCTGCGTGACCCACACCGCGCGCCGCATCGGCCGAACTCTCGCTCTCGTCCTGCCCGTCGTCATGGTCCTCTCCGGGACCCTCGCGGTCACCCGTGTGCCGTGGGCAGCGCACAACTCCGAGTCGCAGGTACTCACCGCGTCGGCGGAGACCGTATCGAAGGAGCCCGCCGCGGCGCGCGCCCCGCAGGACGTGCTGCGCGACCGGCTGCTCGTGGAACTCCGGCAGAAGGACCCGGGTTCGGCGCTGACGGACCTTCAGCGGGCCGTCGAGGGACGCCCGTCGCTCGCCCGGCACTGCATGTCGATCGCCAGGGCGCTGGGCCGGGCCGCGGTCGAGCAGTACGGTCCCGCGCGGGCGCAGCGGTTCTCCCGTCCCGTCTGTGACACGTCGTTCGCCTCGGGTGTCGCGCAGTTCAGCTGACCGGTGCGGAGCGGGCACGGCATATCGTGCCTGGCATGCATACGTATCCGACGCAGGCCGTGATCCTGGCGGGTGGCCAGGGGTCGCGGCTGCGCCCGTACACCGATGACCGCCCCAAGCCGATGGTCGAGATCCCGGGCACCGGGACCCCGATCATCGGCCATCAGCTTTCCTGGCTGGCCGCCGAGGGCGTGACCGATGCCGTCGTGTCGTGCGGTCATTTTGCCGAGGTGCTCCAGGAGTGGCTGGCCGAGGCTGTGTTGCCGCTCCGGGTGACCACTGTGGTGGAGTCGGAGCCGCTCGGCCGCGGTGGCGGTCTCAAGTACGCCGCCGCCCGGCTGCCGGACCCTTCGGAGCCCTGGTACGCCACGAACGGCGACATCTGGACCCGTTTTTCGCTGCGCGAGATGGCGGCGTTCCATGCGGAGCGCGATGCGACCGCCACGCTGGCCCTGGCCCGTCCGCGGATCCCGTGGGGTGCCGTGGAGACGGATGCGTTCGGGCACATCACCGACTTCATCGAGGCGCCGCCGTCGCCGTATCTGATCAACGCGGGTGTGTACGTCTTCTCGCCGACGTTCACGACGCTGCTGCCGGACCGGGGCGACCATGAGCGGACGACGTTCCCGCGGCTGGCCCGTGAGCGTCAGCTGGCCGGCTATCCGTTGCCGCTGGGGGCGTACTGGCGGGCCATCGACACGGCGAAGGACCTCACGGAGGCGGCGCGGGAGCTGGACGGCCCGCAGGCCCGCTGAGGCGGACGGAGGGGACGACGGGTACGGAGGAGGGGCGGTCGCCGGGTTCCGGTGACCGCCCCTTCTCCGTGTGTGTCGGACGCCGGGCCTCAGCCGAGCAGGCCGCCGATCGGGTTGCGGCCGCCGCCCGACGTGCCGCCGGACGTCGATCCCGTGGAGCCGCCGCCGGTCGAACCGCCGCCGGTGGAGCCGCCGCCCGTGCCGGTGGAGCCCGACGAGGTCGGTCCGGAGCTGGTGGCCGGGGGCTCCTGCGGAGTCGTCTGCTGCGGGGGCTGCTGGCCGGTGCCCTGTGTCTGGCTGGGCTGTCCGGCGCCGGCGGCCTGGCCGGACTCGCGGACGGTGTCCGTACCGGGCGTGGACGTCTGAGCGGACGGGGTGGCGGAGCTGGACATCGACGGTGACGGCTTCCGTCCGGCGGGGGTGTGCGACGCCTGGCCGCCGGTGGACTCCTGCGGGAGCGGCGTTCCGGGCAGCTGGTTGGTCGGGTTGCCGTCGGGGCCGGGCACGGTGACGACCTCGGAGGAGCGGACGGCGCCGCCGAGCATCGAGCCGACCAGAAGTGTGAGCCCGACGACGACGGTGGCGACGACCGCGCCGCGGCGCAGTACTCGGCGGCGCAGGTCCCAGATCGTGGAGCGCGGGCCGAGCCTGCGCCATGCCTCGCCGGCCAGCCGTCCGTCGACGGAGTAGACGGGGGCGCCCGCGATGATCAGCGGGCTCCAGGCGGCGAGGTAGATGATGTCCGGCGCGTCGTAGACGGCGACGGTGCGCCAGCTGACGGTGACCAGCAGCGTGGCGGAGAGCAGGGCGCCGACGGAGGCGGCGACCCGCTGCCACAGGCCGAGGACGGTGAGGACTCCGACGACGACCTGGAGGAAGGCGACGGTGAGTCCGGCGCCGACGGGGTGGGAGAGCGCGAAGTCCCGCAGCGGTTCGGCGAGCGCCCAAGGGTGCAGTGACGTCAGCCACTTGACCATGGAGCCGCGGTCGCCGCCGTCGAAGTACACGGGGTCGCAGAGCTTGCCCATGCCGGCGTAGACGGAGATGAAGCCGAGGAAGACCCGCATGGGGAGGAGTACGACCCCGAGGTTCATCCGGCGGCCGGGGTAGTACGCGTGCCGGACGGTGTCCGGGCCGTGGCGGTGCGACCTGCTCCCGACGGTCTCGTCGAACTCGCCGTCCTCGTACCGTTCTTCCTCGTACGGCTCCTGCCCGTACGGGCCGGTGTCGACGGCGTCGTAGGCGCCGACCGCCTGCCGCATGGGCGGCAGCAGCGGGCCGTCGCCGGTACGGCCGGGCTGGTGGGGTGCCGTGATGACGGGGTTCGGCTGGGTCTCGTCCAGGCGCGGGATGACCTGCGTGGCGCCCGGACCTCGTCCGTCGTCGAACTCGGAGCCGTACGAGTTGTACGAACCGTACGGTCCGTACGAGCCGTCGGGGCGGCCCGCGGTGGAGTTCCGTACGGCCTGGAGGAGTCCGGTGGCGCCGGGGTCACCGGGGGCGGACTTGCCGCTCCACACGACGGGCGAGCGCCGGCCGCGCCCCGCACCGGGGCCGCTCATGGCGGGGATCCTGACCGAACCCGCGGGAGCGGCACCACGCAGCCGTGCTTGCCTGCCGGGCGCGAGCTGCACCCGGAAGCTGGCATGGTTGACGATGACCTGCGCAGGGTCGCAGTCCACCTTGGTCATACTCAGGGCGGGTAGTTCGTCGAACCGAGGCGTTCTGGTGTCCACACTCATCTAACCGAGTGATGTGTGTTTAGGACACTGCCTTGACGGACCCGATGTGTCCGAGGCCCGTCAACAGGTGGTGGCGGGTGCACCCTCCGTCGGCCGACGTCCGACCGGGTGCTTTTCCGTGGAGCGATTACTCGCGTTACTGCGGCGGGCGTAGAGGAATTGGCTCTCCCGCCCGGTCGGGGCGAGGGTCACGGCCGATGGCGCCCACTGCCTGCGGTCTCCCGGCGCACCGGTTCTTTCCTGCCGGTCGATCCTGTCGACCCTGCCACCCCGGCCGTCGGGAGGGTCCGCTGACCGGTCCGGTCGGCCCGGACCGGTCACCCGGCGCGTCAGGCGCGGCGGCGTGCCGTCTCGTACAGCACGATGCCTGCCGCGACACCCGCGTTCAGCGACTCCGCGCCACCCGGCATCGGAATCCGCACCCGGTAGTCGCAGGTCTCGCCGACCAGGCGGCCCAGGCCCTTGCCCTCGCTGCCGATCACGATGACGACCGGGCCGCCGAGGGCCTCCAGGTCCTGCACGGTGTGCTCGCCGTCCGCGGCGAGGCCGACGACCGTGATGCCGGCCTTCTGGTAGCCCTCCAGGGCGCGGGTCAGGTTTGTCACCCGGGAGACCGGCGTACGGGCCGCCGTGCCCGCCGAGGACTTCCAGGCGCCCGCCGTCATCCCTGCCGCGCGGCGCTCCGGCACGACCACGCCGTGGCCGCCGAACGCGGAGACGGAGCGGACGATCGCACCCAGGTTGCGCGGGTCGGTGACCCCGTCGAGCGCGACGATCAGCGGGTCCTCGCCGTTGTCGTACGCGGCGGCGGTGAGGTCCTCCGGGTGCGCGTACTCGTAGGGCGGGACCTGGAGGACGAGGCCTTGGTGGTTCAGGCCGTTCGTCATCCGGTCGAGCTCGGGGCGCGGCGCCTCCATCAGATTGATGTTGCCGCGCTGGCCGGCGAGCTGGAGCGCCTCGCGGACCCGCTCGTCGTTGTCGATGTACTGCTGGACGTAGAGAGTGGTCGCCGGGACGCCGTCGCGCAGCGCCTCGTAGACCGGGTTACGGCCCACGACCATCTCGGACGTGCCCTTGGCGCCACCGCGCCGTGGGGCGGGTCGGCGAACTGCGGCCTGCCGGGCCTGGGCGTTCGCCACCCGGTTCTTCTTGTGTCCCTTGCGGACGGAGGCGGGCGGCGTCGGTCCCTTGCCTTCGAGACCACGGCGTCGCTGGCCACCGCTGCCGACCTGCATGCCCTTCTTGTTGGACGTGCGGCGGTTCCTGCGCTGGCTGTTCCCGGCCATGACCTACCTGTTTCGTTGCTTCAGACGTGCGTACGTAATGAAAGTGTGCCGCCCGGATCGCCGGGCGGCACACGGTGAGGACTACTGGCGCGGGCCGAGCGTCCATCGTGGGCCGGTCGGACTGTCCTCGATGACGAGGCCCGACTGGTTGAGCTGGTCGCGGATGGCGTCGGCGGCGGGCCAGTCCTTGCGGTCGCGGGCCGACTGACGCTGGTCCAGGACGAGGCGTACGAGCGTGTCGACGACCCCGTGCAGGTCATCGCCGCGGTCGCCCTCGCCCGCCCAGTGCGGGTCGAGCGGGTCGAGGCCGAGGACGCCGAGCATGGCCCGTACCTCCGCGAGCCTTGCGACGGCCGCTTCCTTGTCGTCGGCGGCGAGAGCGGAGTTGCCCTGCCGGACCGTGGTGTGGATGATCGCGAGCGCCTGCGGGACGCCCAGGTCGTCGTCCATCGCCTCGGCGAACGCGGGCGGCACCTCGGGGGCGGCCGCGACCTCGCCGCCCGCCTTCTCGATGACACGCTGCACGAAGCCCTCGATCCGCGCGAACGCGGACTCGGCCTCGCGCAGTGCCTCCTCGCTGTACTCGATCATCGACCGGTAGTGCGGGGTGCCGAGGTAGTAGCGCAGCACGATGGGGCGCCATGCCTTGACCATCTCGCTGACCAGCACGGAGTTGCCGAGCGACTTCGACATCTTCTCACCGGCCATGGTGACCCAGCCGTTGTGCACCCAGTACTTCGCGAACTCGTCGCCGTAGGCCTTGGCCTGCGCGATCTCGTTCTCGTGGTGCGGGAAGATCAGGTCGATGCCGCCGCCGTGGATGTCGAAGGCGGTGCCGAGGTACTTGTGCGCCATGGCGGAGCACTCCAGGTGCCAGCCGGGCCGGCCGCGGCCCCACGGGGTCTCCCAGCTCGGCTCGCCGTCCTTGGCGACCTTCCACATCGCGAAGTCTCGCTGGTCGCGCTTGCCGGTCTCGCCGTCGCCGGACGGCTGACGCAGATCGTCCAGGTCCTGGTTGGAGAGCTCCAGATAGCCGGGGAACGACCGCACGTCGAAGTAGACGTTGCCGTCCGCCTCGTAGGCGTGACCGCGCTCGATGAGGCCGCGCATCATCTCGATCATCTCGGTGATGTGGCCGGTCGCGCGCGGTTCGTAGGTGGGCGGGAGGCAGCCGAGGGCGTCGTAACCATCGTTGAACGCGCGCTCGTTCTCGTACCCGATCGACCACCAGGGTCGGCCCTGCTCTGCCGACTTGTTGATGATCTTGTCGTCGATGTCGGTGACGTTCCGGATGAACGTGACGTCGTAGCCGCGGTACTCGAACCAGCGGCGCATGATGTCGAAGTTCAGACCGGACCGGATGTGCCCGATGTGCGGGGCGGCCTGGACAGTCGCGCCACAGAGGTAGATCGAGACACAGCCCGCTGCGAGCGGGACGAAGTCACGGATCTGCCGGGCGCTGGTGTCGTACAGGCGAATAGTCACCCCTCAAGGGTAGTGGGCCCGCACCAGTGCCCCGCGACCCATTGGGGATCGCGAGGACAACTTGTGACAGGGACGATCCCCGAACGGGTCCTCAGATACGCCCGACGATCTTCTGGGGGGTGATCCGGACGACGACACGCTCGTCGTCGCCGCCGGAGGCGGGGTTGAATTCCGCGTACTTCTTCCCGGTGTACTTCACGGACAGTTCGTCGATGAGTTCGTCGCCGCCCTCCGTGGTGAGAGCGGCGACGCCGCGGATCTCGGCGTAGGTGTACGGGGCGGCGAACGGCTGGACGACGACGGAGACGCGCGGGTCGCGGCTCAGGTTCTGCTCCTTGCGGCGGCCGCGGGTCGTCGAGAAGAGGACGTCGTCGCCCTCCCTCTTCACCCAGACAGGGGACAACTGGGGGCTGCCGTCGGGCTGGATGGTGGCGACGGTCACGAAGACGGGGGTGTCGAGAAGCGACCTGAGCTCGGCGGAGAGTTCGGCAGTCATGGTGTACGGCCTCCAGGAGACGGGGGTGTGCAGTGCTCTACACGTACCCCGACCGGGCAACGCCGCCCCGCCTTCCCGCACCGCCCACCCGGAAGGTGGCTGCCCCGTCTTCCCGCAGGGACTGGCGCACGTGACGGCTCGGTCTTCGTTGCCGGTTTCCGCGCCGGTTCAGAGGAGACACCCCGGACGGGCGCCGACCGCCGGCCATCGGGCAGCGGCGGCGGTGCCCGACCGGATGCGCCGTCAGCCTGTCCGGTAGACCAGTGCCGTCGCGAGCCCCGCGAGCCCCTCCGCGCGGCCCGTGAAGCCGAGGCCGTCCGATGTGGCGGCCGACAGCGAGACGGGGGCGCCGACCGCCGCCGACAGCACCTTCTGCGCCTCGTCGCGCCGCTTGCCGATCTTCGGCCGTACGCCGATGACCTGGACCGCGACGTTCCCGATCTCGAACCCCTCGGCCCGGACGATCCGTGCCGCCTCGGCCAGCAGGGTGACGCCCGCGGCGCCCGACCATTCGGGGCGCCCTGTGCCGAAGTGCCGGCCCAGGTCACCGAGGCCGGCCGCGGAGAAGAGCGCGTTGCAGGCGGCGTGGGCGACGACGTCGGCGTCGGAGTGGCCGGCGAGACCGGGGCCCTCGCCCTCCCAGAGCAGGCCCGCGCACCACAGCTCGCGGCCCTCCTCGAAGGCGTGGATGTCCGTGCCGATGCCGACCTGCGGAATCACCGGTGCGTGCTCAGAACCCATCGTTCGCCCTCCTGCGCGCGAGAACCGCCTCCGCCAGCACCAGATCCAGCGGCCGGGTCACCTTGAATGCCTCTTCGTGCCCGGGTACGACGACGACGGGCGCCCCGAGCTGTTCGACCATGCCCGCGTCGTCGGTCGCGCCCTCGCCGTCGAGGGCGACCGTCGCGTGGGCGCGGACCAGGGTGTCCCGGTCGAAGCCCTGCGGGGTCTGTACGGCGCGCAGCCTGGCCCGCACAGGCGTGCCGAGCACCGGTTCCGGCTCGCCGGGCGCGCCGGGCTCGACCTCCTTGACGGTGTCGGCGAGCGGCAGTGCGGGTACGACGGCGGGCGCCCCGTCCCGTACGGCCTCGATCACCGCGTCCACGGTGTCGACGGGCACCAGCGGGCGGGCCGCGTCGTGGACGAGGACGACGGAGATGTCCTCGGGCAGGGCGTCGAGGCCGAGCCCGACCGATTCCTGGCGGGTGTCCCCGCCCGGCACGACGACGTAGTCGGTGCTTTCGGGCAGGGCGTGTTCGTCCAGCAGGTTCTTGACCTCGGGCGCGCCGTCCGGTGGTGCGACCACGACCACCAGGGAGACGGACCGGGACGCCGCCATGGCCCGTACCGCATGGATGAGCATGGGCGTTCCGCTCAGCGCGCGGAGCGCCTTGGGGGCGCCCGGGCCGAGCCGTACGCCGCGGCCGGCGGCGGGAATCACCGCGGCGGTGCGGTACGGACGCGATTGATCAGACATCGGTTGCACTCCGAAGCATCAGCATGTTTGTTTCCACGGCCGACATGGGTATGGCCACAAGCGAGCCGGGCGCGACGCTTGACTTGACCGGGACCCTTTCCGTGACCCCCGGTCGGTGGGGCAGCCGCGTCGGCCCCCGGGGTCGGCTGTGCAAGATCGCAAGCAAGATATCGAAAGGTATCGATGGGGTGGTCCGGAGACCAGTTCCGGACATGCCGCAGCGCCCGACGACACACCGTGAATACGGCTGGTCAGCGGGCACCGCGGCACATTTATTTACGACCGGTGCGATCCCGGGTCAGGACGCGAGGACCTCGTCGAGCAGAGCCTCGGCCTTGTCTTCGTTCGTGTTCTCCGCGAGAGCGAGCTCGCTCACCAGGATCTGCCGAGCCTTGGCGAG
Organism: Streptomyces sp. NPDC051664; assembly: GCF_044453545.1. Classification (NCBI taxonomy): domain Bacteria; kingdom Bacillati; phylum Actinomycetota; class Actinomycetes; order Kitasatosporales; family Streptomycetaceae; genus Streptomyces; species Streptomyces sp. NPDC051664. The sequence continues at coordinate 75,435 of NZ_JBITCU010000024.1, read as the reverse complement.
CATGCGCTTCTCACCTGCGGAGAGTCCACGCTCGCGCTCACGACGCCACAGGTCACGCACCACTTCGGCGACCTTGATGACATCGCCGGAGGCGAGCTTCTCGAGATTTGCCTTGTAGCGCCGGGACCAGTTCGTCGGCTCTTCGGCGTACGGCGCGCGCAGCACCTCGAAGACCCGGTCCAGCCCCTCCTGCCCGACTACGTCACGCACACCCACGAACTCCGCATTGTCCGCAGGCACACGAACCGTCAAGTCGCCCTGGGCGACCTTGAGCACCAAGTAGGTCTTGTCCACGCCTTTGATCTGGCGAGTTTCGATAGCCTCGATCAGCGCGGCCCCGTGATGGGGATAGACCACGGTGTCGCCAACCTTGAACGTCATGTGACAGGTACCCCTTCCGTGGCTATCCAGAGTAACACGAGAACGGCTTCTCCTGAATGGCGTTTTCGCAGGTCAGGGCATATCTCGGGGCTTGACAACAGCAACACGAACGTGCTGCGGAAGGCTTCCGGGAGACGGTATTCGCAGGTCGGAGCGGCTGTGCGGGCGAGGTGAAACGCGCGCGTTACGTATCCTCGAAGCCGCTCCGAAGTGGTTGAACGTCCCGGTTTGCCGGATTCCAGAGGGTGGACTTTCCCTACTCCGTTCGGAGATCGATCACCCGTACGGACGTAAAGTGCCGATGGCCAATGAAATTGATCACCGCCCGGCCGCTGCGGAGATTATGTGCAAGGAATGCGTCAAGCCCCGGGGAATTGATCAAGCCCGTTATGTGAACGGCGTGCAAATCGCGAGGCGGGGACCGTCGTGGGGACCCGGTGAGGGCTCCGGTGGTGATGCCCGGGGCGGTAGGGGCGGGTCGGGTGCGGGGCGAGGACGGCGGCTCGGTAACCTAAGGCCGCTGACACACCCTTAGGGCGGCTTTACGTCGCTCGCCCCTCCGTCCGTGAAGTCGTACGTTCAAGGAGTTGCCGCAGCCGTGAGCCGCAGCCTTCGACGCGGCGCCCTTGCCGCCGCCGCCATCGTGATCTCGATCGGTGCACTTTCCGCGTGTGGTGCCGGCAATGACGCGCAAACGCTCGAGATCAAGCCGGACAACGCTGCCACCACCCTCGGTGACATCAGGATCCAGAACGCGAACGTCATCACCCAGCCGGAGAACGGCGCCGAGGGTCCGGCCGTCATCGCGGCGACGGTGTTCAACAACGGCACCAAGCGCCAGACGCTCGACGCCATCACCCTGCCGGGCTCCGACGTCTCGGTGCAGCTGCACGCCGCCGAGGGCGCGGGACCGGTCGTCGTGCCGGCCGGCGGCAGGGTCGTCCTGGGCGGCGAGGGCAACGCGTCCGCCGTGATCCAGAACGGCCGCGAGGCCGCGCAGAACGGCAACGTGCAGGCGGTCGTCTTCAAGTTCAGCGAGACCGGTGACGTCCCGCTCGGCGCGTTCGTCGTCCCGGCCACCAGCTTCTTCAAGGGCTTCGGCCCGAGCTCGCTGCCGACGGCGACGGCGCAGACGCCGTCCGCCTCGCCGTCCGAGTCCGGGACCCCGGGCGCGCCGTCCGAGGCGACGGGCGCCGCGGGCAGCGAGAACGAGAGCACCCCGACCGACGCGGCCTCCGCGTCGGTGTCGGCGGACACGTCGACCGACTGATGTGACGCCCACATGACGCAGGCGCCTCCCGTGATCCGGGGGGCGCCTGCGTCATGTGGGCGTGCGGGCCGGCTTACGGCTCGAACTTGTACCCCAGGCCGCGCACCGTGACCAGGAAGCGCGGCGCCCCCGGGTCCGGCTCGATCTTGGCGCGCAGGCGCTTGACGTGGACGTCGAGGGTCTTGGTGTCGCCCACGTAGTCCGCGCCCCAGACGCGGTCGATCAGCTGCATCCGGGTGAGCACCCGGCCCGCGTTGCGCAGCAGCATCTCCAGCAGGTCGAACTCCTTGAGCGGGAGGTCGACCTTGCCGCCGGAGACCGTGACGACGTGACGGTCCACGTCCATCCGCACCGGGCCCGCCTCCAGGGCGGCCGGCGTGACCTCCTCCGGCTCGCCGCGACGGCGCAGCACCGCGCGGATGCGGGCGACGAGCTCCCGCGAGGAGAACGGCTTGGTCACATAGTCGTCGGCTCCTATTTCCAGGCCGACGACCTTGTCGATCTCGCTGTCCTTGGCCGTGACCATGATCACGGGGACGTTGGACCTGCTGCGCAGCTGGCGGCAGACCTCGGTGCCGGGCAGGCCCGGCAGCATCAGGTCGAGGAGGACGAGGTCGGCGCCGTTGCGCTCGAACTCGTCGAGTCCGTCGGGGCCGGTGGCCGCGATGGCGACCTCGAAGCCTTCCTTGCGAAGCATGTAGGACAGAGCGTCGCTGAAGGATTCCTCATCCTCGACGACAAGCACTCGGGTCACGGAAGGACCTCCGGGGCAGGGAATGTTTCAAGGGGGTCGGGGTCGGCGGTCCTGAAGGTCCCGTCGTCACCGTTGACGATGAGCGGTCCGCCGGATGTGCGGTCTCGGTCCCGTACGGAACCCGCTTCGGGCAGCCGCAGGGTGAAGGTGGAGCCCTGGCCCTCCGAGCTCCACACGGTGACCTCCCCGCCGTGCGAGGCGGCCACGTGCTTGACGATGGCGAGGCCGAGACCGGTGCCACCGGTGGCCCGTGAGCGGGCCGGGTCGACGCGGTAGAAGCGTTCGAAGACCCGCTCGCGGTCCTTCTCCGAGATGCCGATGCCCTGGTCGGTCACGGCGATCTCGATCTCGTCCCCGCCCGGCACGGCCAGGCGCCTCGCGGCGATACCGACGCGGGTGTGGGCGGGGCTGTAGTTGACGGCGTTCTCCACGAGATTACCGAGTGCCGCGGCGAGCTGGCCGCGGTTGCCCCAGATGCGGAGCTCCGCGGTGCCGCCGGCGGCCATGGTGATCTGTTTCGTTCCGGCCTGCTGGCGGCAGCGGTCGATGGCCTCGGCGACCAGTTCGTCCACCCGGACCGGCTCGGCGTCCTCCAGCGGGTCGTCGTTCTGTACCCGGGAGAGGTCGATCAGTTCCTGTACGAGGTTGGTCAGCCGGGTCGCCTCGATCTGCATCCTGCCGGCGAACCGTTCCACCGCCTCCGGGTCGTCGGAGGCGTCCATGACGGCCTCGGAGAGCAGCGAGAGCGCACCGACCGGGGTCTTGAGCTCATGGCTGACGTTGGCGACGAAGTCACGCCGTACCGCTTCGATACGGCGCGCCTCGGTGAGGTCCTCGACCAGCAGGAGCACCAGCCGGGAACCCAGCGGGGCGACCCGGGCGGAGACCGCGAGCGCCTCGCCGCGGCCCGTACCGCGCCTCGGCAGGTCCAGTTCGACCTGCCTTATCTCGCCGTCCCTGCGGGTGTCCCTGGCCATGTTCAGCATCGGTTCGACGGCCAGCCGGCCGCCCCTGACCAGTCCCAGCGCATACGCGGCGGAGCTGGCCTTGACGACACTGTCGCTCTCGTCGAGCACGACCGCGGAGGAGGAGAGCACGGAGAGGACCGTGTCGACACCGGGGGGGAGTGCCCCGTTGCTGTCGGGCCGCAGGGACGTGCGCGTCGGTTTCTTCTGGTCGCGCTCGCTCCAGCGGAACGCCAGCATGGCGATCACACCGGTACACAACCCGGCGATCGCTGCAGCTGCGGCGACCGCCGCGTTCACGTCCATACCTAAAGGTTAAGCGGGTGCGAGCCCACTCTCCCAGCCGTCCGGGTGCCTACTCGAACACTCGTCGCCCAGAGTTCACCGAGGGGCAAGTATTGGTTCACTTGGTCGGCCGGATCCGGACGCGTACGCCACGCAGGGTGAGAGCGTGGGGTTCAGACCTGGCCCCGGCCTTAGTGAGGACTGGAGAGGACTTCCATGCGCGACGCTTACCACGAGGAACTCGACTCGATCGGCGAAGGCCTCGTCGAAATGGCGCGGCTCGTCGGGTCGGCGATCGGGCGGGCGACGACGTCCATGCTCGACGCCGACCTCAAGCTCGCCGAGAGCGTGATCGCTGCGGACCAGAAGGTCGACGACCTCCAGCACGACCTGGAGGCGCGGGCGATCGCCCTGCTCGCACGCCAGCAGCCCGTAGCGACCGACCTGCGGATCGTGGTCACCTCGCTGCGGATGAGCGCCGATCTGGAGCGCTCGGGCGACCTCGCCCAGCACGTCGCCAAGCTGACCCGGCTGCGCTTCCCGGAGTCGGCGGTGCCGAACGACCTGCACGCCACCATCCTGGAGATGGGGCAGCTGGCGCAGCGGCTGATGGCCAAGGCGGCCGAGGTGATCATTACGAAGGATGTCGACCTGGCGCTCCAGCTGGAGCAGGACGACGACGAGATGGACCTGCTGCACCGCACGCTGTTCCAGCACCTGATGGACGACCGCTGGAAGCACGGCATCGAGACCGCCGTCGACGTCACGCTGCTCGGCCGTTACTACGAGCGTTTCGCCGACCACGCGGTGTCGGTCGCCAAGCGGGTCGTCTACCTGGTGACGGGCGAGCACGCCGATGACCTGCAGACGCAGACCCCGGTGGAGGGCGCGTAGCGAAGACCGGGCGGCTTCTGCGCTTGTGCGCCGTCGGTGCGCCGTTCACGTGCGGGCCCGATTGGGCATGCAATGGGGTGGGGCGGCACGCCGACGTCGTACGCCCCGGTCGTACGTCGTCGTCAGTCGTACGGCCCTGTCGTACGCCTGGATATACGTCCTTGAGGAGGAACGATGTCCGACTCCCCCACGACCGACCCACAGCAGGAGCCACCCGCTGAAGTGGTCCATCTGACGGTGCTCGGTGCCTGTGGCTGCGGCTCGGGCTGCGGGTGCGGCTGCCAGTCGGGCGCCCCGTGCCAGTGCGGTGGCTGACCGAGGCTGACCGGACGCAAGCGTGCAGACGGCGCCCCGCGCGGAACACTCTCCGCGCGGGGCGCCGGTCCTGTGCCGTTTCGGGCGGTGCGGTTCACGCGGTCACGGGCTCCGGGTGGAAGGCGCCCGGTGAGCGGCTGAAGAAGCCGCCGTCCGCGGCGGCCATCGCCTGCATCCGATCGCTGACGATCATCCAGGCACTGCCTGGGTGAGCAGCGCGAAGACGAACATGACGGCAACCGTGGTCAGGACGAGCACACCCGCACCCGCCCGCCGATCGCCGGTCAGACCGCCGGCTCCACCACGCCCTGCGGCGCACCCGCGGCCGCGTCCGGCTCGGCCTGCGCAGCCTTCACCGCCACCACCTCGGTCACCTTCTCCTCCGGCGAAATCCCACGCATGAGCATCCAGTACCCGAGCGCCGCCACGGTCCCCAGCACCCCGCACATCCCCCACAGCCACTTCGCCCCGTAGTGGTCGATCACCAGACCGGACATCAGCGGAGCGACCAGCGCCGCCGCCGACCACGACAGCGTGTACATGCCCTGGTAGCGGCCCCGGCCGTGGGCCGGGGAGAGGCGGACGACCAGGTTGCTCTGGACCGGTGCGTTGATGATCTCGCCGATGGTCCAGACACAGATGGTCAGCGCGTACACGGCGACCGATCCGGCGAACACGGTCAGCCCGAATCCGTACCCCGCCAACAGCGACGACACGATCAGCAGCCGACGCGGGTCACGGTGCTGGATGAAGCGGCCGACCGGGATCTGGAGTGCCACGATCATCACACCGTTGACGGCGATCGCGGTGCCGAAGTCGGAGCTGGAGAGCCCGTCCGTACCCATCGCGACCGGCAGTCCCACGTACCCCTGCTGGAAGATCAGCGCCACCACGAACGACAGCCCGACGACGCTCATGAACCGGCCGTCGCGCAGCACGGTGGAGAGCCGGACATCGGGCTCGGCAGGCAGCGTGCCGCCGACCGCCGCGGGCGCCTTCTGCGGCCGGGACTCCGGCACCTTCAGGAAGACGACGACCGCGCAGAACAGCGTCATCGCGGCCTCGACCATGAACCCGGCGAGATAGCTGTACTCGGCGATGAACCCGGCACCGGCGGAGGAGACCGCGAAGCCGAGGTTGACCGCCCAGTAGTTCAGGGAGAACGCACGCACCCGGTCCTCGGGGCGGACGATGTCGGCCATCATCGCCTGCACGGCGGGCCGCGACGCATTGCTGGCCATACCGACGACGAAGGCGACGACGGCGATCGCGACCGGATGGACCATGAAGCCGAGCACGGCCACCGACACGGCGGTCGAGCTCTGCGCGATCAGCATGGTGGGCCGGCGCCCGAGCCGGTCGGTCATCACCCCGGCACCGAGCGAGGAGATGACCCCGCCCAGTCCGTGCAGCGCGGCGACCAGACCCGCGTACGAGGCGGAGTAGCCGCGGTCCAGGGTCAGGTAGAGCGCCATGAACGTGGCGACGAACGCCCCGAGCCGGTTGACCAGGGTGCTGGTCCACAGCCACCAGAACTCTCTGGGCAGACCGGAGACGGTCTCGTGTGCGGCCCGTCTGAGACCGGCGACAGACATACGGGTTCCCCCAGGGACGTGCGGAGCGGATGCGGCCGGTAAGTGTCCCGATCGCAGTCCGAACATTACGAAGCAGGGGTTCCGGACCGCCACTCGATTGACGCGCGCCGTCAATCGTCCCAGGTCGCCCCCTCGCGGTGTCCGCCCTGTGACCGGGGGCGCGAGGGCCCGGAGGCTTCGATTACGCTCGGGCTCATGGCCGACGCACCGTACAAGCTGATCCTCCTCCGCCATGGCGAGAGCGAATGGAACGCGAAGAACCTGTTCACCGGTTGGGTGGACGTCAACCTCACCGAGAAGGGCGAGAAGGAGGCAGTCCGCGGCGGTGAGCTGCTCAAGGACGCCGGTCTGCTCCCCGATGTCCTGCACACCTCCCTCCAGAAGCGCGCCATCCGCACCGCCCAGCTCGCGCTGGAGGCCGCGGACCGCCACTGGATCCCGGTCCACCGCTCCTGGCGGCTGAACGAGCGCCACTACGGCGCCCTCCAGGGCAAGGACAAGGCGCAGACGCTCGCCGAGTTCGGCCAGGAGCAGTTCATGCTCTGGCGCCGCTCGTACGACACCCCGCCGCCGGCCCTCGAGGACGGCGCCGAGTTCTCGCAGAGCGACGACCCGCGCTACGCCACGATCCCGAGCGAGCTGCGCCCGCGGACCGAGTGCCTCAAGGACGTCGTCGAGCGCATGCTGCCGTACTGGTACGACAACATCGTCCCGGACCTGCTGACGGGCCGCACGGTCCTGGTCGCCGCCCACGGCAACAGCCTCCGCGGCCTGGTCAAGCACCTCGACGGCATCTCCGACGCCGACATCACGGGCCTGAACATCCCGACCGGCATCCCGCTCGTCTACGAGCTGGACGCCGACTTCCGCCCCCTGAAGCCGGGCGGCACGTACCTCGACCCGGACGCGGCAGCGGCCGCCATCGAGGCCGTGAAGAATCAGGGCAAGAAGTAGCAAGAATGGCGGTCATGCCCCTGAGCTGCACCGACGGTGCAGCTCAGGGGCCTTCGTTCGTTCTGGGCCCTCGCTGGGCCCTCAGCGCGGAAGTTCGGCCGGCCGCATAGCCTTACCGAGAGCCTTCCGCGCACTGCTGGGCATGGGGTGGGCATGCACCTTCGGTGTCGGTCCCGGGGCGGAGTGCCCGAGCGGTACGGCCTTCGGCGGACCGTCTACGAGCGAGCGGGCCACCCTGGCGGAGGTCGTGGAGTGGTGCCGGCAGGAGCTGGGCGGGGACGCCGACGCGGGCGCGGGGCCGACCGTCCGGCGAGAGGTCATGGGGCCGGAGGGGACGGTGCCGCCGCCGGTGCCCGATCCCACGTCGGCACACACGCTGCCGCTGGTCGTCACCGGGCCGCAGCAGGTGCGGGATCTGCGTCCGGCACCGCAACGGGGACATCGCGCTGCTCGTGATCGTGACGAAGTCGACCGCGATGCCGGACATCGCCTTTGTGACCGCGGACATGACGGTGTGGCGGAGGGCGGGCTAGGACTCTTCGGACGGCTCCTGGCCGGACATCATCCGGCCGACCCGAGATGGCCGGCGGGATACAGATCATCAGGGGCAAGTCGTTGGCACCGAGTCCACAGTCACTTGGCTCCGCGTCCATTTCGACGTGACCATTCCCTGTCGCACTGAAGGGCGTCACAGCCCTTAGATTGGGGCGCGCGCGTTGAGAGATCGGGAGAACGAACATGGGTGAGCCTCTGAAGACCTTTGTCGGCGGCACCGAGGTCGAAGTGCCCAACAGCATCCCGGACATCCGTGCCACGCTCCCCGAGGACAGACGCGAGGAGTTCGACCGCGCCATCAACGAGGCCGGGGTGCACGAGATCCAGGCGGTCATGCGGCACTGGATGCTCGAGGCCGTGCCCGATCCCGAGGCCGAGCAGATCCTGGACCGGCTGGCGCAGGACGAGGCGGAGAGGCGGAGCGTCTCTTGAGTTTCCGCATCTCCTACGCCCCGCCCGCCGACGACACCCTGGCCAAGATGCGGGAGAGCGGTACGTTCCGCGACGAGATGGCGCGGACCTTGGGGCGCGCCCCGTACGGGCACGGGTCGTCGGCCGTCAAGAGTGAGCACGACCGGCGCGAGGCGACGGTCCTCGGGGCCATCGTGCTCTATTACGTCTCCGGGTCCGTTCTCACGGTCACCGTGGTGCGGCTCGTCCCGCTGCCCTGAGGCCGTTTGCCCCAGGGCCCGTTGCCCGGACGAGTCCCGCTGTTCAGGCCAGCTTCGCGAGCTGTGCGTCGACCACCGCGGTCGGCAGCTCGTAGTCCTTGCCCGTGCCGGACGCCGCCAGGTTGAGCGATGTGAACGAGGCGATCGTGGTTCCCTGGCGCACGACCACGAGCTTGAACGGGGCCTTCTCGCCGCCCTGTTCCACCGTCACCGTCCAGGCTGCGGACTCCTCGCCGCCCGAGATCTTCTCCTCCTCGATCTCGACGACCTTCTGCTTGTCGCCGGCCACGGTGAGGCCGAAGCCGCCGGAGCACGCGGTGGCCGCGGTGCGCAGGCCGTCGATCGTGTCCTGGGCGCCCTTGCCGTCGTACGAGGAGAGGGACGTCATCGTCGTCGTGATGTCGAAGGCCGCGATGAACGCCTCCTCCGCGTCCGCGCTGTCCTGCTTCTCCTTCTGGTCCTTCTTGGGCTCGCTGACGACCTTGCGCTGGTTGGCCGCCACGGGCTTGCCGACCCGGGCACCCAGCAGCGCGTCGGCGAAGGTGTCACAGGCCTTGTTGTCCACGGTGACGGCGGACGCGGCGACGGCGTCGTCCTTGCCCGCCTTGCTGATCTTGTGTCCCTTGACGTCGCCCTGGACCAGCGCCGCCTTCTCCAGTTCGGCGGCGGTCAGCGCCTTGGCCGCGGCGGGCTCGGCCGCAGCGCTCTCCTTGCCCTTTCCGTCCGCGCCCCCACTGCCGGAATCCGAGCTTCCGCAGGCGGTGGCGACCAGAGCGAGGGAGGCCGTGCAGGCGGCAACGGCGGCGCGACGTATGACAGTAGGTCTCATGACCCAACTCTATGAGTCAGCTGTGGTTTGACGATCAACCAATTCGGGCACAGAGTTTGATCGTAATTGCGTTGTGATCATCCTGTGAAGACACCGGTCCGGTGCCCGGGCCGGCGCAGCACGGTCCGGTCCACAACCGGCGCAAAGGGGCAGGCACATGCAGAGCCGAGCAACCGTCTCCACCGTCCTCGACGACATCGGGATCGGGGCGGGCCGCATCGCGGCGTGCAGCCCGCTCACCGGTGGCACGTACAACACCGTCACCCGCGTCACGCTCACCGACGGGCGGGACTGGGTGGTGAAGATACCGCCGCCGCCGACCGCCGCGGGGATGAGCTACGAGCGCGACCTCCTGGTCAACGAGGTCACCTTCTACTCGGCGGCGGCAGCGACGGGGGACGTCACGGTCCCCGGTGTCGTGCACAGCCGGCTCGATCCCGGCTCCGCGACCGGACCGTACCTGATCATGTCGGCCTGCCCCGGGCAGCCCTGGCACGGGATCAGCCCCGCCCTGGCGGACCGCGAGGAGCGGCGGCTCAGGCATGAGCTGGGGCGGCTCGTCGGGCGGCTCCACTCCGTCACCGGCCCCGGCGGATTCGGCTATCCGGCCCTGGCGCTGGGCCCGTTGGCCCCGACCTGGCGGCAGGCGTTCACCGCCATGACGGACGCCGTGCTCGCCGACGCGGACACGTACAGTGCCCGGCTGCCGCGCCCGACGGACCCGATCCGCGCGCTGCTCGCCGCTGCGGCGCCCGTCCTCGACGACGTCACCCGGCCCGCCCTCGTCCACTTCGACCTGTGGCAGGGCAATCTGCTCGTCGACGGGGAGCCGGGGGCCCGGACGATCGGCGGGATCATCGACGGGGAGCGGATGTTCTGGGGCGACCCGGCCGCCGACTTCGTCTCGCTCGCCCTGCTCGGGGATGTGGAGAAGGACGAGGATCTCCTCGCCGGATATGCGTCGGCGGCGGCGGACGGGGCCGTGGTGTTCGACTCGTCCCTGCGGCTGCGGCTCGCGCTCTACCGCTGCTATCTCTACCTGATCATGCTGGTGGAGACCGTCCCCCGCCGCTCCCCCGCCGAGATGCGGGAGTGGGTACGGCGCGAGGTCGGGCCGCAGCTCGAATCGGCGCTGGTGGACGTCGAGTCGGCGCTGCGGACCCGGGAGTGACCACAGCGCCGAGGCCCCTCAGCGCACCAGGGCGCGCTGTGCGTCGTGCAGGTTCGGCGGCCACACCGCTTCCGGTGTGCCGTACGCCTCCAGCCGCGTGTGCAGGTCGCCGGTGAAGTCCGGGACATCGATCTGGTCGAACTCCGTCACCTCGCTGACGCCGACCGTCGCGCTGTACGGGGCGAGCCCGTCGATCCGCATCAGGCCGGCCCGCCCGTTGGTGACCCGGATGTTCCAGTGCGTGAAGCGGGCGCCGAAGAGCGGTCCCGCGCTCGCGTCGCCGCCGTGCCGGCCGTTGTTGTTCACCGTGATGTCGGTGCGGACGTTGGCGAACGGCATCCCGCGGTGCGAGTCGAACGTCCCCATCTCCATCTCGCCGCGTGACCAGACGTTGTGGCTGGACAGCCCCTCGACGTTGATGCCGTGCAGCTGCGTCCCCGCGGGCGCCGGGACGGTGCGCTGAGCGATGGTGAAGTCCTCGATCAGGTTGTCGTGCGAGCCCTCACGGCAGTAGTACGGGTGGTGGGAGCCGCGGCCCTCGACCCGTGTGCGGCGCAGGGTGCAGGCGGACGCTCCGATCAGCCCGAAGCCGTTGTCGACGTGGCGGACGGTGATGTCGTCCGCCCAGCAGTCGTACGCGCATTGGAAGGCGACCCCGTTGTATCCCTTGTCGAGCAGATGCTGCGACTGCAGGGTCTCGACCGCCTCGAGGGTGAGGCCCTCGACGCCGGAGCCGGTCAACGGGGTGGCGAGCGTGGTCAGGCGCGGGTCCCACTCGGGGCGGACATCCAGCGGAAGCGGGCGCTCCAGGGTTACCTCGTGGCCGTGTACGGCAGTGATGCGGACCGGCCACTCGTAGGGAACGTACGAGGTCAGCTTGGTCTTGTCGTCCCAGTAGTACGCCTCGGGGCCGGGGCCGCCGCCCGCCATGTGCTCCAGGAGGGTGTGGTCGGCGTCGTCGGCGAGGCGGAGCAGGACGAGCCCGCCGCGCTTCAGCTGCTTCGTGGACTCGACGGTGATCGACCGGTCGCCGCGGCGGGCGGGTGCGACCGTCGTCAGTGTCTGCCACTCGTCGCGCTTGTTGCCGGTCCAGCCCTCGAAGGGCCAGGCCTTCGCCTTGATGGCGTCGGTGAGCGAGGTCCAACGGTCCTCGGGGCATAGCCAGATGAGGCCGCCGGCCCAGGACCAGCTGGACTTGTCGCCGCCGTAGCGGCTGCCGTACACGCCGATCAGCTCGGTGAGGTTCTTGGTCGCGTACAGCTTCGTACGTCCGCTGCCCGCACCGCGCACCACCACATCGCTGTGGCCGATCCGGATGATGTCGTCGATGCGGTACGTGCCTGCGGGAATGAGCACCGTGCCACCGCCACGCTCTCCGGCAGCGGCGATGGCACGGTTGATCGCGGGGGCGGCGTCGGCGGAGCCGTCCGGTTCGGCGCCGTAGTGCAGGACGTTGGCGACGACTTTGTGGTGCCGGGGGAGGTCGGAGCCGCCCCGGTAGCCGGCCCGGCCGATGAACGGGACCTGGGCGTGAGTGAAGGGGGTGGCGGCGAACTCGCGCCAGAGGGGGGTGACGCTGCCCGAAGAGTGACCGCCCTGCGTAGCCGCCCGGGCGGTCCCCGCGCCGATCGCGCCGGTCGCCGCGGCTGCGGCCACGGCCACCGCGCTGCCGAGCAGTCCACGTCTGCTGATGTTCCCCACAGAAGCCATCGAACCGACCCGCCTTTCATACATGTGAACGACGTTCATGTTTGCGTCGGCGGTGAGCATGCCACGGTGCGGCGGCACAGCGAAAGAGTCGTGCGCCGCCAAATTGGGCAGACCGAGAGGGTCAGTTGGTGGGGCGCTGGGTCAGATGCGTGAACGCGTCCAGGTTCCGCGTGGACTCGCCGCGCGACACCCGCCACGCGTACTCCTTGCGGATCGCGCTCGCGAAGCCCAGCTCCAGCAGTGTGTTGAAGGAGCCGTCGGCCGCTTCCAGGACGACGCCGAGCAGCCGGTCCAGCTCCTCGGGGGTGACCACGGAGAGCGGCAGCCGGCCGACGAGATAGATGTCACCGAGCCGGTCGATCGCGTAACTCACGCCGAAGAGCCGCAGGTTGCGCTCCAGCAGCCAACGGTGGACCGCCGCGTCGTTCTCGTCCGGGTGGCGGATGACGAACGCGTTGAGGGAGAGCGAGTGCGCGCCGACGATGAGGGAGCAGGTGGTGGACAGCTTGCGGGTACCGGGCAGCTTCACGACGTAGCTACCGGACTCGGGGCTCTCCCACTCGAGCTCGGCGTCCTTCAACGTCGCCTCGATGACCTGCGCTGTTGCCGCTGCGGCGGATACGTCAGCCATGGGGTGAGCGTACGTCAGCGGTGGCTGCGCGCGGGCGTCAGCCGGGATGCGCGCATGGGGCGTGGGTGCGCGCGGGTCCGCCGTGGCGCTCGCGCGCCTCGGTCATGGGCTCGCGCGTGCGTCAGCCGTGGTGCAGGCGTACGCGACGGCGGTGCTCGTGCAGCGCGGCCGTGTAGACGTCGGCGGTCGCGGACGCCGCCGTGTCCCAGCCGAAGCCCTGCGCATGCGCGGCGGCCGCCGCACCCATCCTGGCGACGAGCTCCGGCGACTCGGCGAACCGGGCCAGCTGCTGCGCGTACGCCTGCGGGTCGTGCCCGGGGATCAGGAAGCCGCTCACGCCGTCCCGTACCGCCACCGGCAGTCCGCCGACGGCCGCCGCGACGACCGGGGTGCCTGCCGCCTGCGCCTCGATGGCGACCAGGCCGAACGATTCGCTGTACGAGGGCATGACCAGCACGGACGCCGCCCGGAACCAGTCGGCGAGCTGGTCCTGCCCGACCGGCGGGTGGAACCGTACGACATCCGCGATCCCGAGCCGCGCCGCCAGCTTCTGCAGACCCTCCGGCTTGGCGAGCCCGCTGCCGCTGGGGCCGCCGACCACCGGTACGACCATCCGGGACCGCAGCGAGGGATCGCGGTCCAGCAGCACGGCCACCGCGCGCAGCAGTACATCAGGGGCCTTCAGCGGCTGGATACGGCCGGCGAAGACCGGGATGAAGGCGTCCTGGGGCAGTCCGAGGCGGGCCCGGGCGGCGGCCCGCCCGTCGGCCGGGCGGAAGCGTTCCAGGTTGACCCCGGGGTGGACGACGGCGACGGCCGCCGGATCGGCCTCGTAGAACCGGACGAGCTCGTCCGCCTCCTCCGCGGTGTTCGCGATCAGCCGGTCGGCGGCGCTGACGATCTGGGTCTCGCCGATGACCCGGGCGGCCGGCTCGGGGGTGTCGCCCTCGGCGAGCGCCGCGTTCTTCACCTTCGCCATGGTGTGCATGGCATGCACGAGGGGAACGCCCCAGCGCTGCGCGGCGAGCCAGCCGACATGGCCGGAGAGCCAGTAGTGGGAGTGCACCAGGTCGTAGTAGCCCGGGCGCTGGCCGGCCCAGGCCTGCATCACCCCGTGGGTGAAGGCGCAGAGCTGGGCGGGCAGGTCCTCCTTGGCCAGACCTTCGTACGGCCCCGCGTCGACGTGCCGCACCAGGACGCCGGGCGCCAGCTCGACCGCCGGGGGCAGGGCGCCGGTGGTGGCCCGGGTGAATATCTCCACCTCGATGTTGATCGCGGCCAGCCGTCTGGCCAGCTCCACGATGTAGACGTTCATGCCGCCCGCGTCGCCCGTGCCCGGCTGGTGCAACGGGGAGGTGTGCACGGAGAGCATCGCGATGCGCCGCGGTTTGCGGTGACTGCCGGGGAAGGCGCCGGGGAACCTCAGGCGTGGCGCCATGCGGTTGCTGCCGAGCCGAGAGACGTACTGGCTCACGTCGTCCGGTCCTCCTCGCTCGGGGCATGACACTGAAGGGGCATGGGCCCCCTCGGAGACCTAAAACAGCGGAACGCGCCCTTTCATTTCCGCTTCCGTCTCCGTTTTGCCAAATCATTACGATCAGCTACGGCGCGTCACCGCGGCCCGCCCGGGTCCGCGGGATCGTTAGGCTCGCTGTCATGCGCCCCATCGGCACCGCGACCCGCGGGACCACCAACCCGAACCGGCTCCGCCGCATGGACCGCTGGATCGCCGCCACGCACGGCCCCGCCCTGCGACGCTCCGACGCCCCCGTCGCGGTCGACCTCGGATACGGCGCTGCCCCCTGGACCGCCGTCGAGCTGCTGCAACGCTTGCGCACCGCCGAGCCGCGCACGGCGGTCGTCGGCATCGAGATCGACCCGGAGCGGGTCGCGGCGGCGAAGCCGTACGAGCGCGAGGGCCTCACCTTCGTCCACGGCGGCTTCGAGATCCCGCTGACCGGCCGCCCCACCCTCATCCGGGCGGCGAACGTGCTGCGCCAGTATGACGAGGGTGAGGTCGCCGCGGTCTGGCGGCGGCTGTGCGCCCGGCTCGCCCCCGACGGGCTTCTGGTGGAGGGCACCTGCGACGAGATCGGACGCCGCCATGTGTGGGTGGCGCTCGGCCCGGAAGGCCCGCGCACGGTCACGTTCGCAACCCGCCTCGGCTCCCTCGACCGCCCCTCCGACCTCGCGGAACGCCTCCCCAAAGCGCTGATCCACCGCAATGTGCCGGGTGAACCGGTCCACGCGTTCCTGCGCGACTTCGACCGGGCGTGGGCCGCGGCGGCTCCGTACGCCTCACTGGGTGCGCGGCAGCGCTGGATCACCGCGGTGCGCACGCTGTCGGGGGACTGGCCGCTGACGGACGGGGTACGACGGTGGCGGCAAGGTGAAGTCACGGTGGAATGGACGGCGTTGCGGCCCGAGCGGTAGCCGAACAGGCGCGGGGCGGTGGCCCGACGGACGCCGAGCGGCGGACCAACAGGCACTGAACAGGTGCGGTTCGGGGCGCAACCGGGAACACGGACGCGACGCCGTTCGTCCGGGATGAAGGGGAATGCCTCTGTTGCTTTTCGGTACGGCATGGCACGATCGCGACGCCACGAAAAGTTACTGACGGTAAATCAGATCCGCTCGGAGGGGGAGCTTGTGAACCGACGTCACTGTGCCGCTGCCGCGATCACTCTGGTCTGCGCTCTGGCCGTACTGACCGTGCCGACCCAGGCCTTCGCCACACCACCCCCCTCCCCCTCCTCCCCCACCTCACCGGCAGGTCCGCAGAAGAAGAGCCTCGAAGAGGTGCGCGAGGAGATCGACGCCCTCTACCGCAAGGCCGGGGCGGCCACCGACGCGTACAACCTCGCCGAGGAGCAGGCGAAGAAGCAGTCCGGCGAGATCGTCAAACTGGCGCAGGCGATCGTCGCGGGACAGGCGAAGATCGCCGACCTCAAGAGCCGGGCGGGCGCCCAGGCCCGCGAGCAGTACCGCACCGGCGGGCTGCCACCGGGCGCGCAGATGATGCTCAGCGACGACCCGCGGATGTTCATGGACGGTGTGAACAGGGTCTGGCAGGGCCAGCAGGCCGCCAAGGGGGTCCTCGGCGAACTGACCAGGACCCAGGAGGACTTGGAGACGTACACCGAGGACGCGAGCAGCAACTGGAAGAAGCTCGAGGCCAATCGCCTCAAACAGGCCAAGGCCAAGAAGCGGATCAACGGGCAGATCGCAGCGGCGAAGAAGCTGGAATCGCAGCTGGAGAAGGAGGAGCGGGCGCGCCTCCTCGAGCTGGAGCAGGAGGCGGAGTACAAGGCGCAGACCGCCTGGCTCGGCTCCGGCGCCCTCAAGGACATCAACCGCGAGGCGAGCGCGCGCGGAAAGAAGGCGGTGGCCTTCGCGACGGCCCAGATCGGCAAGCCGTACGTCTGGGGGGCCGAGGGCCCCGGATCGTACGACTGCTCGGGCCTGACGTCCCAGGCGTGGGCCGCGGCGGGACGGCCGATCCCGCGCACCTCGCAGGAGCAGTGGCGGCAGCTGCCGCACATCGCCGTCAAGGACATGCGCCCCGGCGACCTGATCATTTACCACGGTGACGCCAGCCATGTGGGGATGTACATCGGCGACGGCGCCATCGTGCACGCACCGCGCCCGGGGCGGAACGTGACGCTCGCGGGGGCGGGCTCGATGGAGATCCTCGGGGTGGTTCGCCCGGACCGGTGACGGGGCCACGCCGGTACGGATACGGGCCGCCCCCCGCGAGTGACCCGGACCACGCGCTCGCTCCGCCGCGCCGTGAGGCACGCCACCCGCGCCCACACCGCAGGGGTGATGTTCGTCATGACCCTCGGACAGCCCAAGGGTGCGCATTTCCCGCCGGATCCGTGACGGGACGCGGCTTATGGCTCCGCATATGCCAGGGGTCGGATGACATTCGCCATTCCGTTCGCATGTCCAGTACCGCTATGGTCCCGGTCTGGTGGGTCGTCGATCGTCGTTCCGCCGCGCCCTCGGGGGGAGGGAAGGAAACCGAACCTATGCCCGTACCCGTACCGCAGCAGCGCGTCGCTCCCGCCGCGGAGGCCACCCACGTCGCCCACCTCACCCTCCTGGTGATCGAGGACGACCCGGCCGGCACCCTCACCGTCCCCGAGCTCCCTGCCGCGGCCGGCACCCGGGTCCGCATCCGGACCGCCCGCAATCTGACCGAGGCCGGTCGGCTCCTCACGGACGACGTCGACTGCATCCTGCTGGACCTGGCCCTGCCGCCCAGCAGCGAGACACGCGCCGACGGGGGTGCCGAGGGGCCCGCCGAGCTCGCCACCCTCAAGCACGTGCTGCGGATCGCACCGCGCCACGCCGTCCTCGCCCTCACCGCGGAGGACGACACCGAGCTGGCCGCCGAGGCGGTACGCGTCGGCGCCCAGGACTACCTCTTCCGCGGCGAGCTCGACGGGCGGCTGCTCACGCGCGCCATCCGTTACGCCGTCGAACGCAAACGCGCCGATGTCGCGCAGCACCAGCTCACCGAGTCGAAACTGCGCGCCCAGGAGAACGCCCGCCTGGAACGCGGGCTGCTGCCCACCCCGCTGCTGCAGGGCTCCGATCTGCGGTTCGCCGCCCGCTACCGCCCCGGCCGCAGCCGTGCGCTGCTCGGCGGGGACTTCTACGACACGGTCCGTACTCCCGACGGCACCGTCCACGCGATGATCGGTGACGTCTGCGGCCACGGCCCGGACGAGGCGGCTCTCGGCGTCGAACTGCGCATAGCGTGGCGGGCGTTGACGCTGGCAGGACTCTGCGGCGACGAACTGCTCTCCACGCTCCAGCAGGTTCTGGAGCACGAACGGGAGAGCGAGGAGATCTTCGCGACGCTCTGCACCGTCGACATCACCCCCGACGGCCGGCGCGCCGGGCTCTGCCTGGCGGGCCACCCCGCCCCGCTGATCACTCGCCACGAACGGGCGGCGCAGCTGCTCCCGTACGAGGACGGCGGCCCGGCGCTGGGCCTGCTGCCGCACGCCCGCTGGCCGCGCCGCCAGGTCGAACTCGGCGGGTCGTGGAGCCTGATGATGTACACGGACGGGCTGATCGAGGGCCGCGTCGGGCCGACCGGAACACAGCGGCTCGGCCAGGAAGGCATGGTCGCGATGATCAACCGCCAGCTGGCGGAGGGGCTCAGCGGCGAGGCGCTGCTGGAGGCGGCCGTCGCCGAGGTGCGCGAGCTGAACGGCGGCGAACTCACCGACGACGTCGCGGTCCTGCTGCTCGACCGCGACCGGAGCACCGACCGGAGCCGCAATGGTGATCGGGGCCGGAGCGCGTCCCTTCCGCGCCCCCGCCCCGGATCGGCGTCACCCGTGAGTGCTCAGCGCCCGCCGTTGTAGGGCCCGTAGGGGCCGTCGCTGCTGGAGCCACCGCGCCGGCCGCCGCCACCGGAGACCGCCTTCAGCGCGGGCCGTACGTCGACCATGAAGACGATCGACGCGACCGCGCCCGCAAGCTGCAGGAACAGCATCGGCACGAAGAGGTTCACGGCAACGGTGATGCCGAGAATGATCAGCCAGAAGGACTTCTTCTGCTTGTCCGCGGCGCGGTATGCATCCTCGCGTGCCGTCGCGGCCAGGAACAGCGCGACCACGGCCAGGACGAGCATGATCAGGTAGAGCAGCCAGACAAGTGTGCTGAACCCCGTGAGCAACATGGTGTGCACCGCCTAATGAATGGATGAGCGCCTCGCCGCCAAGGTACCGGGACAACGAGCCGGCCACCCCGAAAGGTGCCCGACCCGCGCCCCGGTACACATCGGCCGCGGCGCTACTTGGCGGTCGGCGGCGTGGTCTTCTTCGCCACAGGCTTGCGCGCGGGCGTCGGCGCCTTCTTGGCGGGCGTGCCGGCGGTCCGGGTCTCCGCCTTGGCAGCGCTCTTCGGCTCGCTCTTCGCGGCAGGCGCCGGTTTCGGCTTCGGCTCGGACTCCCGCCGCGGCTCGACCACGACGGCGATCTCGACAAGATCCTCGGCGGTCTCGCCACGCCACGTCTTCACGGTCTGCTCGCCGCGCTCGGCGACCTTCTCGTACGTCTCCCGGGCCCGGACCGCGTACTCCGCGGCCACACCCAGGCTCCGCAGCGCCAGGTCCTGAGCGGACTCGCCGAGCTTCTTCAGATCGGTGTCGAGCGAGCCGAGCACCTCGGTGACCTTGGCCTGCACGGTGGCCTGCGCCTCCTTGGCCTGCGTGGTCACCTTCTCCTGCACGGCCCGCGGGTCGGCGTTGCGCACGGCCTCGAACCGCTCGGGCGCCTCGGCCCGCAGCTGCTCGATCAGTGCCGGGACCTTCCGCGCCTGCTCGACGGCGAGGTCGGCCGTACCGGCGGCGAAGTAGAGAGGGGTCGGGTCGGTGAGGGTCTTACGCAGGTCATCGGTGATGGCCATGACTGTGGTCCTCCCGGATCATCAGACTCAGTTTGAGGGTGGTGAAGGCTTTGAAGCTGTATCGGCATCTGTGCCGTCGGCGCTGAGGCCGGATTCGTCATCGGTGTCGCCGGAGCCGGATTCGAACCCGTTCTCCTTGCGGAAGGAGTCGTAGATCTGCAGCAGCACGTTCTTCTGCCGCTCGTTTATGGACGGATCGGCAAGGATGACCGCCCGGGTCTCCAGCTCCTCCCGCTCCCGCTCGTCCAGAATCCCGGCCCGCACATAGAGGGTCTCCGCGGAGATCCGCAGGGCCTTGGCGACCTGCTGCAGCACCTCGGCGCTCGGCTTGCGCAGCCCGCGTTCGATCTGGCTGAGATACGGATTGGACACCCCGGCGGCATCGGCGAGCTGCCGCAGCGACAGCTGAGCAGTGCGACGCTGCTCGCGCAGGTACTCGCCGAGATTGCCGACGTTGAGTGATGCCATGCCTCGATAGTGCGCCATCACCGCTAACTATTGCAAGCACGTGCTTGCAATAGTGTTCCGCATCACGGTACGTGACCGAGTGAGCCCGAGCGTCGTATGTGCAGGTGTCCTGTCTCTGCGATGTGTAGGCAGTCCCGCTCTTCTGTAGGCATGTACGGCTGGGTCCCGGCCGTGAATCTGGAGTCCGGGCTGTTGTCGGCGGACACGCGGGTCCGGCTCGGCGTGGTGCGGGAAGGGGGCGGGGATGCCGTCGCAGCCGCGGCTGTTGCGAGCGGGTGACCTGGTCCGGTTCGACGGACGCCTGCACACGGTTGCCGCCCTGGAAGGGACCGCTGTCCGGCTGGTCGACGAGACACAGTCGGCGAGCGTGGTGATGCTGGCCCACCTGCTGTCCTCCAGCGGCTTCGAGGTGGTCACACCGGCCTCGGTGCGGACGGTGGTCCCGGCGGCTGGGGTGCTGGAAGGGTTTCCGGCCAAAGCAGTGGAGCGGGCCAAGTGGTGGCAGCGGCACTTGGTGGAGATGCTCACGGGCCGTCCGCTGGACGCTCCACAGGGGCCGGCGCGGGCCGAGTACGACCCGGCGGTGAGGTCGCTCCGGCAGCGGGAGCTGGCCAAGGCCGCCGAACTGGCCGCGGCCGGGCACAGTACGTCGCTGGCGCTGATCCAGAGGATGCGGCGCCGCTTCGAGAACGAAGGAGTGCTGGGCCTGGTCGACCCGCGGCTGCGGGCCGCCCCGGACGGCACGGGCCGCGCCGACCGGCGGGTGGTCGAG
The DNA here is from genome assembly GCF_044453545.1 of Streptomyces sp. NPDC051664. Classification (NCBI taxonomy): domain Bacteria; kingdom Bacillati; phylum Actinomycetota; class Actinomycetes; order Kitasatosporales; family Streptomycetaceae; genus Streptomyces; species Streptomyces sp. NPDC051664. The sequence continues at coordinate 54,789 of NZ_JBITCU010000024.1, read as the reverse complement.
GCCCTGCGCAAGGTCGTGGACGAGCAGACGGGCCGGTCCACAGTCTCTGCGCAGGTGCTGCGGCGCCGGATGGAACGCCTGTTGGAGGCCGAGCACGGGCCCGGAGTGGTGCCGCCGCCGTCGCGCACGGTGTTCTACCGGCTGCTGAAGGCGGTCAGCTCCGGGCGGCACACGCTGGGCTCGGCACGCACCCGCCGCTCGCTGGCCAGCCTGGACGCCACCGGCAAGCTCTGGAGCGGTCTGGCCCATCGCCACTACCGGCTCAACCGCCGGGTCGAACTCCTCCACGACCTGGTCCGAGTCAAGGGACCGACGGTCGAACCGGACAAGACGGCCCCCTGGCGGATCGCAGCTGGATATCCCGAACACATCACATTGATCAGCTTGTTCGCATCCGTCCACTGGAGACAGTCCATCCTCAGCGAAGATCTCCTCGCCGCCACACATGCCCTCGCCGAATTCCACCGCCGCTTCCCGTTGCAGACGCCCCTGCGGGGCACCAGCCGCACGTGGCTCAGCACCACCATCGAGGCCACAGCCAGGCAGATCGAAGGCCTCCTGAACCCTTCAAGAGGCGCAAACCGCGTCCACGGCCCGGTGAGGCATCGATGCCCACCGACGGTCGGCGTCCTTGACTGATCGCTCAGCCGACGAGCGAGTGGGAGACCATCTGACCGAGCCGGAGCAGGACTCTGGTTGACCTTCACCTTGGGGGAAGCCACAGCATCGGTGAGGCCGGGCGACATGCTCGGCATGAGGAGGAGAGCGGGCATGGGGTTGCTGACTATCGGGACGTTCGCGAAGGCATCCCGGCTGTCACCGAAGGCGCTGCGTCTCTACGACGAGCTCGGTCTGCTAACTCCCGCTCGCGTCGACCCGGTGACCGGCTACCGTCTCTACGCCCCGGAACAGCTGGAGCAAGCCCGGCTGGTCGCCTGGCTCCGGCGCCTGGGGATGCCCCTGGCCCGCATCCAGCACGTCTGCACGCTGGAGGCAGGCCCGGCAGCCCGGGAGGTCCGCGCGTTCTGGGCCCAGGTCGAGGCCGACACCGCCGCGCGGCGAGACCTCGCTTCCTTCCTCATCGGCCATCTGTCCTGGAAGGACCCCGCTATGTCTCCGACTGCTAAGCCCCTGGGAATCCGTTACGCCGCTCTTTCCGACACGGGCCTTGTCCGTGAGAGCAACCAGGACACCGCCTACGCAGGGTCCCGCCTGCTCGCAGTCGCCGACGGCTTCGGCAGCGGAGGAGCCCCCGCAAGTGCCGCCGCCGTCGACGCGCTCAAGCGCCTCGAAACCGACAGCATCCCGGCAGGCGATCTCCTCAACCTCCTCGAGGACGCCATCGAACAGGCCAAACAGGCCGTCAACGGCGTCGCCGGACCCGCCTCATCGCCCGAAGAGGCCGGCACCACACTCACCGCGATGCTCTGGACCGGCTCACAGCTGGCCCTCGTCCACATCGGCGACTCCCGCGTCTACCTCCTGCGCGACGGAGAGCTGTTCCAGATCACCCACGATCACACCATGGTGCAGTCGATGGTCGACGAAGGACGCCTCACCCCGGAGGAAGCCGCCTCCCACCCCCAGCGGTCCCTGTTGCTACGAGCCCTGGGCCAAGGAGCCGATGGCACCCCCGACATGCGTCTGCACGACGCCCAGCGGAAAGACCGCTACCTGCTCTGCTCCGACGGCCTGTCGACCGTCGTGCCGACCGAAGAGATCCACCGGGTGCTCTCCGAGATCAGTGAACCCGAGCAGGCGGTCTGCGAACTCATCGCCCTCGCCAACGGCTCCGGCGGCCCCGACAACGTCAGCTGCGTGGTCGCCGACGTCATGGAGCTCCAGCAGTAGGAGCGAGCGGCATGCACTTCGAGTTGCACCAGATCCGCTCTCACGAACTCATCCGCAAGGCGGACGAATACCGACTCGCCCAACAAGTCAGGAAGGCCAAATCGGTCCGCCGATCCATGCCAGCCAGCACATGGCGACCGACTCCACGACGCCTGCTGGCTTGGCTCCGCGGGTGAACCATCACGCTGCCTACGGTTGAGCGGGACACCGACCGCCGAGCTGTCCCACTCAACCATAGGCACCGCAGGTCAGAACCTCGCCCTGCCCACAGTTATCTGGGACAGGACACGTCGTATGTGCAGGACGCCTGTTCTGTCCCGCCTCATGCGACGCGCTCAGCCGACGGCAGCGCCGAAAGCCGGCCGCTCCGCGCAGTCCGGCGGCGCTCACGCCCGCGTAAGCCCGGACCTCGCCCGCGAATCGCAGGAGGCCGACGACGACGTGTGCGGTGTACTGCGCGGGCCCCTCGGCACTGCTCAGGCTCACCGACGCTGGGCAGGACAGTTCCGCGCGACGGCGGGCATCCCGTCGTGCGTCGCGAAACAGGTGCCCGGACCGATCAGGATTCGAGAAGCGCGGACCCCCGAGCCGCAGTTAGCGTGACCGCGCGGAGGTGGTTCCGGTGGTTCTCCTTCTCTTGCGGGCCGGGCCCGGTCAAGACGAACGGCCAACGGAGAAATCACCGTCCGAGGCGATCGGGCTGCCGATTGCCGGACAACCCCGACCGGACCCACGACTTCAGGAGTGACCATGACCGGCTCTTCCACCCAGGGAATCAAGACCGTGCTGCATCCCGTTTCCGACCTGGCGACGGCGAAGAAGGTGTACGCCGCCCTGCTCGGCGTACCGCCGCAGGCCGACGAGTCCTACTACGTCGGCTTCGAGGCCGCGGGCCAGCACATCGGGCTGGTGCCGGGCGGTGGACCGCAGGGCATGACCTCACCGGTGGCCTACTGGCACGTGCCGGACATCGAGGCGAAGCTGGCCGAGGTGACCGCCGCGGGTGCCACCGTGAAGGAGCCCGCTCACGATGTCGGTGGCGGTCGCTTGGTGGCCACCGTCACCGACCCCGACGGCAACGTCCTCGGGCTGCTTCAGGACCGATGAGCGCCGACTGAGTGCCGCGGCCCCCGCCCCCTGGCCCACCCGCGAGGTGTCCTGGATCGGGGGTGATGTCGAGGTCCTCGGGATCGACGGCCTGAGGCAGGAGCGGGGTGGCCAGTTCACCGCGCGCACCGGCCTCGACCCGTGTGCGTTCGGCCACCCTGTACCTCTCGTTCCGCATCGCCCCGCACGCCGCCGGCCGGTCCGACATGTCGGTGGGCGGGACGCTTCGCCGGGAACCGGAGGTTCCACGGGCCGAAGCAAAAGAGAATCGGACGTACTGCTCGAATTTTGGTTGGATCGAGCCAGGCGACACCGACGGAGACCGCGAAGGCGGGCCCACCCGACAGATGGAGACACCATGAGCCCGGCCAAGAGGAACACGCAGTCGCCTGCGCTGCACGCCGCCGACAGCCACGATCTGCTCCGCGTGCACGGCGCGCGCGTGAACAATCTCAAGGACGTCAGCATCGAGATCCCCAAGCGCCGCCTGACGGTGTTCACCGGCGTCTCCGGCTCGGGCAAGAGCTCGCTGGTGTTCAGCACGATCGCCGCGGAGTCGCAGCGGATGATCAACGAGACCTACAGCGCCTTCGTGCAGGGCTTCATGCCGACGCTGGCGCGGCCGGAGGTCGACGTACTCGAAGGGCTGACGACCGCGATCATCGTCGACCAGCAGCGGATGGGGGCCGATCCTCGCTCCACCGTCGGTACCGCCACCGACGCCAACGCGATGCTGCGCATCCTCTTCAGCCGGCTCGGCAAGCCGCACATCGGGCCGCCCAGCGCGTACTCCTTCAACACCGCCTCGGTCCGGGCGAGCGGTGCGATCACCGTCGAGCGCGGTGCCAAGAAGACGGTGAAGGCGACGTTCAACCGCACCGGCGGCATGTGTACGCGCTGCGAGGGCCGGGGCACGGTCTCCGACATCGATCTCACCCAGCTCTACGACGACTCCAAGTCGCTCGCCGAGGGTGCGTTCACCATCCCCGGCTGGAAGTCGGACAGCCAGTGGACCGTGGGGCTCTACGCCCAGTCGGGCTTCCTCGACCCGCAGAAGCCGATCCGCAGGTTCACCAAGAAGGAAATGCAGGACTTCCTCTACGGCGAGCCGACCAAGGTGAAGGTCAACGGTGTCAACCTCACCTACGAAGGGCTGATCCCCAAGATCCAGAAGTCGTTCCTGTCCAAGGACAAGGAAGCGATGCAGCCGCACATCCGTGCCTTCGTGGAGCGTGCGGTCACCTTCACGACCTGCCCCGAGTGCGACGGAACCCGGCTCAGCGAGGGGGCCCGGTCGTCGAAGATCAAGCGGATCAGCATCGCCGACGCCTGCGCGATGGAGATCCGCGACCTGGCCGAATGGATCCGCGGCCTCGACGAGCCGTCGGTGGCGCCGCTGCTCACCGCACTGCAGCACACCCTGGACTCGTTCGTGGAGATCGGCCTCGGCTACCTCGCGCTCGACCGGCCGTCGGGCACGCTGTCGGGCGGCGAGGCGCAGCGCGTCAAGATGATCCGCCACCTCGGCTCCTCGCTCACCGACGTCACGTACGTCTTCGACGAGCCCACCATCGGCCTGCACCCCCACGACATCCAGCGCATGAACGACCTGCTGCTGCGACTGCGGGACAAAGGCAACACGGTGCTGGTCGTGGAGCACAAGCCCGAGGCCATCGCGATCGCCGACCACGTCGTCGACCTCGGCCCCGGCGCCGGTACGGCGGGCGGCGCCGTCTGCTTCGAGGGCACCATCGAGGGGCTGCGGGCCAGCGGTACCGTCACCGGCCGCCACCTCGACGACCGGGCCGCCCTCAGGGAGACGGTGCGCAAGTCCACCGGCACGCTGGAGATCCGCGACGCCACCCGCCACAACCTGCAGGGCGTCGACGTCGACATCCCGCTCGGGGTGCTGTGCGTCGTCACCGGCGTCGCCGGCTCCGGTAAGAGCTCACTGATCCATGGCTCCGTCCCCGCCTCCGCGGGCGTGGTGTCGGTCGACCAGGCGCCGATCCGCGGCTCGCGACGGAGCAACCCGGCGACGTACACCGGACTGCTCGACCCGATCCGCAAGGCGTTCGCGAAGGTCAACGGCGTGAAGCCGGCCCTGTTCAGCGCCAACTCCGAGGGCGCCTGCCCCAACTGCAACGGCGCCGGCGTCATCTACACCGACCTGGCGATGATGGCCGGCGTGGAGACCACCTGCGAGGACTGCGAGGGGAAGCGGTTCCAGGCTTCGGTCCTCGAGTACACCCTCGGCGGCCGCGACATCAGCGAGGTGCTCGCGATGTCGGTGACGGAAGCCGAGGAGTTCTTCGGCGCCGGCGAGGCGCACACGCCGGCCGCGCACAGAATCCTCGACCGGCTCGCCGACGTCGGGCTCGGCTACCTCAGCCTCGGCCAGCCGCTCACCACGCTGTCCGGCGGCGAGCGGCAGCGGCTCAAGCTGGCCACCCACATGGCCGACAAGGGCGGCGTCTACATCCTCGACGAGCCGACCACCGGCCTCCACCTCGCCGACGTCGAGCAGTTGCTCGGCCTGCTCGACCGGCTCGTCGACTCCGGCAAGTCGGTCATCGTCATCGAGCACCACCAGGCGGTGATGGCGCATGCCGACTGGATCATCGACCTCGGCCCCGGCGCCGGCCACGACGGCGGCAAGATCGTTTTCGAGGGCACACCGGCCGCCCTCGTCGCCGACCGCTCCACCCTCACCGGTGAACACCTCGCGGACTACGTCGGCGCCTGACCGAGGCCTGGCAGACATCGCGCAAGGGAAGGAGTTCCGTCGGGCGAGAAGTGGGGCGCCGCGTCTGCCGCCCCGGGCGCGGACGCGGGGGCCGCGGCGGCCGCTACGGCAGCGACGATCGGGCCCTGCACGGGGGCGTAGGCGAGGGCACCGGCCTCAGGACGACTGCTTGCCCGCACGCCATTCCGGTGCAAGCACCGACCAGATCTCCTCGTCGTGCCGCTTCCCCCGGTACAGGTAGCTTGCCCGCAGCACGCCGTCTCGCGTCATCCCGAGCCGCCGGGCCACGGCGATGCCGGCCTCGTTCGTCGCCGAGACCCACCACTCCACGCGGTGGATGCCCCGCTGCTCGATGGCCCAATCGATGATCACACGCGCGGCCCGGGTCACCAGCCCCCTGCCCACCGCCGACGGCTCCAGCCAGCAGCCTGCCTCGGCGGTGCCCTGCTCGATGTCCATGGTCCGGAGGAGGACCGCGCCGACGAGCTTGTCACCCGTCCAGATGCCGTGGAGCCGCCCGGCGTCGGCGGCGGCCTTCTCCGCGTACGCCTGGAGGAACGCCCGGCTCGACTCCAGGTCCGTAACGACGTCGGGCAGCGCGTTGTGCTGCCCGACGAACTCCCGCCCTCGGTCGATGTGGGCCAGGAACTCCTCGGCCCGCCACGGCTCCAGCGGGCGCAGCTCGGCGCCGTCGTCACCCAGGGAAATCGCGTACATCGTCACCTTCGACAGTCGAAGCAGCAGCGGACCTGGGAGCAGTCTTACGCAGCCCTGTTCGAGATGGCGGTCCGCCGGCACGACACCGGTGGACCGCCACCTCTCTGTCCCGTTCCGTTCCGTCTGTTACGTGTCAGGCGCGGCCCGCGGCGCCCGGCCGGGGCAGTGCGAGGGCGGTCGCCGCGGCCAGTACGGCGGTGGCGGCCGCCGCCCACCAGCCGTGCCGGAACGCGTCGAGCGCCTCGGCGGGGCCGTCCGGGGTGGCGAGCAGCGTGACCATCAGGGCCACGCCGAGGACGGAACCGGTCTGACGGGCCATCGTGGTGACGGCCGACCCGGTTGCGAACCGGGTGGGCGGCAGGGCCACCGCGGCCGCACCGACCAGGGTGGGCAGGGCGAAGCCGACGCCGATACCGGTGATCAGCATGCCGGGCAGGAGTCCGGCCGCGTAGTGCGGGGCCGTATCGAGCGCGACGGCCCACCAGCCGAGGCCCACGGCGAACAGCAGACAGCCGAACGCCGCTGTGCGGCCCGCGCCGAAGCGGCGGATCACGGGGCCCGACGTGACGGTGAGCACCGGTACGACCAGGGGCCCGGGAGCGATGGCCAGTCCGGTACGGATCGCCGAGTAGCCCCACACCTGCTGGCACCAGAGCACCGATGTCAGCAGCATCGCCGCGAACGCGACGGAGAAGAGCAGCGCAGCGAGGGTCGCCGCCGCGAAGGCCGGGGTGCGCAGCATCGGCAGTTCGACGATCGGGGCGCTGTGCCGGGCCGAGCGCAGCCAGAAGGCCCCTGCGAGGACGACCGTCGCGACGAGCGAGCCGATCACCTCCGGCGAACTCCAGCCCCAGGCGTCCGCCTTGACCAGGCCGAGCGCGAGTGCGCCGATGGCGAGCGTGAGCAACGCGGCGCCGGCCAGGTCCGGCAGCCGCCCGTCGCGGTCCGGGCGGGCATCGGGCAGCAGCCGGGCCCCGGCCACCAGGCCGACCGCACCGACCGGCACGTTGACGAGGAACACCCAGCGCCAGTCGGCCTCCACGAGCAGCCCGCCGATCACGGGCCCCAGACCGGCGGCGATTCCTCCGATCGCCGCCCAGCTGCGGATGGCCTGCGGCCGGCGCTCCGGCGCGGTGTTGACCAGCAGCAGAGCCAGCGAGGTGGGCATCAGGGCGGCGGCTCCGGCCGCCTGCAGGGCACGGGCGGCGACCAGCCAGCCGACCCCGGGGGCGACGGCACACAGCACGGAGGCCACGGTGAAGGCCGCCAGGCCGAGGAGGAAGCCGCGCCGGTGCCCGTACCGGTCCGCGAGCCGGCCTGCGACGACGAGCAGTGCGGCGAAGACGATCGCGTACGCGTTGAGCACCCAGGACAGCGAGGCGAGCGAGCTGCCGTCGAAGGAGTCACCGAGGGCGGGGACGGCCACGTTGACGATGAACAGGTCGAGGTTCACGACGAAGACCCCGGCCGAGACGATCCAGGCCGTCGCACGGGATCCAGTGGATGAACTCTTCACGGACCCGTTCGCCGGGCCCTTCGCGGGCCTGTTCGCCGTGGGCGGCCCGGGCTCCGCGGGCGGGGCGGGCGGCCTCGGGTCGGCCGGGCCCGCGAGTGAGTTTGATTTTCCAACTGTCATGACGGCAAGGTAGCGCCAGCAAGTTTGAGATGGCAACCTTGCAGGGGTGAGTGCAATGAATGGTTCCGGCAGCCGTATCGACATCGGCGCACTGCCCGGCCGCCCGTGTTCCGCCGCCGCCGCACTGCAGGTGGTGGGCGAGAAGTGGGCGCTGCTCGCGGTGCGCGAGATCTTCTTCGGCAATCACCGGTTCGAGGCGATCGCCCGGAACACCGGTGCACCCCGGGACCGACTCGCGGCCCGGCTGCGGTCACTGGAGCACGCCGGGGTGGTCGAGCGGCGCCCGTACAACGAACGGCCGCTGCGCCACGAGTACCACCTGACCGAGGCGGGCCGGGACCTCGCTCCGGTGATCCGGGCCCTGCTGAACTGGGGCGACCGCTGGGTGCACGAGGAGCCGCCGGTCGTCGTGGTCCATGGACCGGCGGCCACCACGGACGCGGAGAGCCGTGGCGAGGGCGACGGCGCACACGGGCATGACCTGGACGCCGCGTGGATCTGCCGCACCTGCGGCGAGGAGATCGCGAGGGGCACCCTCACCGTCGACGTCCGCTCCCCCGGCTGGGACCGGGCCGGCCCCGCACCCGAACCGACGACACCCTGACAGCCCGTCAGCCGTACCGCGTGCGCGACGCCGTGCCCGGGCCGGCCGGTCCGGCAGTTTTCCACAGGCTGCGGACGATGCGAGCCGAGTGTCCGGCCCCCGGCGCAGAATGGGGGGCATGACTGAGATCACTGGCTCGACGACCGATTCCGTTCCGGCGCCGACGACCGATTCCGTTCCGGAGTGGGAGCAGCGCTTCCGGGCGCCCCGGGTGTCGTTGCCCGACTGGGCGGAGGACGCGCCGGACCGTGCGCTGTTCGTCTCCAACGCGACGGGGACGTACGAGCTGTACGCGTGGGACCGGTCGACCGGGGAGCAGCGGCAGGTCACCGACCGGCCGAACGGGACGACGGACGGGATACTGACGCCGGACGGCGAGACGATCTGGTGGTTCGACGACACCGACGGCGACGAGTTCGGGGTGTGGATGCGCCAGCCGTTCCACGGCGGCGAGAGCGGCGGGGCGGCGGACGAGCCCGCGGCTCCCGGGCTCGAACCCTCGTACCCCGCGGGGCTCGCGATCGGGCGGGACGGGACGGCGGTGGTCGGCCGGTCGACCGATGAGGACGGGACGACGATCCATGTCGTACGCCCCGGGGCTCCGCCCGTCGAGATCTACCGGCACCGTGAGTCGGCGGGCGTCGGGGACCTGTCGCACGACGGGACGCTGATCGCCCTGGAGCACACCGAGCACGGCGACGCGATGCATTCGGCGCTGCGCGTGGTGCGGCCGGACGGGACAACGGTCGCCGAGCTCGACGACACCAAGGGCGGTACGCAGGAGCTGGGCCTGTCGGTGCTGGGCTTCGCGCCGGTGGCCGGGGACACCCGGCTGCTGGTCGGGCATCAGCGGCGGGGCCGCTGGGAGCCGATGATCTGGGACCCGGTGGCGGGGACGGAGACGGATCTTGCGATCGATCTGCCCGGTGACGTGGGCGCCGAGTGGTATCCGGACGGCTCCGCGCTGCTGATCGTGCACGGCTTCGAGGCCCGCAGCGACCTGTGGCGGTACGAGCCGGGGGCCGACAGCGCCCCGGTGCGGGTGGAGACACCCGCCGGATCGGTGTCGGGTGCCACGGCCCGGCCGGACGGCACCGTGGAGTACCTGTGGTCGTCCGCCGACCAGCCCCCCGCCGTGCGGTCCACGACGGGGGCGGTGGTGCTCGATCCGCCGGGTGCGAAGGCTCCGGCGTCCGTGCCGGTGGAGGACGTGTGGGTGGACGGGCCCGGCGGCCGGATCCACGCGCTCGTGCAGCGGCCCGCTGCCCCGGCCGAGGGTCCGTTTCCGACCGTCTTCGAGATCCACGGCGGCCCGACCTGGCACGACAGCGACGCCTTCGCGTCCGGGCCCGCCGCCTGGGTGGACCACGGCTACGCGGTCGTCCGCGTCAACTACCGCGGCTCGACGGGGTACGGGCGGGCCTGGACGGACGCGCTCAAGCACCGGGTCGGCCTGATCGAGCTCGAGGACATCGCGGCGGTCCGGGAGTGGGCGGTGAAGTCCGGGCTCGCGGACCCCGCGAAGCTGGTCCTGGCCGGGGGCTCGTGGGGCGGCTATCTGACGCTGCTCGGCCTCGGTACGCAGCCGGAGGACTGGGCGCTGGGCCTGGCCGCGGTCCCGGTCGCGGACTACGTCACGGCGTACCACGACGAGATGGAGGCCCTGAAGGCGATGGACCGCACGCTGCTGGGCGGTACACCGGAGGAGGTGCCGGAGCGGTTCGAGGCCTCGTCCCCGCTGACGTACGTCGACGCCGTGCGGGCGCCGGTCCACATCTCGGCGGGGGTCAACGACCCGCGCTGCCCGATCCGCCAGGTCGAGAACTATGTGGAGCGGCTGAAGGCCCGGCAGGCGGTGCACGAGGTGTACCGGTACGACGCGGGGCACGGCTCGCTCGTCGTCGAGGAGCGCATCAAGCAGGTACGGCTGGAGCTGGGCTTCGCCCGGCGCCACCTCGGGTAGCGGGCGCCCCGGCCACCGGGGTGGTGACGTCGGCGGCACCCCGCTCCGGGGTTCCGGAGCGGGGACCGTACCGTGGAGGGGTGTACCGGTTCCTGCTGACCCCACGATGGTGGGGGATCAACCTCTTCGCCGTACTGGCCATCCCGCTCTGCGTCTTCATGGGCACCTGGCAGCTCGGCCGCTTCGAGGACCGCGTGCAGTCGCACGAGCAGGCCGCGAAGCAGCCGGCCCCGGGGGCGAGAGCCGCAAAGCCTCTCGATGATCTGCTGCCGGTCGACACGGTGACGTCCGGCCGCCCGGCCACCGCCACCGGCCGGTACGCCGACCAGTTCCTGGTGCCCGGCCGCGAGTTGGACGACAGGAGCGGCTTCTACGTCCTGAACATGCTGCGCACCGACGGCGGCAAGGCCCTGCCGGTGGTACGCGGCTGGCTGCCGGGCAGGCCCGGGCACACTGCGGTGCCCGCCGCGCCGACCGGCGAGGTCACGGTGACCGGCGACCTCCAGGCGTCCGAGAACACGGGCACCGACGGCGTCGACGCGGCGGGAGGCCTCCCCGACGGGCAGCTCGGCATGATCAGCGCCGCGTCCCTCGTCAACCTCGTGCCGTACGACGTGTACGACGCATGGGTGACGCTCCAGGACACCGACAGCAGCGGCGACGCCGAGGACAGCGCGCTGCGCCCCGTACCGGCCGTGGCGCCGCAGGGCAGCGGTCTCGACCTGAAGGCGTTCCAGAACCTCGGCTACACCGGCGAGTGGTTCGTCTTCGCCGCCTTCGTGCTCTTCATGTGGTTCCGGCTGGTCCGCCGCGAGGCGGAGGCCGCGCGGGACGTGAAGCTGGGCCTCGTGCCCGACACGGACACGGACACGGGTACGCGCACAGCCTGAGCCGTCCCGGCGTGCGCACATACGTGAGGGGGGCCCGCCGGTTCGACCGGTGGGCCCCCCTCACGTATGCGTCATGGTGCTGAGGGCTGTCCCGTAACCCCTGGCGGGCGCACGACGACAGCTACGGCACCTCGCTGCGTTGTGGGAACGCCCGAATACGACCGGTACGATGACGCCCCTCCGCCTTGCGATGCACCGCATCCGACGGCGCGCGCTGATCCACCAGGGATTACGGGACGGCCCTCAGGCCGTCGGCGGGAGCACGCCCGTCCGGTAGATCGTGCCCGCGCAGGCGTTGGGGATCTTCGCCTCCGCGACCGGCGCCCCGGGCTCCGGGGTGTGCGTCACAGCGACGCTGCCGTCGAGCGTCGTGCCGCCGTCCTCGCTGCCGAGCTGCACATCCGCCTGCGACGTGCTGTTGTCACCGGTGCCGTCGGAGGTACCCGCCGCACCGTCGGTCGGGGTCGGGGTCGGCGATCCGCCGGAGGTCGGGCAGGTGTCCTTCGGGACCCAGGCGAACTGCACCTCGTACGCCTGGGTCGGCTTCAGCAGCACTGTGCCCGCCTCCTGCGACGGGTCGGGCAGTCCGGCCGCCGCATCGCCCGCGGTGTGCTGCACGACGTCGATCTTGGCCGGGTCGGCCGCGCCGCTCGCCTGGAAGCCCACGGTGCCGCTGGTGGTCACCGAACAGTCCTTGCCGGAGACGTTGGAGATCCGGAAGCTGCCGTACACCGTGCCGTCGGCACCTGCCGCGCCCGTCTCGGCCGAGGCGACGCCGAGCTGGCTCGGGTCGCAGACGGGCATCGAGGCCGCCGTGCTGTCGGCGAGGCCCGCACCGCCGTCGGCCGCGTCGTCGTCGGCGCCCTGGCCGTCGGTGTCCGAGGGGCTGCTGGCACTGTTCGGGTGGCCGTTGCCGCCGGTGCCCTGTCCGTCGGCCGCGCCGCCACCGGCCTTCTCACCGGCTGCCGAGCCGGTGTCGGAGCCGCTGCCGCCCTGTGCCTGCTCGCCGTGCGCGGCGATGGCCGGGTTGGCGGTGCCCGAGCCGTCGGAGTTGGCGACGTGTACGAACGCGGGGATCGCGGTGCCGATGAGCAGCACCGCCGCCGCCGCTCCGACGACGGCCTGCCGCTTCCTGGCGCGCCGGGCGGGGACGGCGCGCTTCAGATGGTCGAGGGTGCCGTCGCCGGGTTCGAGGCCCTCGACAGCGCCCCGCAGCATACGACGCAGGACGACCTCGTCCAGGTCCGAACCGGAGCCGTCGAAGTCACCGGAGCCGCCACCGGCACCCCGGCCCGATCCTGCACCCGGGCCCACGCCCGGTACCGCGCCGAAGAGGGCCGTCAGGCCGGCGAGCCGTTCCGTTTCGGCGGTGTCGTCTCCCCCGCCCTGCGTTTCCGGCACTCCCTCGACGGACATGGCGCCCGTATCCGGGTTCCCGTCCGAGTTCACGTTCGGCGAGTTGGACGCATTCTCCGGCCCGTGGTTCACAATTCCGTTTCCAGTCCGGTCGATCTCACGCTCGTGCGTGCGTTCCTGCGCGGGGTCCTTGTGCTCGCGCCAACTCATGTCTGAGCCTCCATCACGGCGCGCAGCGCCGCGATACCGCGGGAGCCGTACGCCTTGACCGAACCCAGGGAAATCCCCAGTGTCTCGGCCACCTGGGCCTCGGTCATATCTGCGAAATAACGCAGCACCAGCACCTCCCGCTGGCGCCGTTGCAGCCCCCGCATCGCTTTGATCAGCGCGTCCCGCTCCAGCTGGTCGTACGCACCCTCCTCGGCACTCGCCATGTCGGGCATCGGCTTGGAGAGCAGCTTCAGCCCGAGGATGCGGCGGCGCAGCGCGGAGCGCGACAGGTTGACGACCGTCTGGCGCAGGTACGCGAGTGTCTTCTCCGGCTCACGTACCCGGTTCCGCGCCGAGTGCACGCGGATGAACGCCTCCTGCACCACGTCCTCACACGACGCGGTGTCGTCCAGCAACAGAGCCGCGAGGCCGAGCAGCGAACGGTAGTGGGCGCGGTAGGTCTCGGTGAGATGGTCGACCGTGGTACCGGCTGCTGCCACGGTCTCCTCAGCACCCCCGCGCTGCGACGGCAGCTGGGCCGGGCGCGCAGCAGGCATGGGCGCAATCACCGGCATACCGCCGGGTGCGCGGGGCCGCCGGAGCGGACGCACTGAAGCGCCTCGCAACGGGCCCACCACTGTGATGTCGAGAACCTCTGCCACGCCAGTTGGACACGCGTCCCCCCGTCAGGGTTGTACGCGTGCGGCACCGCGTTTGACGCTGTGCGACATGCCCTCATACGTACCTGCTCTTCCACAAATGCCCCGTTTTCGCGCCCCACCACTCGCGAAGTGACGGCATAGACGCGCGCTGCCCGACTACTGGTTCCAGCGGGCCGAAGGTCATCGTCGGACACCACAACGCCCCAGCTCAAGAGGTTCAGACCAGCGTCTTGCTCACAAGGGCTTCACAGAACGTACAAAACAGGTTCGATCGTGAACCGTCGGGCCGGATCAGGCGCGGGGAAACTCGGCAGCCACGGATTCGGCGATCTGCGCCACGTTCAGCGCCGCCCCCTTGCGCAGGTTGTCGCCGCATACGAACAGCTCCAGGGCGCGCGGATCGTCCAGCGCCCGCCGCACCCGCCCCACCCAGGTCGGGTCGGTGCCCACGACATCGGACGGCGTCGGGAAGTCGCCGGAGGCCGGGCTGTCGAACAGGACCACACCGGGTGCGGTCGCCAGGATCTCGTGCGCCCGGTCGACCTCGACCTCGTTCTCGAAGCGGGCGTGCACGGACATCGAGTGCGTCGCGACGACGGGTACGTACACACAGGTCGCCGCCACCGGAAGATTCGGCAGGTCCAGGATCTTGCGGCACTCGTCGCGGATCGCCAGCTCCTCGGACGACCAGCCGTCCCCGGCCTCCGTTCCGGCCCAGGGCACGACGTTGAGGGCCACCGGAGCGGCGAAGGGCGAGTCCTCGGTTTCCCCGACGGCCCGGCGTACGTCTCCGGGCTTGGTGCCCAGTTCCGTACCCGCGACCATCGACAGCTGTTCGCGCAGCGCCGCGACGCCCTCTCGGCCCGCTCCGCTCACCGCCTGGTACGAGGAGACGACGAGCTCCCGCAACCCGAACTCGGCGTGCAGCGCACCGATCGCGACGATCAGCGACGCCGTGGTGCAGTTGGGGCTGGCGACGATGCCCCGGGGCCTCATCCGTACGGCGTGGGGGTTGATCTCGGGCACGACCAGCGGCACATCCGCGTCCAGCCGGAACGCCGCCGAGTCGTCGACGACGACCGCGCCCTTGGACGCGGCGATCGGCGCCCAGCGCGCGGACACGTCGTCGGGCACCAGGAAGAGGGCGACGTCCACGCCGTCGAACGCGTCCTCGGTGAGTTCGAGGACTTCGGTCTCCTCACCGCGTACGACCAGCTTGCGGCCGGCCGAACGCGACGAGGCGATCAGCGACACTTCGCCCCAGACGTCCGCGTGCTGCGAAAGGATCTGGAGCATGACGCCGCCGATCGCCCCGGTCGCTCCGACGACCGCGAGCGAAGGGCGGCGGGGTGTCATCGGCCGGTGCCCCCGTACACGACTGCCTCGTCGGAGTCGCTGTCGAGACCGAAGGCCGTGTGCACGGCGCGCACGGCCTCGATGACGTCGTCGGCGCGGGTGACCACCGAGATGCGGATCTCGGACGTCGAGATCAGCTCGATGTTCACACCGGCGTCGGACAGCGCCTCGAAGAAGGAGGCGGTGACCCCGGGGTTGGTCTTCATACCCGCGCCGACCAGGGAGATCTTCGCGATCTGGTCGTCGTAGCGCAGCGACTCGAAGCCAATCGTGCCGCGGTTGCGCTCCAGGGCGTCGATGGCCTTGCGGCCCTCGGCCTTCGGCAGCGTGAACGAGATGTCGGTCAGACCGGTCGACGCGGCGGAGACGTTCTGCACCACCATGTCGATGTTGACTTCCGCGTTCGCGATGGTGCGGAAGATCGCGGCGGCCTCGCCCGGCTTGTCGGGCACGCCGACAACGGTGACCTTGGCCTCGGAGACGTCATGGGCGACTCCGGAGATGATCGCGTGCTCCACCTTCTGGTCCCCTTGCGGCTCGTTGCTGACCCAGGTGCCACGCAGTCCGGAGAAGGACGAGCGGACGTGGATCGGGATGTTGTAGCGGCGTGCGTACTCCACGCACCGGTGCAGCAGTACCTTGGAGCCGGACGCGGCCAGCTCCAGCATGTCCTCGAAGGAGATCCAGTCGATCTTCCGGGCCTTCTTCACGACCCGCGGGTCGGCGGTGAAGACACCGTCCACATCGGTGTAGATCTCACAGACCTCGGCGTCCAGCGCGGCCGCCAGTGCGACGGCGGTGGTGTCGGACCCGCCGCGGCCGAGGGTGGTGATGTTCTTGCCTTCCTGGCTCACCCCCTGGAACCCGGCGACGATGGCGATGTTGCCCTCGTCGATCGAGGTCCGGATACGGCCCGGCGTGACATCGATGATGCGCGCTTTGTTGTGGACCGAGTCGGTGATGACGCCGGCCTGGCTGCCTGTGAACGACTGGGCCTCGTGGCCCAGGTTTTTGATCGCCATCGCCAGCAGGGCCATGGAGATCCGCTCTCCTGCGGTCAGCAGCATGTCGAACTCACGCCCGGCAGGCATCGGTGACACCTGCTCGGCGAGATCGATCAACTCGTCCGTCGTGTCGCCCATCGCAGACACCACGACAACCACCTGGTTGCCGTTCTTCTTGGCATCGACGACTCGCTTGGCGACGCGCTTGATGCCTTCGGCATCGGCTACGGAGGAGCCTCCGTACTTCTGCACGACAAGGCCCACGTGCGCTCCTCGCTCATTCCATTGCTTCGGTCCGCTCAGTTTAACGAGCAGTCCGGAAACGCCCCGCCGATATCGCATCGTGAGATGTCCCGCTCACCACGTGATCTCGACGTGTCGCCCCGAACTGCTCGTACCGGGCTGCTGCCCGGCGCACCGGAATCCACTCCTGTATGTGCCCCACTCCACACGCCGGGCCGCTCGGTGCGGCCGAACGGCTACTTCACCGGGCGCAGGCCCAGCGGTCCCGCGATCTCCTCCGCCATCACCCGGCCCGCCTCCTCGGCCAGGTCGTCCTCGCCCGCGTCCTGGTCCGTGTCCAGCCCGTCCAGCTCCTGGAGGGGCTGGTTCAGGCGGATGTGGGCGACCAGGGACTGGATGGCACGCAGGGTGGCGGAGGCGGTGGAGCCCCAGTTGGAGAAGTACGAGAACTGCCACCACCACAGCGCCTCGGTCGTGCGGCCCGCCTCGTAGTGGGCCAGGCCGTGGCGCAGGTCCGTGACCAGGTCGGCCAGGCCGTCGGAGATGCGGCACGGGACCGGGGCCTTGCGGGGCTCGTACGGGTCGAAGACCTCGGAGTAGACGTCGATCGGCTCGAGGAGGGTCGCGAAGCGCTCGCGCAGGCCGTCCGCGTCCGGTTCGGCGCCCAGGTCCGGCTCGTAGCGCTCGTCCGGGACGATGTCCTCGTACGCGCCGAGGCGGCCCCCCGCCAGCAGCAGCTGGGAGACCTGGAGAAGCAGGATCGGGACGGCCTGCTCCGGCTCGTCGACCTTGGACACCTCGGTCACGGCGACGATGAACGACTTGATCTGGTCCGCGATCTGGACAGCGAAGTCGTCCGGATCCTGCGTGACGGAGTTCAGCGTGGCGTCAGACATCGAGGGGACCTCCCGTGGGCACGGTCACGAACGGTGAGTAGAAGATAGCGTCGCTGAACGTAAAACCGTCGTGAGACGTGGTGGTACAGGTGCTACACATCGAGCAGCCGCCTCCCCTCGAACGCGCGGCCCAGGGTGACCTCGTCCGCGTACTCGAGGTCGCCGCCCACCGGCAGCCCGCTGGCCAGTCGCGTCACCCGCAGATCCATCGGCTTGATCATCCGCGCCAGATACGTCGCGGTGGCCTCGCCCTCCAGGTTGGGGTCGGTGGCCAGGATCAGTTCCGTGACGGACCCGTCGGCGAGCCTCGCCAGCAGCTCACGGATGCGCAGATCGTCCGGACCGACGCCCTCGATCGGGCTGATCGCCCCGCCGAGGACGTGGTAACGGCCGCGGAACTCTCGGGTCCGCTCGATCGCCACGACATCCTTCGGCTCCTCGACCACACAGATCACCGTCCGGTCGCGACGCGCGTCGCGGCAGATCCCGCACTGCTCCTCCTGCGCGACATTGCCGCACACCGAGCAGAACCGGACCTTGTCCTTGACCTCCAGGAGGGCATGGGCGAGACGGCGTACGTCGGTGGGCTCGGACTGCAGGATGTGGAAAGCGATCCGCTGCGCGCTCTTGGGGCCGACGCCGGGCAGCCTGCCCAGTTCGTCGATGAGGTCCTGGACCACGCCTTCGTACAACGGAACGCCTTCCTGAGCTGAGACCCGCGGCTGTCGCCGTCGTGGTACGTACGGTAGTTGGTGTGCTGACGGATCAGAAGGGCAGACCGGGCATGCCGCCCAGCCCCTGGGCCAGCGGGCCCAGCTTCTGCTGCTGAAGCTGCTGCGCGTTCTCGTTCGCCGCCTGGACGGCGGCGACGACCAGGTCGGCGAGCGTCTCGGTGTCCTCGGGGTCGACGGCCGCGGGGTCGATGACCAGGCTGCGGAGCTCGCCGGAACCGGTCACGGTCGCCTTCACCAGACCGCCGCCCGCCTGCCCCTCGACCTCGGTCCTCGACAACTCCTCCTGGGCCTCGGCGAGGTCCTGCTGCATCTTCTGGGCCTGCTGCAGCAGCTGCTGCATATTGGGCTGACCACCACCGGGAATCACGGTCACTCCTGGCAATTCGACGACAAAAGTTTCGGGTATGCCGAGCCTACGTGGTCCCCGGGCACCACGCCCCACCCACTGGCGAGCAACCCTTTCGGGTGAGATCCCGTCAACGACAGCGACTCCTATACCTGATCACAGGCCCTACCCACCCAGAAATACTGCGATTTCGACCCCACGGCCCACCATTCGGCGGTAGGAAGGGCATGCGTATCAGTACGCACACGTGCACCGCCCGTCACGCAGGGTTACGTAAGCGGGACAGGTCGGCCACGTCGAAAGTCCGCCCGCCGTCGAGTGCACGCGTCGAAGCACGCGTTGGTACGTCGATACGCAGAGTGCAGAGGAGTGCCCCGGTGAGCCAGCCGGAGATGCAGCCCGAGGGAGCGCCCCGCAACGAGCCCGGTGCGCCGGGTTCGGCCGTTCCGCCGGGTTCGGGCCCGGAGACGAGCTCGGGCCTGGGCCCGGGTCTGGGTTCCGGTGCGCGGGGCGGGGATCTGACCGGGCAGCCGTTCCCCCTCGGTGACTGGGGTGAACCCGCGGAACGCCTCGACGAGCTGTACCGCTACGTCGAGGCCGACGCGCTGCGCACCGCCGGCTGGTACCTGGCCGACCGGGTGTGGAAGCGGCGCGGCGCCAGGGCGCTGCGGATCGGCACGGCGGCCGGAGTGGTCGCGGGTGCCGCGCTGCCGCTCCTCGATCTGACGGGGGCACTGGACGGCTCAGCCGGCTGGGGCTATCTGTCGCTGTTGCTGGGCGCCGCGTGCATGGCCTGCGATCGGTTCTTCGGCCTGACCTCCGGCTGGATAAGGAACCTCGCCACGGCCCAGGCCGTGCAGCGACGGCTCCAGGTGCTGCAGTTCGACTGGGCGTCGGAGTGCGTACGGGAGGTGCTCGGGCCGACCGAGGGGACGGCGAGCGAGGCGGCGGAGCGGTGCCTCGGGGTGCTGCGACGTTTCTCGGAGGACATCACGGAGCTCGTGCGGTCCGAGACCGCGGACTGGATGGTCGAGTTCCGGGCCGGGCCCGCGCCGATGGGGATGCAGGCACTGGTGTCCGGCAGCGGGGTCGGGGGGCGTACGGAGCAGTGGATGCCGCCGGGGCGGTTCCCGCTCCAGTCGATGGCCCGCCCGAACATGCCGCGGCAACGGCCCCCGGAGCCACCGCGGTGACCGGCGATCGGCGGCTCCGGGCGGGCTGGTGACTCCGGGGCGGGGGCCCGGCCGTCGCGTCAGCTGAAGATGATCATTGAGCCTTGGGCGAGACTTCGGGTCACCGCCGCGTGCAGGCCCAGCCAGACGTGCCGTTCCCGGGCGAACGGACTGTCGTCGTACGGAATCGGGCTCGCCGGCTCCTCCAGGGAGGTCGGTGCGGCGGGCGGTGCGGGGGCGGCCGGCGGGTTCGCCGGGTCGATGCCGATGGAGGGGGCGACGAACTCCAGCTCCCGCAGCAGCCCGTGTGCCGAGCCCAGCGGGCCACCGCCCTCCAGCAGCTCGTCGTTGGTGAGCGGGGAGGGGAAGTCCACGGGGACGTACGCCCCCGCGTGGTCGTAGTGCCAGACCAGATGGGACTGCTGCGCCGTCGGCTCGAACATCTCCAGCAGCTGCTCGTAGTCCCCGCCCAGTTCGTCGACGGGTGTGACGGCGAGGCCGCTCAGCTGGAGCAGATAGGCGCGGCGCAGGAAGTGCAGGGCGTCGTAGTCGAAGCCCGCCACGGGGGCCACGTCGCCGGTCAGGCCCGGCATGTAGGCGTACACGGGTACGGCCGGCAGTCCGGCATCGCCCAGCGCCTTGTCGTAGAGGGCTATCTCTTCGGCGAACGGATTGTCGGGGCTGTGGCACAGCACATCGACGAGGGGGACCAGCCACAGGTCACAGGCCACGAAGTCTCGCTCTCCAACGGGTTCTCGCAAGGGTGCGTGCGATGGTCGGGACAGCGTAATGCGATCGGCACGTTGCGCACAGTGGTCCCTCATGACCGGCTCGGGAACACCTTGTTGCCGAGCCGGTCGTCCCTACGGCGCCTTCGGCTTCCCGCCGTGCCCCGGGTGCGCCGGGTTGCCGGCCGCGAGCCGGTCCGCCCACATCAGCGAGCGGGCGTTGTAGTCGTCGATCACCGCACGAACCGCGTCGTGGTCGCCCAGCGTGATGGCCGCGACCAGGGCGGGATGGCCGTTCCAGAGCCAGTCCCGTACGTCCACGTCGCCGCGAAGGTACGGCACGGCGAACACCCAGCACTGGACGCGCAGCCGGTGCAGGAAGTCGGTGATGTACGTGTTGCCGACGAGTGCGCCGAGCTCACGCCAGAAACGCAGGTCGTAGCCGATCAGGATGTCGAGGTCGCCGCCGCGCGCCGCCCGCGCGGCCTCATCGGCTCTGCGTCGCACCGAGACCAGTGACTCGCGGTACTTCGCCGCCTGCATGCGCGAGGGCGGCGGTCCGGAGAAGATGTCGCGGATGACTCCGTCCATGACCAGGGTGCGGGCCTCGACCATCGCCCGGTAGTCGGCCACGGTGAACTCGTGCACCCGGAATCCGCGGTGCTGATCGGATTCGAGCAGGCCCTGCGCCGAGAGGTCGAAGAGCGCCTCGCGCACGGGCGTCGCGGAGACCCCGTACTGCTCGGCGATCTGCTTGACGGTGAACTCCCGCCCCTGCTGCATACGCCCGGCGAGCACCTCGTCACGCAGCGCGTCCGCGATCTGCTGCCGCAGCGTACTGCGGGTCACAGCTCCGCCCGCGCCCATGGCGACCCTCCCTCTTCGGCTGCGGCCACCTTAAGCCAGGGCCGGTGTGCCCGGTTCCGGGCACGGGGAGGAGCGCCATGCGGGATGCGTACGGATGCGTCGGACGGATGCGTCAGACGGTGTGCTCGTCCGCGACCGACAGGGCCACGTCCAGTGCCGCCAGACCCTCCTTGGCCTCGGCCTCCGTGACGTTGCAGGCCGGAACGGCGTGGGTGCGGTTCATGTTGATGAAGGGCCACAGGCCGTTCTTCTTGCACGCAGCGCCGAAGGCCGCCATCGGAGCGTTGGCCTCGCCCGACGCGTTGTACGGGACGAGCGGCTCGCGGGTCTCCCTGTTACGGACCAGGTCCAGCGCCCAGAACGCGCCGAGGCCGCGCACCTCGCCGACCGACGGGTGGCGCTCGGCGAGCTCGCGCAGGCCGGGACCGAGGACCGTCTCGCCGATGTGGGCCGCGTGCTCGACGACCTTCTCGTCCTCCATCACACCGATGGTGGCGACGGCGGCGGCGCAGGCCAGCGGGTGACCGGAGTAGGTGAGTCCGCCCGGGTAGGGGCGGGTCTCGAAGGTGGCGGCGATCTCGGCGGAGACGGCGACGCCGCCGAGCGGCACATAACCCGAGTTGACGCCCTTGGCGAAGGTCATCAGGTCGGGCGTGACGTCGAAGTGCTCGGCGGCGAACCACTTGCCGGTGCGCCCGAATCCGGCCATCACCTCGTCGAGGACGAAGACGATGCCGTACCGGTCGCAGATCTCGCGGACACCGGCGAGGTAGCCGGGCGGCGGCGTCATGATCCCGGCCGTGCCGGGGATCGTCTCCAGGATGATCGCGGCGATGGTGGCGGGGCCCTCGAAGGCGAGGGTGTCCTCCAGGTGCTGGAGGGCGCGGGCGCACTCCTCGGCCTCGGTCTCGGCGTAGAACGGCGAGCGGTACAGGAACGGGGCCCAGAACCGGACGACGCCCGCCGAACCGTTGTCGGACGGCCAGCGGCGCGGGTCGCCGGTCAGATTGATGGCCGTCGAGGTGGCGCCGTGGTACGAGCGGTAGGCGGAGAGCACCTTCGTACGGCCGGTGTGCAGCCGGGCCATCCGGACGGCGTTCTCGACGGCCTCGGCACCGCCGTTGGTGAAGAAGATCTTGTCCAGGTCGCCGGGGGTCCGCTCGGCGATGAGGCGTGCGGCCTCGGAGCGGGCCTCGATCGCGAACGCGGGGGCGAAGGTGGCGAGCTTGCCCGCCTGCTCCTGGATCGCTGCGACGACGGTGGGGTGCTGGTAGCCGATGTTGGTGAAGACGAGGCCGCTGGTGAAGTCCAGGTAGCGGTTGCCGTCGTAGTCCCAGAAGTACGCCCCCTCGGCGCCGGCGACGGCGAGCGGGTCGATCAGGCCCTGGGCGGACCAGGAGTGGAACACGTGCGCACGATCGGCGGCCTTCACGGCCGCACCGGCCGCGGAGTCGACCTGCGGAGCGTGGGATCCATGGGAGGCATGAGGGGTCATGCGGCGAGCGTAGGTCGTGCGGTGAGCGGCTCGACATGGCCATCTTGTATGGCGTGGGGCGGTTTGGTGGGCAGGGTGTCGGGTCGGCGGCCGCCGTGTCCCGGCCCGGCCTTCCGCCGGACGCTATCCTCATGCCGCATCGGCGGCGTGTCGCCGGAGGGGGAAGGACTGCACACCATGGACAAGCTCGGCTCCGGGGATCCGCAACGCATCGGCGCATACCGCCTGCTGGGGCGGCTGGGCGCGGGCGGCATGGGGCAGGTCTATCTGGCCCGCTCCGACCGGGGCCGTACGGTCGCGATCAAGCTGGTACGCCGGGAGCTCGCCGAACAACAGGAGTTCCGCGACCGCTTCCGTCAGGAAGTGCGGGCCGCCCGCCGGGTCGGGTCGGCCTGGACTGCCCCCGTACTCGATGCCGACACCGAGGCCGCGGTGCCGTGGGTCGCGACCGGGTACGTCGCCGGGCCGTCCCTCCAGGCCACCGTCTCCGGTCGCGCGGGCGCCGCGGCGGGTCCGGGTCCGGGGGCGTACGGTCCGCTGCCCGAGCGTTCGGTCCGCATCCTGGGGGCCGGACTGGCCCACGCACTCCGGTCCATCCACTCCGCCGGCCTCATCCACCGGGACCTGAAGCCGTCCAACATCCTGCTGACGATCGACGGTCCGCGGGTCATCGACTTCGGTATAGCCCGGGCGCTCGACACCGTCACCGACGGGGGTCTCACCCGCACCGGCTCGCTGGTCGGATCACCTGGCTTCATGGCGCCGGAGCAGGTGCGGGGTGAGCGGGTGACCGCCGCGTGCGATGTGTTCTGCCTCGGCTCGGTGCTGGCGTACGCGTCGACGGGCCGGCTTCCGTTCAGTGGGGCGGACAACGAGGTCCATGCCCTCCTCTTCCGGATCGCACAGGAGGAGCCGGACCTGACCGGTGTCCCGGTGGACCTGGTCGACCTCGTCCGGGACTGCCTCCGCAAGGACCCGGCCGACCGGCCGGCCACGGAGGCGATCCTGGAGCGGCTGGTGGAGGGCGAGACGGCCGAACCGTGGCTGCCGGGCGCACTGATCGCCCAACTCGGCCGCCACGCGGTGGAGTTGCTGGACTCGGAGGATCCGGAGGAATCGGCGGGGGTCGCGGGGCCGCAGGACGCGGTGCCCCCCGTGGGCGATCCGCAGCCTCCATCGGCCCAGGCGCCCGGCGCAGTCCACGCGCTCCCCACGGTGATCGGCACCCAGCCCCCCGCGCCGGCCCCGGCCCCGCACCCGGTCCCTGGGTTCGGACCTCCGCCGCCCGGACAGCCCGCCCCCGGGTACGGCTACCCGCAGCTGCCCGCCCCACCGCACCCCGGCCAGGGCTACGGCTACCCGCAGCAGCACCCAGGCTTCGGCTCCACGCCCCCGTACGGCCCGCTCCACCCCACCGTCGCGCCCGGCGCGCAGCCCGCGCCGACGCGACGCAGCACGGGGTCGACCATCGCGCTCGTCGCGGTCGCGGTGCTCGTCGCGATCGGTGCCGGCGGCTCGGTGTACGCGCTCATGAGCGACGACGGCAAGAAGCCCGCCGCATCGCCCACCGCATCCCCCTCCGACTCCTCCGACCCGTCGGACTCCCCCGTCCCTGACGACTCCCCGTCCTCCACCGGCCCGGCCCCCGGTGACGAATCGAAGAACGACGACGGGCCCATCCCCGAGGCCTACCTCGGCACCTGGTCCGGCACCATCGACAACGCCACGGGGCACTCCACCCGCGAACTCGTCATCCAGCAGGGCAAGGTGGGCCAGGCCGTCCTCACCCTCACCGCGGAGGGCCCCATCGACAGCGGTGGCACCTACCGCTGCGTCTTCCAGGCGGACCTGACCTCCGAGCCCTCCCCCGACGGACCGATCAACATCGGCCCCTCCACGGTGACGCTCGGCGAACCCATGTCGTCCTGCACCCCGGGCAAGGCCACCACACTCACGCTGCTCCCGGAGGGCACCCTGCGCCGCGAGAACACGGAGACCGGCGAGCAGCTCACCTACACGAAGAACGACTGATCCACCGTCGGACCGGTCCGGCGCCCGGTCCAAGGGCTGTCCCGTAAGAAGACCAACCCGGTCTTCACCACGACCATGACGTACTACAAGAACCGCTCGCACAGGCTGAACCTGGAGATCTACTACCAGGGCAAGTGGTACGACGCGGGCTCGCAGTACTTCAAGCTCGGGACCAACGGCAAGTCCGTCGTGACGCTGACCGGCACGCACGACACCGGCTACCGGATGCGCATGCGCGCCTCGTACATCAACGGCTCGTCCGGCGACAACGTGAACTCCACCACCTACGGCGCCTGGAAGTACTTCTACTTCACCAAGTAACCGGGCGAGAGGGTCGACTGCGGGGCCGGGCGGATGCCCGGCCCCGCAGCGCTGTCCGTAGGCATCGACCACCCTGACCGGCTGCGGGGCGGTCCTCACACGGTTTCGGTGCCGTCCGCGACGTCCAGCGCGTGGAACGCCAGCCACAAGTCGTAGCGCGCGCTGGGGGTTTGGAGCAGCGAGCGTTGAAGTACGGCTTCGAGGCGTGTGAGGCGTTTGCGGATACCCGGCACGGAGATGCCCAACGCTGCTGCGGTCGGCCCGAGTTGGGCCTCGCACTTCAGCCAGGTGCGCAGGGTGGTCTCGGCCGCCGCACCGGCCGCGGCGAGCGGGCGCAGCTGCTCGTCCGCCCACTGCCCGACGGCGGGACGCCGCAGGATCTCGTCCAGCGCGCCGGCCGGTACGGGCTCCGTGGGCCGGGCGGCGCGCGCGGGTGCGGCCCGGATACGCAGAGCCAGGTCGAGCGCCGCCTGATCGGCGACCCGGTTGAGGTCCAGGCCGAGCAGCTCGCCGATCAACCGCAGTCGTGCGGCTAGGGTGTTGCGGTGGATTTTCAGGTGCTGCGTCGCATGCGACGAGAACGCCAGCCAGGAGGAGAGGGTTGCCGCCAGCTCCTGGCTGCCGGGGTCCTGGATGCGTCGTGGCAGGTGGGTGAGCAGCGGTGCCAGCAGGGTGTCGGCCCACTGCGCGCCCGCCTCGCCGACGACCAGGGCCGGTTCCGGTGCCGAGCCGAACCGGGCGTGCCGCGCGGGCATTCCGCGCGCCACGGCCAGGGCGTGGAACGCCTGCCGGTATCCGGTCGCCGTGTCGCTCAGCGGCACGTCCTCGCTCACCCCCACGACACAGTCGTCCACCACGGCGGCGACGTCGAGGCCGAGTCGCGGATCGGCGCCGTCCGGCCCGGCGGGCACGATGAGGATCAGGTGGCGTGCGTACACCGGGCACCGCACGATCCAGGACCGGCCGCCGGAGATGTCCGTGCACACCCGCGCCACCTCGTCCCGCCGGCCGCCCGAGCACTGCACCACACAGACCTGGACGGGGTCCGGCAGCGTGGGCTTCAGCGCGCCCGCCACCTGATGGGCGATGGAGAGCTGGCCGGTCATCAGCAGATGCAGCACCGCTTCCCGGCCGCGGGACTCGGCGAGGTCGACGCGGCGGCGCTTGCGTTCGACCGTCTCGGCCGCCCAGCACATGGTCAGGGGCATCGCCACGTCGGCGAGAAGCGCGGCCAGTCCGTCCGGCAACGGCCGGCGGGCGACGACGGCGAGGATCGGTGCGGGGGCGTCGGGAGTGCCGTCGAGAGGCAACAGCAGGGCGGTGTCAGGGCCCTTGTCGAGAGCGAAGGAGCGGCCGCGGAGAGCTGTCAGCTCCTTCACGCCCTCGGTGGCCAGCGCGAGGGCCGAGGCGCTCGTGAGGTCCGGGGTGCGGGCCACGCCGCGCAGGACGGTGCCGTCGCTGTCGAGCAGACCGGCCCAGCCGCCGGCCCGCCCCGACACCCAGCGCAGCAGCTCCTTCGAGCCGCCGGCGCGGGCCAGGCGGTGCATCCGCAGCACGTCGTCGGCACGTTCCCCTGCTCGCACCGGTCCCCTGCTCCCTCCTCGTCCCGCACTCCACAGAAAAGCGGAGTGCAGCGTACCGGTTTGACTGTGCGAACTGATACCCCTGTACCGCTCACACAGTGCGAATTGAATCTCCCTGCCGTCTACCCACGGTCCTAGAGTCCGAACGTGTTCCGGGGGCGTCGGGGGAACACGCGGCCGCCTCGGACTCGGGGGACGACGGGGAGGCACGGCGGCAGCGACCCACGGGGGTGGTCGCTGTCGTCGGCCGCACCGGCCCTGGGCCGATTGTCAGTGGCACCGCCTAACGTCGGGTCATCACCTGGACCGACGGAGAAGGGCGCCCCGCCATGGAGTTCCGTATCGATCGCAGTGCACTGACCGATGCCGTGGCCTGGGCGGCCCGCGTGCTGCCCACCCGCTCCCCCGTGCCGGTGCTCGGCGGGCTGCTGCTGGAGGCGGACAGCGGGTGGCTGCGGATCTCCGGCCTCGATTACGAGGCGTCCGCCTGCATCGAGGTCGAGGCGGAGACCGTACGGGCCGGGCGGGTGCTGGTCATGGGGAGACGGCTGCTCGATGTGTGCCGGGTGCTGCCCGAAAGTCCGGTGGTGTGCGCGGTGGAGGGTTCACGGTTCTCGGTGACCGGCGGCGATGCCCGGTTCGGGCTGTCGGTGCTGCCGCTGGACGACTATCCGGCGCTGCCGCCGCTGCCCGGGGTGCTGGGGGCAGTGGACTCGGAGGAGTTCGCCGCGGCCGTCGCGCATGTGGCGGTGGCCGCGGGCCGGGACGACACACTGCCGACCCTCACCGGGATCCGGGTGGGACTCGACGGCGACACGATGACGCTGGCCGCCACCGACCGGTACCGCTTCGCGGTGCGCACGCTCGGATGGAAGCCGGCGACGGCGGATGTCTCGGCCGACGTGGTGGTGTCGGCCCGGCGCCTGACGGAGATCACCCGCTCCTTCGGCCGTTCCGGCATGGTCAGCGTCGCCCTGGACGCCGGATCGGCCGGCTTCGAACTCGCCGGAATGCGCACCACGGTCCGGCTCCTGGACGGCCGGCTCCCCCGGCACGACAAGCTGTTCGCGATGGCGGACCCGACGACCGCGGTGACGGACCGGGCGCCCCTGGTCGAGGCCGTCAAGCGCGTGGCGGTGGTCGCGGACGGCGACAGCCCGCTCCAACTGGCCTTCTCCGGCGACTCGGTGCTGCTTCAGGCGGGGTACGAGGACGATGTCGCGTCCCAGCGGCTGCCTGCTGTCCTGGAGGGCGCCGATGAGCTGACGGTCGCGTTCAAGCCCTCGTACCTGATGGACGCCCTGGCCTCGTTCGACGCGCCGGTCGTCCAGTTCGGCCTGATGGGTCCGGGGCAACGCGCCATGATCACCGGCCGGACGGCCGAGGACAGCACGGCGGAGACGGACCAGGTCGCCGCACCTCGTCCGACGCACCGGCACCTGTTGATGTCGTTGAAACCACTGGTCTGAGGCCGGCGCAGTGACCGGACTCCGGCAACCGGAACCTCCGGCGAACCTTCCGGAAGACCGAAAGCGGGGGCGGGTCCGGGCCGTGGCCGGACACGCCCCCGTCGGGCGGAGGGATCCACAGGCTGTGGATCGGCAGGTCGATTCAGCGGCGGATCAGCAGCTCAGGTTCGAGCCGGGGGTGGTACCGAGGATCTGCACGAACGCCTGGTACCGGTCGATACGGCTCTGGACCTGGGCGGGGTTGCCGCCGTTGCATTCCAGCGAGCCGTTGATGGAGCGGATCGTCTCGCCGAAGCCGGCGCCGTTGACCATCGCGTTGTGGGCCGTCATGGTGCCCGGACCGTTCTGGGTGTTCCAGTACCAAAGACCCGTCTTCCAGGCCACGGACGCGTTCTGCTCGACCAGGTACGGGTTGCCGAGCAGGTCGATGCCGAGTGCGTCCCCCGCTGCCTTGTAGTTGAAGTTCCAGCTGAGCTGGATCGGGCCGCGACCGTAGTAGGCGGACTGTCCGGCCGGGCAGCCGTAGGGCTGGCTGGTGTCGCAGTAGTGCGGGTAGTTGGCCGTGTTCTGCTCGACCACGTACACCAGTCCGCCGGTCTCATGGCTGACGTTGGCGAGGAACGCCGCCGCCTCCTGACGCTTGACCGTGTCGCTTCCGGTGTTGGCGAAGCCCGGGTAGGCGCTCAGGGCCGCAGTCAGTCCGCTGTACGTGTAGAAGGGGTTCCGGCTCGGGAACATCTGGTTGAACTGCGCCTCGCTGACGACGAATCCCGACGGGGTGCCCGGATCCGTGCCGCCGCCGCAGCTGCCCTGGTCCGCCCAGACGTCGGAACTGCCCGGCTGCTCGTTCTGGGTCCACCACTTCGCGGTCCAGTTGCGCCCGTTGTACGAGGCCGCTCCGCCGCCCGTGTAGACGGACGAGGCGTTCCAGGGTGCCGCGCACTCGGCCGCCGAGGCGGTGGAGGCGGGGAGAACGACGAGCATCGCGACGACCGCGCCCAGCGCGGCCAGCATGCCCATGACGCGTCTCATCATGTGATCACTCCTTCGGTGCGGTGCACCGAGCTCATCGGTGCACCGCCATGGGGGGTGACCGTCACTCAAGCGCCGCTGGTCTGTACCTGTCAAGGTCTAGACCAGC
Organism: Streptomyces sp. NPDC051664; assembly: GCF_044453545.1. Taxonomy (NCBI): domain Bacteria; kingdom Bacillati; phylum Actinomycetota; class Actinomycetes; order Kitasatosporales; family Streptomycetaceae; genus Streptomyces; species Streptomyces sp. NPDC051664. Next base: position 25,661 of record NZ_JBITCU010000024.1, on the reverse strand, counting down.
GCGTGAAATCTTTCCGAAGAGGTGCCGCAGAGTGCGTCCACAGCGAATACGCCGCGCCGAAGCGGCCCTCAACAGGAGGAATTCCGGAATTAGTTCATCCGGATCAAGGGGCGGACAGGTGGTCGTACCCGAAGGAAAAACCTTCGGGCCCGTCCAGCATGCGGAACGACGAACCGGTCGGCCTGCCGGACCCCGCCGCTGCGCGAACGGCAGGCGAACGTCAGCCGAAAGGATCCGGTTGCCCGCCCCAACTCCCCTACCGCACACATACGGTGACCCGAACCGGGGGCCGGTGGTGCACGCGTGCACGCGTTCGACGAGGGGAGCGCGAGGAAGCCGTGGAGTGGTTCAGCGCCGAGAACATCGTGGCCGTGTGCACCGCCGTGCTCGGTGTCCTGGCCTCCATCGGAGTGCTCTGGTACGAACGCCGCGTACCCCGCCGCAAGCGCATCGGCTACCGGGTCCAGATGGACACCCCGATCGGCAGCGACGTCAGCGAAGGCCGGGCCAATGTCCGGCTCGGGCTCTTCAGCGAGACGCCCGACATGGCCGATGCCACGCTCGTCCTGCTGCGCGTCGAGAACGACGGCTCGCAGTCCATCGCAGACAACGACTACACGGGTCGTGAACTGCACGGACTGACCGTGGAGTTCACCGGCCGCACCGTACGCGGCATCGCGGTCACCCAGGCACCCGGCGCCGACCATCTGATGGAGCACTTCACCCCGGCGGGCGGGATGCGTCACAGCGGCCGGCTCATCCGGCTGCCGCGCGTCCCCCTCAACCGGGGGGAGCACTTCAAGCTGCTGGTGCTGCTCACCGGCTCACACGTGGGCAGCCCCATCAGGATCACCGGCGGCATCCGGGACGGCGAGGTGACACCCAACACCGCTGCCCGCCCCGACGACAAGCCCCCGATGTTCGGCCGGGCCGCCCGGCTCATCACCGTGGCACTCACCGTCTGCGTCATCACCCTGGCGTCGATCATCCTGGTCCGCGACGGCACCCCGCCCCCGATGGGCTGCGCCCGGGGCACCCTGACGGTGACCGGCTCCACCGCCTTCGAACCGGTCGTGCGGGAGCTGGCGCAGAAGTACGAGAAGGAGTGCGAGGGTTCCGCCGTCACCGTCGACGCGCACGGCAGCAACGCGGGGATACGGGAGCTCGCCGACCGGGGCGCGACAGCCGGGACGTCCGGCTCCCCCGCGCTGATCGCCCTCTCCGACGGCCCCAAACCGCACGGCTACCCGCAGCTGCGCGAGAACCGGGTCGCGGTCTCGCTCTTCCGCCTGGTCGTCAACGACCGGGTGCCCGTCAAGAACCTCTCCCTGGCCACGGTCCGGAAGATCTACCGGGGCGACATCCGCAACTGGAAGACGCTCGACGGACCCGACCTGCCCATACTCCTGGTCAGCAGGGATGCCAACTCCGGCACCCGCGAGGTCTTCCAGCGCCGCGTCCTCGGCCACAACGAACCCGCACAGTCGTCCCGCGACTGTGCCACCAAGGACGATGCCGCGGCCCGGGTCACCCGCTGCGAACTCGACTCCACCGACCAGGTCCTGGCCACCGTCGGCCGGCTCGACGGCGCGATCGGCTACAGCGAGCTGCGCTCCGGAACCGTGCTGAAGGGGGCGCACCAGCTCGCGATCGACTCCACCGTCCCGTCCGTCGACACGATCGGCTCCAGCACCTACCCGTACCGGGAGATCGAGTACGCCTACACGTACGGCCAGCCCCCGGCCGACTCGCTGGCCTCCAGCTTCCTGGGCTATCTGAGCCGCGGTAACGGCCAGGACGTCATCCGTACGCACGGACATCTGCCGTGCGCGACGCCGAAGGGTCTGCGGATCTGCGGGGAGGAGTGAAAGCGCGGAGGGGCCGGGGCAACAGCCGCCCCGGCCCCTCCGCGTCTTCCCGTCCTACAGGAACGAGTTGATCTCGATGGTCTCGGTACGGCCGGGGCCGACACCGATCGCGGAGATCGGGGCGCCGGACATGTCCTCCAGCGCCTTCACGTACGCCTGCGCGTTCTTCGGCAGATCGCCGAAGGTCTTGGCCTTCGTGATGTCCTCGGACCAGCCCGGCAGCATCTCGTAGACCGGCTTCGCGTGGTGGAAGTCGGTCTGGCTGTACGGGAGTTCCTCAACCCGCTTGCCGTCGATCTCGTACGCGACGCACACCGGGATCTGCTCCCAGCCCGTCAGCACGTCCAGCTTGGTGAGGAAGAAGTCGGTGAGACCGTTGACCCGGGTCGCGTACCGCGCGATCACCGCGTCGAACCAGCCGCAGCGGCGGTCACGGCCGGTGGTGACACCGCGCTCGCCACCGATCCGGCGCAGCGCCTCGCCGTCCTCGTCGAGCAGCTCCGTCGGGAACGGGCCGGCGCCGACGCGCGTCGTGTACGCCTTGAGGATGCCGATGACCCGGCTGATCTTCGTCGGGCCCACGCCGGAACCGGTGCAGGCGCCGCCCGCGGTCGGGTTCGAAGAGGTGACGAAGGGGTACGTGCCGTGGTCGACGTCGAGCAGCGTGCCCTGACCGCCCTCGAAGAGGACGACCTTGCCCGCGTCGATGGCGTCGTTCAGGAGCAGCGTCGTGTCGGCGACGTACGGCTTGATCTGATCCGCGTACTGGAGCATCTCCTCGACGATCTTCCCGGCCTCGATGGCGCGCCGGTTGAAGACCTTGGCGAGGAGCTGGTTCTTCTGCTCCAGTGCCGCTTCGACCTTCTGCTCCAGGATCGACTCGTCGTAGAGGTCCTGGACGCGGATGCCGACCCGGTTGATCTTGTCGGCGTACGTCGGGCCGATGCCGCGGCCGGTCGTGCCGATCTTGCGCTTCCCGAGGAACCGTTCCGTCACCTTGTCGATCGTGACGTTGTACGGGGTGATCAAATGAGCGTTACCGCTGATCAGTAGCTTGGACGTGTCCACGCCGCGGTCGTTCAGCCCACTCAGCTCGGAGAGCAGGACGGCCGGGTCGACGACGACACCGTTACCGATGACCGGGGTACACCCCGGTGAAAGGATTCCGGAGGGGAGGAGATGAAGTGCGTACTTCTGGTCACCGACGACCACCGTGTGGCCGGCATTGTTGCCGCCCTGGTAACGCACCACATAGTCCACGGATCCACCGAGGAGGTCGGTGGCCTTTCCCTTGCCCTCGTCACCCCACTGAGCACCGAGCAGCACAAGTGCGGGCACAGGCGTACACCCCTTCCGGGCGGGGCATGTCCAAGGTCAGGGGGCGTACGTAAACGTCGTACATGCCGTACGACGATGTACGACGATGCCTGAACCGTCGAACCGGGTGCCCCGGAATAGACGAAGCCCCTGGCGCAATAGCGCAAGGGGCTCTTGCACCAAGATGCTACCCGAGGAAGGACCGAGGTGTCGGCTGCCCAGCCCCCCGGCAACGGTGCGCACCAACTGCTGGTGGTGATCGACCCGGTCGCCCGCCGGACCGACGGCGAGTCCGTCCGTATCGCGAAGGACGTGCTGAGCGCAGGTTCGCACGCAAAAATCTGCCTCCCGGACGGACCGGAGGAATTCGCGCGGGCCTTGTCCCGCCGGGGCAGTCGGCGTCCGGTGGTCGTCGGCGACGACCGAACACTGCTGCGCGCCGTGACGCTGCTGCACCGGGACAGGGAGCTGACCGGTGAGACGCTCGCACTGGTTCCGGTGGGCGCGGCGGCAATGCTGGAACTCGCGCATTCGCTCGGCGTGCCCATGGGCGCGGTGGCCGCGGCGCGCGCCGCGCTGGACGGTGCCGTACGCCGCCTCGACCTGCTGGTCGACGACAGCGACGGCGTCGTCCTGGGCGCCCTGCGCATCCCCGCTCTGCCCACGGCGCCGGGCTCGGCGGCCGCGCACACGGGCGTCACGGCGGTCTGGGACACCTGCCGCTCCTTGGTGCGCACCCTGGTCCGCCCTGCCCCGCCCACCTCACCCGCCACACCTCGCACCTATCGGCTGCGGGTCGAGACGGACGGCGTGGTGCTGAACGATCTGGACAGCCCGGTCGAATCGGTGACGGTGACCTCGCAGGGCGGTGGCGGAGGCCTCGCGGACGTGGTCGTCCACACCGCGAAGGGAGAAGCGCTGACGGCGGAGGCCAAGGCGGTCACGGTCTCCGGCGCGGACTTCCGCTACCGGGCGGACACCAAGGTCGCCGGCCCGGTCCGGACACGGACCTGGACGGTGCGGGCGGGCGCGTGGGGACTGATGCTCCCGGTGGCCGAGGGGTAGTCCACGCGTCGCGGGGCCGACCGTGCGCGGGCGCGGGCGCGGGAACGGGCGCACTCTGGTAAGAGGTCCCGGAGGTGATGGTCATGATGAAGACCGCTGTCGGATGGCACATCGAGCTGGAATTCGAGGAAGACAACCACCGCACCCGCGCCGCCGCGCTCGTACGACTCCCTGACGGCAAGGAGGTACGTGCGCACGGGTACGCCAGCCGCCACCCCTCCGACTCCCAGCAGCCGAGGGTCGGCGAGGAGATCGCAGGAGCCAGAGCCATGAACGAGCTCGCGATGAACCTGCTGACCAAGGCGCACGACGAGATCGACGAGGTGTCCGGCCGGACGTCGCACCCGCTGGCCTGAGCCGTCCCGGGGCTCAGGGGCGGGCGCTCCGTCCCCAGCCGTTCCGTTACGGGAGGTCGAACTTCTTGCGGTAGTCGCGCCAGCGGTCCATCAGGCCGACCAGCTCCGTCTGCAGGAACTCGAAGAACTCCGCAGTCTCCACGAGCCGCGCACCGGCAGGCGTGTCCTGGCCCAGGGTTCGCGCGCCCTCCCTGAGGGTGTGCTCCCAACGGGTCAGGACACGGTCGCGACTGGCGAAGGTGGCGTACCAGATCTCGTTGTGCAGACGGTAGCGGTCCCGGCGCGAGCCGGGGTCGCGCTCGCGGCCGACCATGCTGACCTGGGTGAGGTAGTTGATCGCCCCGGACACCGCCGCCGGGCTGATCTGCAGCTGCTCGCTGAGCTCCGCCGAGGTCATGGAGCCGTCGTCGTCCGCCAGCAGCGCGGCGAAGACGCGGGACGCCATCCGCTGCATGCCCGCCTCGGTCATCTCGGCCGCGAAGCGTTCCACGAACCGCGACACGGCCTCCTCGTCACGGCCCTGCCCGGGCTCGCGCCCGGGTTCGTGCCCATGCCCGCCTACGCCGGTTTCGCTGCTCATCGCCCCATCGTCTCCCCTGGAATTCCGGCGGGGTTCCCCGGCCCCGGACCACACCTCGACTTTATACGCTTCCTTAACTTCACAACTTTGTGAAAGTAGCGTACGTTCAGAAACATGACGAAGGCAATCACCGTGGCCGGACTGCACAAGTCGTTCGGGCGGACACACGCACTGGACGGCCTCGACCTCGCGGTCGAGACCGGTGAGGTCCATGGCTTCCTCGGGCCCAACGGTTCCGGGAAGTCCACCACCATCCGGGTCCTGCTGGGGCTGCTGCGGGCCGACTCAGGCGCCGCCCAGATCCTCGGCCAGGACCCGTGGAAGGACGCGGTGGAGGTGCACCGGCGCATCGCGTACGTCCCCGGTGACGTCACCCTGTGGCGCAACCTCTCCGGCGGCGAGGTGATCGACCTGTACGGGCGGCTGCGCGGCGGCGGCCTCGACAAGCAGCGGCGCGCCGACCTCATCGAGCGGTTCGAGCTGGACCCCACCAAGAAGGGGCGGACGTACTCCAAGGGCAACCGCCAGAAGGTCGCCCTGGTAGCCGCACTCGCATCCGACGTCGACCTGCTGATCCTGGACGAGCCGACCTCCGGGCTCGACCCGCTGATGGAGGAGGTCTTCACCGACTACGTGCGGGAGGCCGCCCGCGAACGCGGCCAGACCGTACTGCTCTCCTCGCACATCCTGAGCGAGATCGAGACACTCTGCGACCGCGTCAGCATCATCCGCAAGGGCGTCACGGTAGAGACCGGGTCCCTCGCCGACCTGCGCCACCTGACCCGTACCAGCGTCACCGCCGAACTGGCCGCCGCGCCGAACGGGCTGGCCCAGTTGCCCGGCGTCCACGACCTCGACGTCCAGGGCAGGCGGGTACGGCTCCAGGTGGACACCGACAAGCTCGACGCCGTGCTGCGTTCGCTCACCACCTCGGGAGTACGGTCGCTGACCAGCACCCCGCCCACCCTGGAGGAGCTGTTCCTCCGGCACTACCAGGACGATGCGGCCACGGTCACGGAAGAGGCGATGTCGCGATGACCGCGGGACTCGCGGTACGCGGCGGCGCCGGCCAACTCACGGGAATCAATCCACTGTTCAGACTCGCTCTGCGCCGGGACCGCATCATGCTTCCGGTATGGGTCCTCGTGCTCACCCTGATGGTCGTCAGCGGCGGCTCGTCGATCGAGCAGCTCTACGACACCCCGGCCGCCCGCGCCGAGGTCGCCGCGTCCATGAGCGCGAACAGCTCCTTGCGCTCCATGTACGGACCGGTCTTCGGTGACTCGATCGGAGGTCTGGTGGCCTGGCGGTTCGGCGTCTTCGCCGCCACACTGGCCGCCGTGATGAGCCTGATCATCGTCATCCGGCACACCCGCGAGGAGGAGGAGACAGGCCGTCAGGAACTGCTCTCCTCAGCAATGGTGGGGCGGCGCGCCCCGCTGACATCGGCGCTGTTCACCGCCCTGGCCGCCAACGCGCTGGTCACGCTGTTCATCACGGGCGGCCTCGCCGCACAGGGCGGAACAGGGGCGCTGGCGCTCGGGCTCGCCGTCGGCGCGACCGGAATGCTCTTCGCCACCATGGCCGCGATCGTCGCGCAGCTCACCGAGAGCGCGCGGCTCGCCAAGGGGATGACCGGCGGCGTGCTCGGCCTCGCCTTCCTGCTGCGGGCGGCCGGAGACTCCGGTGTGAACGACGGGTCGTCCGTACTGACCTGGCTGTCGCCGATCGGCTGGGCCGAGAACATGCGGCCGTACGCCGGCGAGCGCTGGTGGGTGCTGCTGCTCTTCGTGGCGGCAATCGCGGCTCAGGCCGCGGCCGCGTACGCACTGGCCGGGCGGCGCGACATCGGCATGGGCTTCCTCCCGGCCCGTCCGGGCCCTGCCGAGGGCCGACTCGCCACCGCGGGTGGCCTGGCCTGGCGGCTGCAGCGCGGCACACTGCTCGGCTGGACCGTGGGCTTCGCCGTGGCGGGCGTCGTCTTCGGCGGCATGGCCGAGGGTGCGGCCGACCTGGTGGGCGACAACGAGCAGGCCAAGGAGATCTTCGCGCGGATGGGCGGACAGGAGGGCATGACCCAGGCCTTCCTGGCCACGATGGTCGGGATGCTGGGGATGATGGCCGCGTTGTACGTGGTGGCATCGATCCTCCGCCTGCACAGCGAGGAGACCTCGCAGCGCGCCGAACCGCTGCTCGCGAACCGCCTGGGGCGTTTGCGGTGGGCAGCCGGGCACCTGGTGATCGCGTTCGGCGGCGCGGTCGCCATCATGCTGGTCGGCGGGCTCGGTCTGGCCGTCGGATACGGCGACGAGTTCGGCGCGGTGCTCGGGGCGGCGCTGGTCCAGGTGCCCGCGATCTGGCTCCTCGGCGGTCTGGCGGTCCTGCTGTACGGAGCGCTTCCCAAAGCGGCTCCGGCGGCCTGGGGTGTGGTCGGAGCGTGCCTGCTGATCGGGTGGATCGGCCCGGCGCTCGACCTGCCCCGGTCAGTGATGGACCTGTCACCCTTCGGCCATCTGCCGAAGCTGCCGGGCACCGAGATGCAGTGGGCTCCCGTGCTGCTGCTCACCGCGATGGCGGTGGCGCTGACGGCCGCGGGACTGGCGGCGCTGCGGCGGCGCGACCTCCTGACCTGAGCAACGGTCCGGCCGGACCGAGTCCGGCTGAACCGCATGCACGGGCGGACCTCCATGCGGCCGGCCCTCGGAAGGGCAGAACTCTTCCGGGGGCCGGCCGCTGTCTCCTGGAGGAAAGTGGGACCGGGCCCTCTCCTGTGCCGTGGCCCTGCTTGCGTCACCGCCTTCGGTGCCGCCTTCGACGTCCTGGAGAGACCGCGCCTCGTGTGCGGCCCGGCGTGCCGAGCAGCGCCCGGCGGCTTCCCGTCACAGCTCCACGCGCAGCTCCCGCAGGCCCCTGATCACATACCCCGGGTTCCACTCCGGCTCGGCCGTCAGCCGCATGCCGGGGGCCCGGCGCAGCAACTCGCCGAAGGACGCCGCGAGTTCGACCCGGGCCAGTGGCGCGCCCAGGCAGAAGTGGATGCCGGCGCCGAACGAGACATGCGGATTCTCCCGCCGGGACAGGTCCAGCGTCTCCGGCTCCGTGAACCGCTCCGGGTCCCGGTTCGCCGACCCGAACAGCAGCGCCACCTCCGAACCCCGCGGAATCACCGTGCCGTCGATCTCGATGTCGTCGAGGACCCAGCGCTCGAACATCTGCAACGGAGTGTCGTACCGCAGCAACTCCTCCACGGCCGTGGGCAGCAGCCCGTGGTCGGCGCGCAGGGCCGCCAGCTGCTCGGGGTGACGCAGCAGCGTCCACCAGCCGTTCACCGTGGTGTTGACCGTCGCCTCGTGGCCCGCGTTCAGCAGCAGCACACAGGTGGAGACCATCTCCTGCTCGCTCAGCCGCTCCCCCTCGTCGTGCGCGGCGATGAGCGCGGAGATCAGATCCGCACCGGGGTTCCTGCGGCGCTCCGCGATCAACCCCCGTAGATAGGCGGAGAATTCCACCGAGGCGCGAACGGCGGCGCTCGCGGTCTCCTCGGACGGGTTCAGTTCGAACATCCCGCAGATCGCCGCCGACCAGGGCCGCAGCGGAGCGCGGTCGGACGCGGGAATGCCCAGCATCTCGGCGATGACGGCGACGGGCAGCGGTTCGGCGACCGCGGTGAGCAGGTCGCCGCCGCCCGCCTCGACGAAGCTGTCGACCAGCTCGGCGGCCAGCCGCCGTACCGTCGGGACGAGCTGCTCCACCGTACGCGGGGTGAACGCCTTGGAGACCAGGCGCCGGATCCGGGTGTGGTCGGGGGCCTCCAGGTCGAGGAGCCCCTGCCCGTTGAGCGTGGTGAAGGGCTCGTACCCGGCGGGCGGGGGCGTGCGGCCGAACTCCTCGTGGGTGAAGCGGTGCAGATACGTGCGGCCCAGGCGCCGGTCCCGCAGCAGCGCCGACACATCGGCGTGGTGCGGGACGAGCCACTGGTCCGTGGGCTCGAACCGGTGCACCCGGCCGGTGGCCCGCAGCGCGGCGTAGGCGGGGTACGGATCGGCGACGAACGCCGGCGACCAGGGATCGAACGAAGCGGCGGACTCGGGCTGTCGGGACGGGTGCATGGAAGGACGCTAACCGCCCGGCCCGCCGGTGGGCAGCTCAGGCCGGGGTGACCAGCCGCGCCTCGTACGCGAACACTGCCGCCTGGGTACGGTCCCGCAGCCCCAGTTTCACCAGGATGCGGCTCACATGCGTCTTGATGGTGGACTCGGCGACCACCAGATGCGAGGCGATCTCCGCGTTCGACAGACCCTGCGCGATCAGGACGAGCACCTCCGTCTCGCGCTCCGTCAGATCGCCGATCCGGGCGAGCGCGGGCGGCCGCGGGGCCCCGGCGAGCCGGGAGAACTCGGTGATCAGCCGCTTCGTGACGGTCGGCGCCAGCAGCGCCTCCCCGGACGCCACCACCCGTACCCCGTCGGCGAGCTGGCGGGCGGAGGCGTCCTTCAGCAGGAACCCGGACGCCCCGGCGCGCAGCGCCTGGTACACGTACTCGTCGAGGTCGAACGTGGTCAGCACGAGCACCTTGGCTGCCGCGTCGTTGGCGACGATCTCACGGGTCGCCTCGATGCCGTTGAGCTCCGGCATCCGGATGTCCATCAGCACCACGTCGGGCCGCAGCGCGGCGGCCTGGGCGATGGCCTGCCGGCCGTCGACGGCCTCGCCGACGACCTCGATGCCCGGCATCGCCCCCAGGAGCACCGAGAAGCCCTCGCGGACCATCATCTGGTCGTCGACGATCAGTACACGGATGTCGTTCATGAGGTCTCGCTCTGCGTCGGTTCCTGGGCCGGCGGTACGGGGATGAACACGGCGATCTCGTACCCGCCGTCCACGGTCGTCCCGGCGGTCATCTCGCCGTTCAGCATGGCGACCCGCTCCCGCATCCCCGTAATGCCGTGCCCGGCGCCCGGCGAGGGCTTCACCGGGCCGGTCGGCGGCCCGTTGACGACCCGCAGCCCGAGCCCGCCGAGCACATAGCCGATCTCGACCTTGGCGGTGGCGCCGGGCGCGTGCCGCAACGTGTTGCTGAGGGCTTCCTGGATGATCCGGTACGCCGACAGCTCGACGCCCTGCGGCAGTTCGCGTACCGCACCGGTGACGGTCTTCTCCGCCACCAGGCCCGCGTCCGCCACATTGGCGAGCAGTCCGTCCAGCTCGGCGAGGGTGGGCTGCGGGGCGTCCGGCGCCTCGTAGTCCTCGGCCCGTACGACGCCGAGGACCCGGCGCAGTTCGGTGAGGGCTGCGACGGCGTTCTCCCGGATGGTGACGAAGGCCTGCTCCAGCTCGGGCGGCGGGTTCTCCACCCGGTACGGGGCGGCCTCGGCCTGGATCGCGACGACCGACATGTGGTGGGCGACCACGTCGTGCAGCTCACGGGCGATGGTGGTGCGCTCCTCCAGCAGCGTGCGCCGGTCGCGTTCCACGGCGGTGACGGTGCGCTGCACGGTCACCTCGCGCTCCGCCTCCCGGCGGGTCTGCACGACGGTCACCACGAGCAGGGCGAACGCGGAGGCCACGGCCATGGGCCCGGTGGTCGACGAGTAGTGCCAGCCGAAATTCTCCAGGAAGCTGCCGAACACCAGGGTCAGGAGCCACATCCAGGCGGCGGTACGCGGCCGGGTCCGGGCCGCGACCACGACGAGCACCACCAGGTGCGAGAAGAACATGCTCGGCACCCACGGCCATTCGCCGCCGGCGATCGCGGCGGTCACCGGAGTGAGCGCCATCGACATCCAGAACGCGCCGACCGGCCGGAACAGCGTCATCACGACGGTCAACGCCGGGAGCAGCCCGGCCAGGACGATCCCGATCCCGGACCAGGGCCCGGAGCCGTTCCCCAAGCCGATGCCTATGAGGGCCGTGATCAGCGCGGCCAGCCCGACCAGTGCGTGCGGCGTCCGGGCGGCCCGCGCGCGCATCCGCTCGGACAGCCGCCGGGTCAGCGCCCCGTCGGTCCGCATGGGCGCCAGCGGACGGTAGTCGAACGCGTCATGGAAGAGGTCCTGCCGCAGGCCGCCTATCGCCCCGGCGGCCAGCCGGAACTCGGGGCTTCTGGTCCTGTTGGTCTCGGTCACGCTCCCAAGGTAGGCGGCCGTGCCCGCGACGTCGTCAGCAGTGATACGGATCCTGCGGCATCCGTCGCAAGGACTACTGGACCCGGGAAATCGGTGACAAATGCGACTGCCGGCTGCCCCCGGCACCCCCTGTCACCACGCCAACTGGGCGATCTCCTCCGCCACCACCGCACACGCGTCCGCCGCCGGATCGATCAGCGGGAAGTGCCCGACCTCCTCCAGCAGCGTCAGCCCCACCGTCTCGCCCGCCTTGGCCGCCGCGTCCACGAACGCCTCGGCGACCGCGTGCGGCACGGTCAGATCGGTGCGTCCCTGTACGACCGCGGTGGCGATCCCGGTCGGCAGCAGCGCGGCCGGATCGGCGTACGGGCTCCGCGCGGCGAAGTCCGCTTCCCGCCCCAGGAGTTGCCCCACCGCGCCGGAGCAGACATCCAGCTCCACCGCCGTGGCGAAGTCGGCGATCGGCGCGAGGGCGACGACCCCGCGCAGCGGCGGCGCCGAGGCAAGCCGCCATGGCGACCCCTGCGGCAGTACGTGCCGGGCCGCGGCCCACAGCGCCAGCTGCCCGCCCGCGGAGTGCCCGGTGACGACGATCCGTCGCGCATCGGCCTCCGGAAGCGCGACGGCCAGCAGTCCGGGCAACGCGTCCATCGCCGCGGCGACATCGTCGAAGGTCTCCGGCCAGCGGCCCGCGACCGGACCGGAACCCCGCTGCTGCGGGAGCTCGCTGCCGCGCCGGTACTCGACGTTGGCGACGGCGAACCCGCGCCGGGCCAGGAAGTCCGCGAACGGCGTCACATGGAGCCGGTCGTACGGCCCCCGCCACGCACCACCGTGCAGGACGACCACGACGGGTGCCCCGGCCCGCCCGTCGCGCGGGGCGTAGAAGTCGATCACCTGGTCGGGGTGGTCGCCGTAGGCGGCCGAGGCGTCGGGGGCGACGGCCGGATGCGAGAAGGCCGACTCGGTCTCGACTGCGTCCCGATCACGCGCGGCGGAATCCGACATGCTGCTCCAACCATCCGACAGAGATGCCCAACTGGCCTGACCAGCGGGGACGGTATCAGCACGCGGCGCCGCGTCCCCACGGGGTTCACCGTGGGGACGCGGCGGGCGTCACACCTCGCCGAGCACCCCGTCGAGCGCCCTGCCCGACACCTCGCCCAGCACCTCACCCAGCACCCGCGCAGCCCGCTCCACATCCGCGAACCCCACGTAGAGCGGCGTGAACCCGAACCGCAGCACATCCGGCCGCCGCAGGTCCCCGACCACGCCCCGCGTGATCAGCGCACGCATCACCGGCTCGGCGATCCCCGCCTCCACGCACCGCAACGACACCTGGCTGCCGCGCTCCGCATGCGCCTGCGGCGTGACCGGAACGACCACACCCTCCGGCGCATACGCCCCGACGCATTCCAGGAAGAAGTCCGTCAGGGCCAGCGACTTGGCACGTACCGCCTCGACCGGCACCCCGTCCCACACGTCCAGCGCCGCTTCGAGCGCCAGCATGGACAGAATGTCGGGGGTTCCGACCCGGCCGCGTACGGAACCGTCCGCGGGCGCGTACCCGGGATCCATCGCGAACGGGTCGGCATGCGACGTCCACCCCGGCAGCGGCGAGTCGAATACCGCCTGATGCCGCTCGGCGACGTACAGGTACGCGGGCGAACCGGGCCCGCCGTTCAGGTACTTGTACGTACAGCCGACCGCCAGGTCCACCCCGTGCGCGTCCAGGCCCACGGGCAGTGCGCCCGCGCTGTGGCACAGGTCCCAGACGGCGAGGCCGCCCGCCGCGTGCACGGTGGCGGTGAGGCCGGGCAGGTCGTGCAGCCGGCCGGTTCGGAAGTCGACGTGGTTGAGCAGGACGACCGCGGTACGGGGCCCGACCGCGCCGGGCACGTCCCCGGGTGCGACGGGGACGAGCCGGTGCCCGGTCATCCGGGCGGCGGACTCGGCTATGTACCCGTCCGTGGGAAACGTCGTCGCGTCGACGAGGATCTCGTCGCGACCCTCCGGCGCCAGCCGGCTCGCGGCGACGACGGCCTTGAAGACGTTCACGCTCGTCGAATCGCCGACGACGATCTGTCCCGCGGCGGCCCCCACGAGCGGGGCGATCCGGTCGCCGATCCGCTCGGGCGCGGTCCACCAGCCGCTCTCGTCCCAGGACCGGATGCGCAGCTCGCCCCACTCGCGGGTGAGGACCTCCTGCACCCGGGCGGGTACGTGTCGTGGCAGCGCGCCGAGCGAGTTGCCGTCGAGGTACACCCCGTCGTCGAGGGTGAACAGCTTGCGCAGATCCGCGAGTTCGTCGGCGGTGTCGAGTGCCGCGGCCCGCGCGGCGAAGGTCTCAGACATGGCTGCGCGCCGTCCACAGCTCGGGGAACACGTTCTTCGTGGCCCGCTTCTCCAGCCACGCGACCCCGGCGGAGCCGCCGGTGCCGGTCTTCGAGCCCATCGCGCGCCGGGTGGCGACGAGGTGGTCGTTGCGCCAGCGCCACACCAGTTCGCCGACGTCGGTGAGAGCCTCGCCGAGCCGGACGAGCTCGTCGTACCCCTCGGGGTCGGAGTAGATCTCCGTCCAGACGGCCTCGACCTCGGGGGACGGCTCGTACTTCTGCGTCAGGTCGCGGCCGAGCACGGACTGCGGCACCCCGTGGCCGCGCCGGGCGAGCAGGGCGAGCACCTCGTCGTACAGGCTCGGCTCGGCGAGCGCCTTCTCCAGCTCGGCGTGGACGCGGGGCGCGCCCCGGTGCGGTACGAGCATGGAAGCGGACTTGTCGCCGAGCAGGAACTCCATCCGCCGGTACATCGCCGACTGGAAGCCGGAGCCCTCGCCGAGTGCGGCGCGGTAGGAGTTGAACTGGGCGGGGGTGAGCTGGGCGAGCGGCGTCCAGGACGCGTTGAGCGCTTCCAGTTCCCGTACCGACCGCTTCAGCGCATCGCGCGCGACCGGCAGCCGGTCCTCACGCAGGGCGTGCGCCGCGGTCTCCCACTCATGGACGATGACCGTGAACCACAGCTCCATGACCTGGGTGGTGACCAGGAAGACCATCTCGCCCGGATCGTCGGAGCGCAGGTGCTGGAGGTGGGTCAGGACATCCGCCTGGACGTAGTCCTCGTACGGAGTCGTTCCCGCGAAGTCCAGGTGCGGGGTGTCCGCACCGGTGGCTTCGGGGTCGGGGTGGATCGTCGACATTGCTGTCTCCTCGACACGAGCTTCCGGGTAGCGGTCCGCCCCTTCCGTGAGGTGATGGAGCTCCGGTCCCCTGCCCGCATCCTAAGCGGACCCCGGGGAAACGTGCAGGCCCCGCAGACGGCGGTACGTCTGCGGGGCCCGAATACCGTCCCGGAGGCCTTAACCCAGGATCTCGGCGGCGGTCGGTGACGAGTCGCGGAGGAACGTCGAGCAGCGCTCGTACTCCTCCTGCTCACCGATCGACTGGGCGGCGCGCGCGAGGGCGTGCAGGGCGCGCAGGAAACCGCGGTTCGGCTCGTGCTCGAACGGTACGGGCCCGTGGCCCTTCCAGCCGGCCCGGCGCAGTGCGTCGAGGCCACGGTGGTAGCCGGTGCGGGCGTAGGCGTACGACTCGATGACGCGGCCGCCCTCGAACGCCTCGTCGGCGAGCTGTGCCCAGGCCAGCGAAGAGGTCGGGTACTTCGCGGCGACATCGGCCGGGGCCGTGCCGTTCGCGAGGAGCTCGCGCGGCTCGGGGTCGTCGGGCAGGTGGGTCGGGGGAGGCCCCCCGAGCAGGTTCTCGTGGATGGACATGGGTTCAAGTGTGCCTGGCACATGCGCGCCGGGGGTAGCCGGGCGTCCTCGGACCGGTCAGGTCCGGCCGGGGTCCCCGTTCTCGTCCCGAGCGGGCTCCAGGGGAGGCGCCTCGACAGCGCAGTGCACGGTGCATGCGGGACGCGCCTTGCTCTTCCGGACCGCGGGCGGTGTCCGTACGGTCGCCCAGGCGATCACCGAGCCCAGCACCATCAGGCCGGCACACATCGGCATGGCCCGCTTGAAGGCCGCTGCGAACTGACCGGCGTCGCGGTACGCCTCCGGCCCCATCCCGGCCAGCAGCGGCAGCGCGGCCACGGCGATCAGGCCGGCAGCGCGGGCGGCGGCGTTGTTGATCCCGCTCGCCAGTCCGGCCCGCGTGGTGTCGACGGAGGCGAGGACGGTCGCGGTGAGCGGCGCCACCAGGGTGACCAGGCCGAGTCCGAGCACGGCGACGGCGGGCAGCACGTGCTGTACGTACGCCTGGACGGAGGCGTCGCCGGGCCCCACGCGCAGCATGAGCAGCATCCCGGCGGCGGCGAGCAGCGGCCCGACGGTGAGCGGGATACGGGGTCCGATCCGCTGCCCCAGCTCGCCCGACGAGGCGGAGAACAGCAGCATCAGCACCGTGGTCGGCAGGAGGGCGGTCCCGGCGCCGAGGGCGGAGTACCCGGCCACGACCTGGAGCTGGATGGCGGAGAGGAAGAAATAGCCGCCGAGCGCCGCGTACACACAGAGCGTGACGACATTGACGGCGGTGAACTGCCGGGACGCGAACACCGACGGTGGCAGCATGGGGTGCGCCCGCCGCCGCTCCACCTGCACGAACGCCACTCCGAGCAGGATTCCGCCCACGGCCGTCCCGATCACCGCAGCGGATGCCCCCTGCCCGGGCGCCTCGATCAGCGCGTACGTCACCAGGGCAAGAGCCAGCGCGCCGAGCGCGGCGCCCAGAACATCGAAGCGCCCGTGTGCTTGGGGGTCCCGCGACTCGGGTACGTGGCGCAGCGCCACCGGCACGCAGACGGCGGCGACCGGCACATTGATCAGAAACACCCAGCGCCACCCGGGGCCGTCGACGAGCCACCCCCCGACGAACGGCCCGATGGCGGCCCCCACTCCACCGAACCCCGACCACAGCCCGACCGCGCGCGCCCGGTCGTCCGGATGAAAACTTGCCTGGATCAACGCCAGCGACCCGGGGGTGAGGAGCGCCCCGCCCACTCCCTGGAGGGCGCGGGCACCGATCAGAACGGCGGCATTCGGCGCAATGCCGCACAGCAGCGAGGCACTGGCGAACCAGATCACCCCCACGACGAAGACCCTTCGCCGCCCGTACCGGTCCCCGAGCGCCCCACCGAGAAGGATCAGCCCCGCGAGCGTCAGCATGTAGGCGTTGACGGTCCACTGAAGGGCGGCCAGGTCGGTGCCGAGGTCCTTGCCGATGCGGGGCAGGGCAACGTTGATGACGGTGGAGTCGAGCATGGCCATGCTGGACCCGAGGACGGTGGTCAGGACGACCCAGCGCCCGGGTGTGGAGGCAGCACGGATCTCACCGGCCGGTGTCTCACCCATGCGAGCAGCATCGCCGCTACGGGGCGCTCCGGCCAGTCCGGGTCCGGCTGCCCTGCTCGTCGCCCGCGCCCGCACCCGCAGCGCGTGAGCGCTGAGTAATGTGTGTGGAAATGTCCCGGTTCCGGAGATGGATTCCATGGATGACGACGAGACCCGCTCCGCAGACCCGGGTGCAGGCGCGGGTACCGGCACGGGCGCAGATACGGGCGCAGGCACGGGCCCGGGCCCCCACCGCAGCCGCAGCGCCGCCATCGGCCAGGTGGTACCGAGGACCGCCGTGATCGCCGGCGGCGGAGCGCTGGCGATCTGGGAGCCCGCCTTCACACTCGGCGCCTACAACGTCGTCTTCTACTACCAACTGCTCACCCTCTGGGCCGTGTCGACCGCCGTGATGCTGACCGCCCTGCTGATGCGCGAACGCGGGCCGCGGCACGGCTGGATGTACTGGTCCTGTCTGGCCCTGCCCAGCGTGTGGCTCGTCATCGCCGCCGTCGTGCCCCGCCACGACGGCTGGCCGGACAAGACTCTTTTCCTGGCGGGCGGCATCCTCAGCATCATCGGCACCCCGCTGCTGGTCTGGGTGCTCCTGCACCTCCTGCTCTTCGGGGAGTCGGAACTCTCCACGCGCGAGCGAAGGACGGTCATCGGCGTCGTCGTGGTCGTCGGCGCGCTCGCCTACGGGCTCGGCCAGTTGAACCACGTCTTTCTCACCTGCGGGGACTTCGACATCAGTGGAAACAGCGTCCCTTCCGGATGCCGGCCGGGACACGCCTCCCCGCTCGGCTGACGCACGGCGCCCCAGGGAAAACGCGTTCGCCCTTCGCCGCCGGGCGGCCAGCCGTCCGCTACCTCACGGCCTCCAGCGCCCGCACCAACGCCTGCACGCCCGCCTCGACCTTGCTCCGCGGGCACCCCACGTTCAACCGCAGGAACCCCTCGGCCCCGTACACCGCACCCGGCATGATCGCGACCTTCTCGCGCTCGATCAGCACCCGCTGCAGCGCCTCGTCGTCCACACCCAGGGGACGCAGATCGATCCACGCCAGATAGCCGGCCTGCGGGGGCTGCCAGGACAGTTCGGGGAACGCCGCGTTCAGGCGTTCCGCGACCAGGGCCAGGTTCCCGGCCACGTACACGCGTACCGCGTCCAGCCACGGCCCGCCCTGCCGGTACGCGGCTATGTGCGCGGTGAGCGACAGCACCGCCGGGGAGGCCAGGCCCTCCGCCGTTTCCATGCGGCGCAGGAACTCGGTCCGGTCGGCCGGATCGCCGATGATGCCGTACGAGCCGGTCAGCGCCGGGAAATTGAAGGACTTGGACGCGGACGAGATCACCGCCCAGCGGGCTTCACCGGAAACCCGCGTCCACGGCACATGCCGGTGGCCGTCGTGCACGAAGTCGGCATGGATCTCGTCGCTGATCACCGCGACCCCGTGGAGCGCGGCCAGAGCTGCCATGTCGACCAGCTCGGGCTCCGTCCACACCCGGCCCGTCGGGTTGTGCGGCGAGCAGAGCACCAGCACCTTCGCGTCGGGGCGGGCCAGTTCCCGTTCCAGCGCCCCGGTGTCCCCCAGCGGCACGCCCCGCAGCTCGCGGCCGAGGCCGGTGATCGCCTTGCGGAAGCCGTCGTACGTGGGGGTGTGGACGACCACGCCGTCGCCCTCGGCCGTCCACATCTGGAGGAGCTGCGAGAACTGGCTGAGCACGGACGGGCCGTAGACCAGCCGGCCGGTGTCCAGCTCGGTGCCGTACCGGGTCTCGTACCAGTGCGCGATCGCCGACCGGAAGTCGTCCTGCTGCCAGCTGGTGTAGCCGAGTACGCCGTGGTCGAGTCGGGTCCGCAGTGCGGTCAGGACCTCGGGGGCCGTCTCGAAGTCCATGTCGGAGATGGTGAACGGGAGCAGCCCGTCGACACCGAACCGGTCGGCGACCCCGTCCCACTGGACACACCAGGTGCCCCTGCGGTCGATGACGGTGTCGAAGTCATAGCGCGCGTTCGCTTGCACAGTGGGCTCCTCGTGCTCGTTCGCGGACATGCCGTGGGCCCGGCATCCCAGGGAGTACCGGGCCCACGGCCGCCGTTCGTACCTACTACTTCAGCTTGGTGCCGGTGGACCGCAGGTTGGCGCAGGCCTCCGTGACGCGCTTGGCCATGCCCGCCTCGGCGGACTTGCCCCAGCTGCGCGGGTCGTAGAACTTCTTGTTGCCGACCTCGCCGTCGACCTTCAGCACGCCGTCGTAGTTGCGGAACATGTGGTCCACGATCGGGCGGGTGAAGGCGTACTGGGTGTCGGTGTCGAGGTTCATCTTCACGACGCCGTTCTCCAGCGCGGTGGCGATCTCCTGCTCGGTGGAGCCGGAGCCGCCGTGGAAGACGAAGTCGAACGGGGACGACTTGCCGTACTTGGCGCCGACGCCCTCCTGCAGGTCCTTGAGGAGCTCGGGGCGGAGCACGACGTTGCCCGGCTTGTAGACGCCGTGCACGTTGCCGAAGGAGGCGGCCAGCAGGTAGCGGCCCTTCTCGCCCAGGCCGAGCGCCTCGGCGGTACGGAGCGCGTCATCGACGGTCGTGTACAGCTCGTCGTTGATCTCGTGGGTGACGCCGTCCTCCTCGCCACCGGTCGGGGTGATCTCGACCTCGAGGATGATCTTGGCGGCGGCGGCCTTGGCCAGCAGCTCCTGGCCGATGGCCAGGTTGTCGGCGAGGGTCTCGGCCGAACCGTCCCACATGTGGGACTGGAACAGCGGGTTCAGGCCCTTGGCGACGCGCTCGGCGGAGATGTCGAGCAGCGGACGTACGTAACCGTCCAGCTTGTCCTTGGGGCAGTGGTCGGTGTGCAGCGCGACCGTGACGTCGTACTTGGCGGCGACGATGTGCGCGAACTCGGCGAGGGCGACGGCGCCCGTGACCATGTCCTTGTTGTACTGGCCGCCCAGGAACTCCGCCCCACCGGTGGAGATCTGGACGATGCCGTCGCTCTCCGCCTCCGCGAAGCCGCGCAGTGCAGCGTGCAGGGTCTGGGTCGACGTCACATTGATGGCCGGGTAGGCGAACTTGCCTGCCTTCGCCCGGTCGAGCATCTCGGCGTAGACCTCGGGGGTTGCGATGGGCATCTGTCCGCTCCTTGGGATGTGCGGGTGTGCGTTGCTGGTTCCCTGACCTGGGGGCGACGTCATCGTCGCCCCCATCTTCCCAGACTCTCGCTTCGGCTCCACCCGGCGTACTCCCTCAACGTTCGGACCGGGGAACTGAAGGCATACGACAAGGGCGGACGGTTTCACGTGAAACCGTCCGCCCTCGAAGAAAATCGCAGATCAGGCCGGCAATCAGGCCAGGTCGAGGTCCGCCACCGTGTAGGCGTGGACGTACGGAAGACCGGCCTCGGCAATGGCCGGAGCGGCACCCCGCTCCACGATCGTGGCGACGGCGACGACTTCGCCACCGGCCTCGCGCACCGCCTCGACGGCCGTCAGCGGCGAGCCGCCGGTGGTCGAGGTGTCCTCGACCACCAGACAACGGCGGCCCTTCACGTCCGTGCCCTCGATACGGCGCTGCATGCCGTGCGCCTTCTGCGCCTTGCGGACGACGAACGCGTCCAGGGTCTTCCCGCGCGCGGCGGAGGCGTGCAGCATCGACGTGGCCACCGGGTCGGCGCCCAGCGTCAGCCCGCCCACGCAGTCGTAGTCCAGCTCGGCGGTCTCGTCGAGCATGACCTGACCGACCATCGGAGCGGCCGTGCCGTCCAGCGTGATGCGACGCAGGTCGATGTACCAGTCGGCTTCCAGACCCGAGGAGAGGGTCACCTTGCCGTGCACCACGGCCTTGTCCTTGATCTGCTGGAGCAGCTCAGCGCGTACGTCAGTCATGGCTACGAGCTTAAGGGCTGTCCCGTAGTCCCCGGCGGGCGCACGACGACAGCTACGGCACCTCGCCACGTCGTCGGAACACCGAATACATCCAGTGTGCGGACGTCCCTCCGCCTTGCGATGCACCGCATCCCACGCCGCGTGCTGATCCACCGGGGATTACAGGACAGCCCTCAGGGCGAGTCCGGCTCAGAGCCTGCGCCAGCTCCAGGTCGTCGCGATCTCCAGCGGCTCGATCGGGGTCACATACCGGGGCATGGTGTTCAGTCCGTTCGGCGGGCCCGACTGCGGCTCCACGCAGACCGCCTCGGCCTGTTCGTCGTAGACGACGACCCACTCGGCCCGGCTCTTCACCTTCAACTCCAGTTGCTCCGGCCAGGTGAGCGTCACATCGACCCCGTCGGGCATCCCGAAGCAGTCGTCCCACGGGCCGGGCATGGCCGGGATCCGGCGGCCGGTCGGCAGATGGTCCTCGCCCCGCTCCTCCTGCCAGGCGGCGTCGAATGCGATCTGTACGTCGGCGCCGGTCCCGAGGTTCCGCAGGAACCACGGGTGCCAGCCGGCCTGCGCCGGGAACGAGTCCCCGTACGTCTCGATACCGAACGCGAGCGTGAGTGAGTCCTCGGCCAGTTCGAAGGTCTGGGTCACCCGGCCCGGATACGGCCACGGCTCGGCGAGGTCGTAGTAGAACGCGGCCTGCGACTCGCCCGCCTTGGCGGTGCACCAGGCCGTGTCGCGGCCGGTGCCGTGAATGGCGTGCGGCGGGGAGTTCAGGGGCAGCTGATGAGGCACATCGCCGTTGAGGAAGTGGCCGTACCCGGTCCGCCCGCACCACGGCACCATCGGGAAGCAGCCGTACCGCTCCCCCTGCCGCAGCAGCTCGGTACCGCCGATCCGGAGGCTGCTGATCCGGCAGCCGTTGGCGGGGTTCACGGTCAACTCGGTGTCGCCGACGGACAGCCGGACGTTCTTCTCGCTACTGCTCACACGACGACACTACTGGCGTCGCTACCTCCGGCGCCGCAGCGCCCGGCCCACCACGACCGCGGAGGCGAGCGCGAGGGCGGCCGCCGGAGCCACCCAGCGCAGGGTGGCGCCCGCAGTGGTCGATTCGGTTGACGGCACGGGGGCGTACCGCCCGCGCGGCGGCGCGTGGTCGACCTCCTCGGCACTGCGCCCGATCATGGTCCGCCGGGCGTGCGCGGCCTCGGCGGGCGGTTCGTCGGGGACGGTGAACTCCATGTCCGCAACGGGGTCGAGCGACGGCGGGGGGACGGGCGCGTCGAAGACCGAACCGGTACCGGGGAGTGACCCGGCGTCGTCCTGGGCGGGCCCGCCCTCGGGCGACTCTTCGGAAGAGCCGTCGGGGGCCGCCTCGGGGGACTCCCCCACCGTCGTCTCGTCCGCCGTCTCCGCGGCCTCCTCGATCGCCCGGTCCACGGCTTCGTCGACGGCCAGGTCCACGACCGCCCCGCCGGACTCGCCCGCCGGTCCGTCGGCAGCCGGTCCGTGGGACGCCAGCGTCTCCGTCACCAACTGCTGCGTGAAGCGGTCCAGCAGCCGGTGGGCCGCCGCGAGCGTCGCCTCGTGTTCCAGTTCCACGATGCGGCCCTCGCCGCCCGCCGTGCCCGTGAAACCGATCGTCGTACCGCCGTCCGCCTCCGTCAGGCGAATCGTCAGAGCGAGCTTCGCCGAGCCGCCGCCCCGCGCCTCGACGCCCTCGCCCTCGACGGAGATCCCGGCCCCGTCCGGCAGCGCGGCCGAAGTCAGCGTGCCGCGGTATGTGATCGTGTGGCTGCCGATCCTGACCTTGAGCCGGCCGGACAGGGGGCCCGCGGACGCGTCGGCGTCCTGCTGGAGGCCCGGTACACAGCGCGCGACCCGGGCAGGATCGCCCAGCGTCCGCCGAAGGGACAGGACCGGAACCGGAACGAACACCTCATGCTCCATGGAAACCGAGCCTACTCAGGCGCGGCCGCCCCGTCAGCGCTTCCGCACCCGGAAGCTGCACTCGGCACCCAAGACCTCCCCGCCCCCTCACGGCTCCTCCCAGTACCGCGGATGCACCAGCGTCGACGGCGCCTGCTCCGGCAGCCGCCCCCGCTCCGCGTACCGGGCCGCGCCCGCCAGCACCCCTTCGGTCAGCGAGCGGAGCTTCGGCGCCCGGGGGGACAGTCCCAGCGCCGGGGCTCGCGGCCCCCGCCGGGCGAGGACGAAGCCCCAGCCGTGCGGGGCCTTCGCGCGGTCCGGGCCCGCCGCGAAGCCGGTGCGGCGGCCGCTGATGCCGTACGTGCGGGAGCTCAGGCCCGCCGCCCGCACGGATGCCTCGACCGTCCAGAACGTCCGCGGCCGGGTATTCGGCGGCCCCCCGTGCACCACCAGGCGGCCACCCGGGGCCAGGGCCTCGGCGATCAGACCGTAGAACTCCGCGGAGTACAGCTTCGTACTCGCCGTGATGCCGGGATCGGGCAGATCGGAGATCACCACGTCGTAGCCGCCGCGCCCCGCCCGCAACCAGTTGAACGCGTCGGCCGTCACGGCCGTCAGCCGCGGGTCGCGGTACGCGTGCGCGTTCAGCGCGGAGAGCGCAGGATCCGTACGGGCCAGTCGGGTGACACCGGGGTCGATCTCGACGAGCGTGACGCTCCGTACGTCCGGGTAGCGCAGCACCTCGCGGGCGGCCAGACCGTCGCCGCCGCCCAGGATCAGCACCCGGGCGTGGCGCCCGTCCATCGCCGGATGGACCAGCGCCTCGTAGTACCGGTACTCGTCCTGGGCGCTGACCCGCAGCCGCCCGTCCAGATAGAGGTCCAGGGAGCTGCGGCCCGTCCCGGTGAGGACCACCTCCTGCACATCGGTCTGCACGGCGACCCGCACCTCGTCCCCGTACACCGCGCGCCGCGCCGCCCGCTCGAAGTCGTCGTCCAGGGCCGTGGCGGTGGCCAGCAGGGCGATCACCGACACATTGACGAGGATCAGCAGCCACCGCGACCGCGGGGTGAGGTCCCGGCGGAACACCCACAGCACCAGCGCCCCGCCCGCCGCCGCGTTGACCATGCCGGTGAGCAGCGCCCCGGTGAGCTGGCCGAGGACCGGCAGCAGCAGGAAGGGGAACGCCAGTCCGCCGACGAGCGCCCCCACATAGTCGGCGGCGAAGAGATCCGCGACCGTCCCGCCCGCGTCCTGCCGGTCGACGCGCTGGATCAGAGTCATCAGCAACGGAATCTCCGCACCGATGAGGACGCCTATCGCGAGCGAGAACCCGACCAGCGCGAACCGGGACTCCCCGATCCAGGCGAACGACGCGTACAGCACGAGCGCGGAGGAGCCGCCGATCAGTGCGAGCCCCGCCTCGATCAGTCCGAAGCCCACTGCCGCGTGGCTGCGTAACCGTTTCGCGAGCAGCGAGCCGATTCCCATCGCGAAGACCATCACGGACAGCACCACGGAGGCCTGGGTGACGGAGTCTCCGATCAAGTAGGAGGCGAGCGCGACCAGTTCGAGCTCGTACACCAGTCCGCAGGCGGCGCAGACGAACACGGCGGCCAGCACGAGGAGCCGGCCGGTCCGCGGCCGCACGGGGATTCGCGCCGCGCTCCCTCGCAGCGACACCTGCTGGTCGATCATGATGCGAACGCTACGTCACGAGGGCGTCGCCACCTGTCACCCACAAGGGTGCAAGTGCCGCGCACGCAACGGTGTTCAGGAAATTTCAGTGAGCCACCGCCGGCATCCGCACGCCCACGCAGGTGCGGGTCGCCACCAGTTGCCCCTCCTGCGGGTAGGCATGCCAGGTGCGCCACCGCACCTGGCCCTCCGTCCGCTGCGCGAGCATGGCGGTGAAGGCGTGCGGACTACCGGGAAACGTCCCGGCGAGGCCGTGCGGATGGTCGGTCACCAGCGCGAGGAGCTCCTGCGCACGCCCCGCGAAGGAGTCCGCGGAGAGCGTCTCGACACGCGCCGCGAATTCGTACTCCCACTCCCCGAGCCGTTTGGCGACTCCGAGCGGCAGCGGTGTGCTGCTGCCGGGGATACAGGCCACCGTCTCGGAGCAGCTGCCGCCGTCCTCCTCGAGAAGCACCTGATGGGAGGCGCCGAGCAGACGCAGTTGCAGTTGGGCACCGCCGAGCCGGAGGTCGAGCACGGCCAGGGCGGGGAGCGGTTCGCGCCCCAGCGCCCAGGCCAGGTCGGCAGCACGGGTGTCGGAATAGGCCGTCTGGAGGGTCGTGAGCATGGGTCGGCTCCGCAAAACACGCGTGGACACATGGACAGGGGACGCCCCCGTGGCGACATACGTGGGAGGTGGGGAGCGCCCGATCAGGTCCAACTGGGGTCCGAGGGCTGGATGTTCTCTCCATCGAGGGAATCACGAAGTGCCACGATCCACAGCATTTTTGCCCAACTTGACGTGGTTTCCATCCCCTCGGGGGCCCTACGGTTCACGTGTTCACCGGTTACGCGCCGCCTGACCCAACAAAAAGGTACCCGGCGGGAGTTCACCCGCCGGGTACCCGGTGACGCGGACCAGCTGCCCCGTGTCAGCTGCCTCCGCCGCATCCGCCCCCGCCGCCGCCGCACGACGAACCACCGCCGCACGAGGAGCCGCCCCCGCACGAGTGACCACCGGAGTGACCGCCCGAGTGACTGCTGCCTCCGCAGGACGCGCCGCCACCGGCGTCGCCGCCCGCCCACCAGCTGCCACCGGCGGCCGCGCCGCCACCCGCACCGCGGCGCCCGGAGCGCCGGGAGGACACCGACTTGCTGCTGTTCGCCGACCGCCGCATCGCGACGACGCAGCCGATCACAACGATCCCGGCCACCACCCCGAAGAAAGCCCCCACCGACCTCACGTCCTTCCGTCCCCCGAAGCGAGGTCCCCCGCTTCATGTTCCTTCCGCTTCTTGCGTGAGTGGGGGATGCCCCCGGCCCCGCGGAGCCAAAGCAGACTTGAGCAACTTCAGAGGGTTCTATCGGGGAAACGGCCCCTGACCTGCACGTAAGCGCAGGTCAGGGGCCACCCGGGGTTAGCCGGGCCGTCTGGGGGGGTTGCGTCCAAGGAAGTGGTGTACGGGTTCGACCTGATCCGGGGGTTTGCTCCGGCATCGGTGTGGTGCCCGCATAGACGAACGGCCACCGGCT